>NZ_JAMSKZ010000025.1:0-22284 GCF_023806725.1 Lactiplantibacillus sp. C232
CTAAAATTTATTTGCTAGCGAATTGACTTCGCAAATGTTTTGCTCTTGATTCAAAATCAAGAGACCCTACACATTTGATTCGTCGAAACTTTGTTCAGTTTTCAAAGATCTAATTCCGTGTGTTAATCGCTTAACACAACTTAATCATTATAACATCTTAATCAATATCTTGTCAACAACTTTTTTTAAGAAGTAACTTGATTAATTTGTCATAGTTGCCGTTGCGACAACAGAAACTATCTTACCAATTACTGAAGAAATTGTCAACAACTAATTTCAATAATTATTTGGTGGTGAGATGCATCTGCCGTAGCAGCAACGTTTACTAATATACCAATTGAAGTAAAAAGTGTCAACACTTTTTCTGAATTTCTTTTTATTAATAGTCAAACCAGCTTTCTTTCTCTATACTATTTAATTAAAGGAGCGACTAAATTATGCTAGCTTGGCTACCATTCTTTTTGATTTCATTAATGTTTATTGTTCTACTATACGCTTGTGCGCGATCAGCGCGCACAAATATCCAGCGTTTTAAGCAACTCAGTTTAATTGCCTTTCTCTGGGTCTTAACTGCTTTTTGCTATACACCTACCAGTTACAATTTTGGTACCCAACTCGTTATTCAATATATTCAATGGGGACCCGTTAAGCTGAACGTGATTCCTTTCCAACAACTTGACATTGAATTTTGGCTCAACGTTCTCCTCACTGTTCCATTGGGCGGTTTACTGGCATGGAATTTTCCCGACTTGCCTTGGCGTCGTTTTATTTGGTTGGGATTTCTTACGGGGCTAACACTCGAGCTGGGACAATTCATCCTTGACTGGTTGGTTAACCTCAAACGTTGGGTTGATATCGATGATGTCATCACAAATTGGGCTGGTGTCATTATCGGTGCCGCTGGTTATAAAATTGCACGTCATGTTCCCGGACTTCGCTGGTTGCAAAAATAACGTATATATAGAAGCAAAAAGCAAAACAACGTTTGTTTAGCACCCACAAGTGCCAAACACTTCAGCGCTCTAGCTGTTATGAAATCGTAATTAAATAAGCGTCGCAGCCACTTAAGGTTGCGACGCTTATTTAATTTAACTACTAACTATTAATGAAGCTGCCATCATCAGGATTCAAAAAACAGATCGAATACTCGCTTACGATCTTGGTTCCAGACTTGATTGTCACTAGTTGGATAAACTCGATTTGTTAACACAACCAGCCCAATTTGACGATCCAAATCAAAAGCAACTGCCGGGCCAGTAAAACCAGTATGGAAATATTGATGTCGTCCCGCACGTCGTTCCCAACCTAACGTCCGGCCATTTTCGTCATACTCGCCTAACCAGTCAAAGACATTTTCATCCAGCACCCGTTTGCCTTGATATTCACCAAAGTTTAACATCATTTCAATAAATACGGATAAATCCGTCAGCGTTGAGAACAAGCCTGCGTGACCACTCTCACCATTCAACAAAAAGGCTTTATAATCATGCACCTGTCCTTGAATCTGACCCCGCCGCGGATCAAACTCCGTCGGCACAAACCGAATCTTCGGACGATTTAAGTTATAACCCGTATTGGTCATCGCTAGTGGATAGCAAACGTGGTCTTGAATACTCCGAGCCAATGAGCCGTCAACCGCACGAATAATCCATCCCAATAAAATAAATCCCAGGTCTGAATAGACATACGTTGTCCCTGGCGCCGTGACGAGTGGCGCATCATAAACCGCTTTGATCAGATCTTCACGTTGCATCTTATCCAGGTTATCAATATCTGCCGGTAACCCACTATTATGAAGTAACAAGTTTTTAATCGTTATTTCAGGATGAGTGAACCCAGGTAAAAACCGGGCAACCGAGTCCGTTAAATGAATCGTGTGGTCCGATAACAACTGAAAAATCCTCGTCGTGGTCCCTACAACCTTAGTTACCGATGCTAGGTCATAAATCATCGCAGGATCTAAGCCCACGGCAAACTCATCGCGGCCCTGCTTACCATGATAGTATTGATTGATACCTTTAGGGGTGATCAAGCTAAACGACGCCCCATAAATGTCGCCAGCTTCAATACAACTGTCAATATATTGTTCAATTTTTTCGAGCATCCGCATTACGCCCACCTTTCACTACATTCACTAGTTTCTGCTTATCTTCTTTATGATAACGAACTTCCTCATAAAATCAACGGCAAACGCTTTTAACACCCTCCACACCTCGTTGCACTTTTTATTAATTAACTAGTTAAACACTTGTTACATTATGGACAATATTCCACTTATATATCAAAACAAGTCTTGTTTTTAGCCGTTTTCTAAATATAATTAAGTGAATTACCAATGCCTATCTAGCTATGTAAGTACTGTTATATCAACGTTAATAGTCAACTTTTCAATAATAGATTGCAAAAAAATAACCCAAACGTGAAATAAATCACCTGAAAGCGGTTACAAATCCAGCAAAAAATGTTATGATTCAAATATAGAATTTTATCAATCATTTGATTGGATTCAAATTATGGAGGCGAGAAAATGATTACATCAGAAAAGACAACAAAACCAGCAGCTTGGAAAGGTTTCAAAGGCGGGCACTGGCAGGAAGAAATCAACATTCGTGATTTTATTCAAAATAACTTCACACAGTACAATGGCGACGAAAGCTTCCTGGCCGGACCAACAGCCGCTACTAAGACCTTGAATGACAAAGTCTTAGAATTAAAGAAACAAGAACGTGCCGCTGGTGGTGTGTTGGATGCTGATACTAAAGTCGTTGCAACGATTACTTCACACGGCCCTGGTTATATTCAAAAAGATCTCGAAAAGATTGTTGGTCTCCAGACTGACAAGCCTTTGAAGCGGGCCTTCATGCCATTTGGTGGTATTCGAATGGCTGATGACGCTTTGAAATCATACGGTTATACCCCTGATGAAGAAAACGACAAGATTTTCACTGAATATCGCAAGACTCATAACCAAGGCGTCTTCGATGTTTATACTCCTGACATGCGGAAAGCACGTCACTACAAGATCATCACCGGACTACCAGATGCATACGCACGTGGCCGTCTCATTCCTGATCTTCCACGGGTCGCTGTTTATGGGATCGATCGTTTAATGGAAGACAAAGCTAATGACTTTGCCCACATTGGTGATGGTGAATTGACTGATGATGTTATTCGCCTCCGTGAAGAAGTTCAAGATCAATACCGTGCTTTAGCAGATATGAAGAAGATGGCTGCCAGTTATGGCTACGATATTAGCAAGCCTGCAACTAATGCTCAAGAAGCTATTCAATGGATGTACTTCGCTTACTTAGCTGCTATCAAGACCCAAAACGGCGCTGCAATGTCCGTTGGCCGGATTGATACAACGATGGACATCTTCATCCAACGTGACTTGGACAATGGTGTTCTGGACGAAAGCCAAGCTCAAGAATTAATTGATCAATTCGTCATGAAACTACGGATGGTTCGGTTCATCCGTACTGAAGAATACAATTCTCTCTTCTCTGGTGACCCAATCTGGGCAACCTTATCAATGTGTGGTTTAGGCGTCGACGGTCAACACCATGTGACTAAGACCGCTTTCCGGATTTTAAAGACTTTGGACAACATGGGCGCCGCACCAGAACCAAACATCACGATTTTATGGTCAGACCGCTTACCAGAAGACTTCAAACGTTACGCAACTGAAGTTTCAATCGACAGTTCAACCATTCAGTATGAAAATGATGACTTGATGCGGGTACAATGGGGTACCGATTATTATGGCATTGCTTGCTGTGTTTCCGCACAACCAATTGCTGATGGAATCCAGTACTTCGGTGCCCGGGCAAACTTAGCCAAAGCGATTCTTTATGCCATCAATGGTGGCCGCGACGAAATTGCTGGAGATCAAGTTGGCCCTGCTTACGAACCAATTACTTCAGAATACATCGATTACGACGAATTCATGAAGAAATTAGACAAGCAAATGGATTGGTTAGCTGACACTTACGTGAACTCACTGAATGCAATTCATTATATGCATGATAAGTACTACTATGAAGCTGCCCAATTAGCTTTGAAGAATACTGATCTTGATCGGACCTTTGCAACTGGGATTTCTGGCTTATCACATGCCGCGGATTCAATCTCAGCTATCAAGTATGGTCACGTTAAAGTAATTCGTGACGAACGTGGTATCGCCGTTGACTTCAAAGCCGACAATGACTACCCACGTTATGGGAACAATGACGATCGCGCTGATGACATTGCTAAATGGTTAGTCAAAGAATTATACAGCAAGATGAACACGCATCACCTCTATCGGAATGCCAAACTTTCAACTTCTGTTTTGACGATTACCTCCAACGTTGTTTATGGTAAGAACACTGGTACCACACCAAATGGCCGTCAAAAAGGCGAACCATTCTCACCAGGTGCTAACCCTGCATACGGTGCTGAAAAGAGTGGTGCATTAGCTTCACTTCTTTCAACTGCCAAATTACCATACCGTTACGCAACTGACGGGATTTCCAACACGTTCGGCGTTACCCCTAACACGTTAGGCCATGACCTCGAATCACGGAAAGACACGTTAGTAAACATGTTAGACGGTTACATGAAGAACGATGGGATGCACTTGAACATCAACGTCTTCAATAAAGACACTTTGATTGATGCTCAGAAACACCCTGAAGAATACCCAACATTAACGGTTCGGGTTTCTGGCTACTGTGTCTACTTCGCAGATTTAACCAAGGAACAACAAGATGACGTTATTTCACGGACATTCTTCGAATCAATGTAACATTTAATCTTTAATAGTTAAGAAGGCGAAAGGCTCATGGAAAACAAACAAGTTTCAACAACGCAAGAGGCGGCAAAAGAGCCTTTGATAGGCTACGTTCACTCCATCGAAACGTTTGGCTCCGTTGACGGACCAGGTATCCGTTACGTGGCATTCCTTCAAGGATGCCACATGCGTTGCCAATACTGTCACAACCCTGATACTTGGAAACTCAACGTTGGCGATCAAATGACGGCCGACGAGATTCTCGAAGACGCGGCTAAATACCGGGCTTTCTGGGGCAAGACGGGTGGCATCACAGTCAGTGGTGGTGAATCACTGGTACAAATCGACTTCATCTTAGACTTATTCGAAAAAGCCAAGGCGATGAATATCAGTACTTGTCTGGATACCTCTGGACAGCCTTTTACCCGAGAACAACCTTTCTTTGACAAGTTCGAACGTCTAATGAAGGTCACGGACATTTCGTTGGTCGACATTAAGCACATCGATTCTGCCAAACACAAGCAGTTGACCCAGTATGGGAACGAAAATATCTTGGATATGATTCAGTACATGGCCCAACACCACGATGATATGTGGATTCGTCACGTCCTGGTTCCCCAACGGACTGATTACGATGAAGACTTGAAGAAACTCGGCGATTACATTGCTAAGATTCCAAACGACGTCGTTCAAAAAGTCGAAGTATTGCCGTACCATACTTTGGGCGTTAAAAAATATCATGAAATGAAGATCAAGTACCGGCTTGAAGGAATCGAGTCTCCAACCCAAGATCGGGTGGCAAATGCCGAAAAGCTACTGCACACTGCTGATTACAACGGGTACAAGACATGGATGCCATTGCCAAAACTTTAAATCGGCATTTCTAGCATGACTAAAACACCAGCGTTACAATCGTCTACGGATGGTTGTGTCACTGGTGTTTTTTTGCTGGCTCGACGCATGCACGTATTGCTGGCCGGAATTAGTACAGTGGCACGCAAAAAAGGCGCCGCGAGCAAACCAGCAACGTCTTTCCTTAATCATGCCCTATCCAATGACCGTCAGCCCTTGGACTGGCTGCGAACAGGCCGGCCACTAACTATGAATGCCTAGTTCCATTCGAGCTTCGCGGGACATCATACTTTCGTTCCAAGCAGGTTCCCACACAATCTCAATCTCGATATTGTTAACTTCTGGTAATTTGATCAGTTCATCGTGAATGTCCTTAGCCAACCATTCGGTCAAAGGACAGCCCGCAATGGTCAACGTCATGGTAATTTCAGCGGTTCCTTCCGCCGTCAATTGTGCATCATAGATCAACCCTAAGTTAACTAGATCAATTCCTAATTCAGGGTCAATGACATGTCCTAGCGCCTCGAAGGCCCGGTCTTTAAACGTTGTTGTCATCGTATCTCGTCCTTCCATACCAGCTTGAATTCACTGATTAATCACGCCAACGTTTCGCGGTATAAGTGCCACCACACTTGATACACGTCATCGTTATATAAAGCGCTTTCTTGTCTACTTCTATTGTACCGTATGTCAGCCCATATTCAATCAATTATTAGCGCTAATTAGCCGACTTTTCAAACGATCGGTCAATCAGCAAATCATGCGACTATTTCTCGAAAAAATTTACTATAATCCCCGATATAGCAGCGTTTTGAGTCACTATTGATTTTTATTGCGAATTCGCGGTTGTTTTTGTTGTAAGCGTTTGCGGTTTATGCTATTATACTAAGTGAGGAAAGGAATTAATCCTCGATTAGCAAAGCTTCTCAAAAGAGTTTGGCTGTCGCTGTAATGTTAGACAGCTAGTATCACAGTTTGGGTCGTTATCGAAACCGTTTTAAGCGCCGTGAAGCGTTATCGGTCTAGCGAGTGTCGTGAGATTTACGTTGGATGACTGAACGTTGACCCTTAGATAAACGATAACCGCAAAGAATTAATTGGCATTAGAATGACGAACAGATTTTAACTAAGTTTTAGTTGGAAACAGGTGTCTCCGATGACCAGTTGTTAGTTCCACATTACCAGTTCCATTTGTAGACTCAGGTATTACAAAGTTTAAACGGAGGTGCATGTCTGTTACGAAGACATTCCCAAGTTTTAAACGCGAGTTTGACTTTCGTTAAAACCCGTCTAACGAGTCGCAATCAAGTAACAACCTTACTTTAGATCGACTATAGCAGATAGTTACAATAAATACGGGTTAGTCCGTTAGAAGTTGGACACGCGTAAAATTGAATAGCATGAAGGTGTATCATATTAACACTGAACAATTTTTCATTGCTAATCAGGATTATTCCTCATAAGTAGAACTCAAGCAGAGAAGCCTTGGGTTCTATTTTTTTGCTCTAAAATCAGATTTACCAACAGTCGGCACCAGACGTAACCGTTTACATCCTCTTACGAAAACCGTATACTGAATTTAAATCAAGTTGCACATTGAGGAGGACTTTAGTTTTGAAAACGATTAATTTAGGTCACAGCAATATTCAAGCTTCCAGCGTGGCACTTGGCATCATGCGCATGGACGCTTTGGACGTCGCCCAAGCCACCAAGGTTATCGATACCGCTGCTGATTTAGGCATCAATTACGTTGATTCAGCTGATATCTACGGTGGTGGTCAATCATCGACCATCTTCGGTCAAGCACTCAAGCAGGCTCACGTATCGCGTGATCAGCTCTATATTCAGTCAAAAGGCGGCATTGTTCCTGGCAAGCGTTACGACTTTTCCAAACAGCACATACTGGCAGCCGTGGATGGCGAGCTTCAACGCTTAGGTGTTGATTATCTCGACACCTTCCTCCTCCATCGACCGGACGCCCTGATGGAACCCGAAGAAGTTGCTGCCGCTTTTGACAAGTTGCAAACTAGCGGCAAGGTGCGCCACTTTGGCGTCTCTAACTTCAATCCCATGCAAGTTGACATGCTTCAAGCGGCACTAAACCAACGGCTCATCATCAACCAACTCCAATTTGGTATCATGCATACCGGTGCGATCGACTTTGGCTTGCACACGAACATGCAGGACGAACGTAGTCTTAACCACGACGGCGAGATGATCGAATACTCACGGCTCCATAAGATGACGATTCAAGCTTGGTCGCCTTATCAATACGGTAACTTCGCGGGTATCTTCTTAGACAATCCGAAGTTTCCAGAACTTAATAATGCCATGCAAGCACTCGCCGATGAGAAACAGGTCACTAAATCAGCTATTGCGACCGCATGGATTCTCCGGCACCCAGCCCACTTCCAAGTCATCCTTGGTACGATGAATCCGGAACATCTAGCTCAAAATGCTGCTGGAGCAGACGTTACGCTTTCTCGGCAAGAATGGTACGACATTTACTTTGCAGCTGGCAACGATTTACCTTAATCACGATCGACCTAACAGAATTGACGATTAGTTTTTACAATCAAAACGACGACCCCAAATCAGGATTGATTTTCAGGTCGTCGTTTTTTAGACGTTTCACTAACATTTTTGATGTACTCACCACATCTACGCGTATACTTAATCTTACCAAGACTCAGGAGGCGAGCGAATGACATCCACTTGCACGATCTGTGAACGAATCAAACTAATTCAGGCACATCAGAATCCTTATTTCGTTTACGAACTCACAACGGGCTACGTGGTCCTTGCTGATAGCCAGTACTTTGAAGGCTACACGCTCTTTTTAGCCAAACATCACGTTACCGAATTACATCATTTACCGGCACACGAGAAGTTACGATAACTTGAAGAGATGAGTATCGTCCAGGAAGCTTGTGCGCAGGCCTTTCATGCAGACAAAATGAACATTGAACTACTCGGGAATGGTGATGCGCATGTTCATTGGCACTTATTTCCTCGCCATAACGGTGATACGCCCAACCCCGGTCCCGTCTGGTGGACACCGCTGGAAACAATTTATGGTGATGATGTCAGTCTAGACATTCCCCGTTTAAGCCGGTTGAAGCGCACGCTCAGCGTAGCAATTGAGGCCACGCTTAATGCTCGGGAAGCAGAATTGCAGGCTTTAGAGGCACTCACAAGGCCTGCTAGCCACAGAATTGACAGCAATTAGACCAAATCAGGACCCAGACCCGCTTAGATCTTGGTGGCTACACCCCAATTCTTAATCGCAATCCGTCACCGTATTTCAAATTGCCAAAATCCACCTATTTATCCGGCCGACTATCATACGCTCGCTTAGATTTATAGCCAGCTCGAAAAACCGTCTTCATAACTTCAATGTGCCGTTCCTTAGTTGCTTGTGCCTTAGTTCCAAAAATAAAGCGGGCCCATTCGCGCTGATAACCAGGTGTCAAAGCCACAAAGAACGTTTGCAATTCAGCATCAACCGCTAACAATTCGGTTACCGCCGGAATATTTTTTTCAAATGAACTGAGGGGTGCTGTACTCATAATCAAACCTCCGATTAGTTTTACTTAAATTTACTGTAAGAAAGGGAAAATCCCTAATTTTCAGGTTTTTATATTTCGAATTTTCATAAAATTGCGCTATCATTATAGTATAAGTATTATTATTTGACTACTATAATTAACCATACTGCTATTCACCAAGGGGAGCCCTGCTATGCCAAAATTTGATATCACCCTCATCAGTCCCGAACGCGCTAAAGCGATGTTGACTGAATATAAAGAACAACGTAAGAACTCTGTCCCACATCTGGCCCATCCTGGCCGCTATATCTTGCCGGATTACAAATTAACTCGTCGCCGGGCCGCATTCAAAATTGTTAAACATACCTTTTTAACGCCCCACTACAAGTCTTACGTTGCCATGGACTCTGACAACGGCCACACACTCTGGTTTCATAATTTCGGTTCCCTAACCGAAGCTTTATTCTGGTTAGAAACCGGCCTTAAAATCAGCGATACCGACTCCCATTCTAACTACAAGGAATGGATGGCTAAGCACACTACGGAAATCGAAACCTTCAAAGACTTGCTGCGCGAGCAGAAGCATAAACAAGGGCCCAAGACTAAGAAAAAAGCCAAGTAGCCCGTTTTGACACCTAGATTCAGATAAGCAGCAGTACGCTCATTAGCGTGCTGCTGCTTTTATTTACGATCAACTGTGCCATTCATTACTGACTAGACCAACCTAAAAGTGGCTATCCAAAAACGACTGCAGCTTGCGTGCAATCACGCGATGACCGGCATTGTTCGGATGCAAAGTATCCACCGAATAAATGGCCGCTTGAGCGGGAATCGCAAATGTCATTCCCGCATCACGGTACAAGCTCAAATGTGGGACGCCATAGTCTGCAGTCATCTGGGCAATCGCTGCTTCATAATCTGACTGACGATACCCGAGACCATTAGTCACCGCACTAAAACTGCCCCCAAAATCAGAGCCAATATGAATTGCTGAAATAAATAACTTCGGCACGGTCGGCCAATTCGTCTGTAATCCCGTCAGTAACATCATTAACGCGCCATAAAATGTCGTCATATCGCAATCACCGTATTGCCCTAACGGCTGATCCCGACCATAGTCATTGACGCCCCCAAAGACAGCAATAAAATCAGCATCTTCAGGAATAGCTTGATAGCGCATCGCCATCGCATCGTAGCGACTCCCAATCGTTGAACCAGAGATTCCCAAATTATCGCTCCGCTCGACATCCCAATCAGCCGCCAAAATATCATGATAATGCACCGTCGCCAACCCATTATTCGCCGTAATCGAATCTCCCAACCACGCCGGCCGCTTAAAACTAACATGCCCATTACTAATCGCCATAGCCAATCCTCCCTTTACTATCATCGCTATCATTCTAATCCATCCCACCTGAATTATGGTAGAAAGATGCCTTTTAGGGTTGGTTTTCTGTTCGTCAGCCGGTGAGCGTCCTATTCCGACCTCCGGGGCTGGGTGACAATTGCTGGAACGCAGCCGACATCGATTTGAGCTAACGCATAACCCGCGTCATCTCAAATACGAGTCTTATTCTAAGCCGGAAGGAAATCACTTCCGACTAAGAATAATTTGGCTACTGAGCATTGTCACCCAGCCCCTCCAGTCTCAAGCCACGGGTTGAAGCCGAGCATTGTCTAGCCAACGGATTAATGCGGTTTGGGCATTTGTCCGTTGGCATAGCAAGCACAGACTTTAGTGGCACCGAACACGTTTCGGTAAGCCGCTCGAATGGCTGATGAACGGCCACTTAACTCGGCACAATTGGTCGTTGGCTATTTTGATACCGGAACTTTAAACGAGACGTTAGGGTTACCCTAACCACTTTGTTGAGGTGTTCTATTATTACTATAGTAATTCCGAAATAGCGAGCTATCCCAATATCTTTTCGACCTAACAGTTGATTAATAAAATTACTGTTTATGGAGAACAATGACAAATTCATCAAAAGTTGGGTATATCTTCGTCCACCATTCGAATACTGTCCCGAATGGAAGGCGTTTCGGCCAATGCTCAGCGGTGAAATTCCACTTAGCAAGCGTCCTTGGCTTGGTTAGTAGAAGACCAGTATTTAAGACGTGGTCTTCGACTTAAATCTGTGTCCACCGCGTTCCAGCAATTGGCAGAAATGCCTGGAGAGCGGCGTAGGACGAACGAACTAAGCAGGTTTACGCTAACCGGAACTGTTTCCAGCGGGCCTAAGCTGGTGGCTGTTGACTTTAAATAAAGGCATCTTTCTACCATTATTTCAAACAGGTGGGCCAATCTTAAAAGGCTCGTATTATGGAAATCCATAATACGAGCCTAGTTTAATTGATATATTTAGTTCAACTGAGTAGCGCTAATCGGCTTCCGTTTCACGTTTCCGTGCAGTACGCCGTTCGCGTGCGTAGTCAGTTTTAGTTGTGATTTCAACGTCACGTGCTAGCCGTTTCCGGCGTGCTAATTCAGCTGCTTTGGCATTGGCTTTCGCAGCTTCCTTGACTGGATCAGTCGTTAAGTCGTGATGGATCGAGTACAGTAAGACGAGCGCGACAATCGTTAATGGGAAGCCAGACATCGCACAGATGGACTGAATCGATTCAAAGCCACCGACCGTGACAAGCCCCAATGAGAAGACTAGGAAGATAACGACCCAGCTCATCCGATTGAAACGACTTGGTTGTTCCCCCGCGGCCAACTTTTTACTAGTAAATGACGAGGTAATGAAGGCAAATGAAGATACCGTCGTTGCTAAGAAAATAAAGCAAGATAGGCAGTACAAAGCCAGCATAATCATCTTCAATGGTAAGGTCGACAATACTGCTGCAATCACAGCGGCTTGTCCTTGCGTATTTAAGATATGAACTAAGTTAACGATGCCCATCCGTTGCAAGTATAAGGCATAACCACCCAAGATGGCGTAGAAACTGACACAACCTAATGAGCCCCATAGCAACATACCACCGAGTACCTGACGAATCGTCCGGCCCCGAGAAATCCGGGCAATGAATAAGCCCATGACTGGCATAAAGGATAACCACCAGCCCCAGTAGAAGATCGTCTGCCGTTGCATGGCCGTTGCGTGACCATTTGGTGCAGTATTCGTGCTCAACGTAATAAACTTATTGACAAACAAGCCAATACTATTAGTTTCTGAGTTTAAAATATACAAAGTTGGGCCAACAATTAAAACAACGATTAAGAAGCCAATCGCTAACCAAACATGGGCAGCACTTAGTCGACCGATCCCCTTCTTCAAGCCATTGAAAACAGCCATGGCGAAGATTACGAATAATAAGGCAAATAACCCTAACTTTAAAGTCATCGTATCGGCAATCCCGGTAACGGCACTCAAAACTTTTGAAATGACAGGGATTTCCATCCCGACTGAAGTACCAACACCACCCATAATCCCAATAATAACGAGAAAATCAATCGTGTTCCGGGCAATTTGCTTACCCTTACCAGGACCTTGTAGTACTGAAATTGCGGCACTGAGCCGCTGAACCTTGATGTGTTTAACATACATTGCATAGGCAATTGCAATCGTGGCTGGCGCAAACATCATCCACGCCATTGGTCCCCAATTAAATTGTCCCAGCATGTGCGCATAATTATATGCAGAAGTTGAAAACGGCTTGACGCCGAATGAAGGGCTTTGGAGGTACCGTAACGGGTCAACCATGCTCAACATTAAAATGCTGGCATCGATCCCGGTCGCGTAAACCATACTGCCCCAGTGATACGTTGAAAATTCTGGTTTGTCATCAGGATCACCAAGTTTGGTTTTCCCTAACTTACTAAACCCTAAGTAAATGAAAAAGATAAAAGTGATCACATATACCGACATATAAAGCCAGCTCATGTTATTTGTGAGCCAGTTCAAGATGCCACTTAAACTCGTCTCCAGCGAATGGCCCCCCATTAATAAAACAACGGAAGCCGCCGCAAAGAGCCCAATTGTTGGTAAATAGACCCACCAATCAATATTCTTACTTTTTAAAATAATAAACCTGCTACTGAGCATATACTCTCTATATTTAGATCAAATTCGTGGTTCTTCCTACCAGCAATGGTAGTCCCCACGCGTAAATTTCCGACTAGCAATCGGTACACCCCTCCGAGTTAATCCTCGGAGCACTCAGCACCCTGACTGTATCAGGTTTGACCGGCATTGTCATCCGCATTCTGTTTGTGCTAACTCAAAATCAGTAGCAGAATTTCCTTCTTTCCGTTGGTTGAATCCGGACAACGCCATACTGACAAATGATTTTTAATTGCTTAATCGACGTTGGTGTTCATCTTGTTTAGCTAGTGTTTCTATTACCATCGTGCCTTTAGCACACGACCGTCGTCACACCACGTAACGATTAATGGTTACACTGCTCTTGCTAATAGATAACCCCCTTGAATCACCAGATAAGCCCACCGCACAACTGTTAGATTAATTGCTTGGTGCACCAAAAAAGCGCTTAGTACCGGGTAACAAGTTACCACCTGCACAGCGCACGTTGGCTTATACAAATGCTGATTTCAGTATTTTCTGATATCTGATGTTCGTTTATAAGTATACTAGTATTAAATCAGAAGTAAAATCAACCATTTTGAGCCGTCGAGGCCTAACCCGTCAAGGATTAGACGAGTTTTACACCCATATTTTTTCTGAAACTTTTTAAAAGTTTTCGTAATAATTAGTTTTTAGTTTAGAATCATTCTTATCTGTTTCAATTAAACCGATTTCATGTTATTCTTGTAACAAGTTAAAAAACGTTATCATCTAAAAGGAGGGGAACTGCATGCGGCACTACTATAAATTAATTTTAACGGTCAGCGTCGGTATCATTGCGGTTGTTTTACAGTTTGGTTTGCACTACCAATTGGCAGCACAAATCATCATTACATTAATGGGGTCACTTATGGCCTTATCAATGTTAGTTGAGATGATCAAAACCTTACGTTCAGGTAAGTACGGGGTTGATTTATTAGCAATTACGGCGATTGTGGCAACACTAGCTGTCGGCGAATATTGGGCTAGCCTTGTCGTTCTAATTATGCTCACTGGGGGTGACTCGTTAGAAGATTATGCGGCCAAACGAGCGAATACCGAATTGAAAGCCTTGCTCGATAATTCACCACGTATTGCCCACCGCTCAGTCGCCGGCCAATTAACAGATATTGCCGTTGAAGATGTCCAAATTGGTGATCAGCTAGTCGTCAAACCTGGTGAGCTAGTTCCAGTAGACGGTCACCTTATTCAAGGAACGGCACTCTTTGATGAATCTTCATTGACGGGTGAATCTAAACCAGTCGACAAGCACGTTGGCGATGACATTATGTCTGGTGCGGTCAACGGCGATAGTGCCGTTACAATGGTTGTTGATAAATTAGCCATTGATAGTCAATACCAACAGTTAGTCAAATTGGTTAAAGAATCCGAATCACGACCAGCCAAATTCGTACGGCTGGCCGATCGCTATGCAGTCCCATTCACCCTGGTAGCATACGTCATTGCCGGAGTAGCTTGGGCATTCAGCGGGGATCCCCACCGATTTGCAGAAGTCCTCGTAGTGGCTTCCCCTTGCCCGCTGATTCTCGCCGCACCCGTTGCACTCGTCTCAGGGATGAGCCGAACTAGTCGGAACGGAATCGTGGTCAAGACTGGGAACATGTTGGAGAAGTTATCTACGGCTAAGTCCGCCGCGTTTGATAAGACGGGGACCATTACCAGTGGTCAATTAACAGTCAACCAAATTGTTCCTCAGTCTGGTTTTACTGCCGAACAAATCTTGCACCTCGCAGCGAGCGCTGAACAAAACTCAAGTCATATCCTGGCCCGCTCACTCGTCAAGTATGCGAGTGCCACTAGCCTCAGCCCGGCAACACAATTAGCAGAAGTAACGGGTAATGGGGTCACGGCAACGATTGAGCAGCAACAGGTCAAAGTGGGCAAACTTAAATTCGTCGCACCGACTACAACCGCCAAGCCACTTGCTACCACTGCTATCTACGTCGGCATCGATGACCAGTACGCGGGTTACATCACGTTTATTGACAATGTCCGCCCCGAAGCAGCCGCCACGCTTAAAGCACTCCACGCTGAGGGCGTTCAAAACGTCATGATGCTTACTGGCGACCAACAGGCAATTGCTGATCATATTGCCGCCGATGTCGGTATCGATACCGTTGCTGCCGACCTCCTACCCGCAGATAAGATTGCCCACTTAAAGGCTGTACCAGCGGCCGAACGCCCCGTTATCATGGTTGGTGATGGTGTTAATGACGCGCCTTCCTTGGCTGTTGCTGACGTCGGCATTGCCATGGGCGCCCATGGCTCAACTGCTGCTAGTGAATCGGCCGACGTCGTCATCTTAAAAGACGATCTCAGTCGCGTGGTCACGGCGGTGCGCATTGCTAAAGATACCATGCAAGTGGCTAAACAAGCCGTTTGGATTGGGATTGCTATCTGTACAATCTTGATGTTGATTGCCAGCACTGGTATCATTCCGGCACTCTTTGGCGCTATGCTTCAAGAAGTTGTTGATACGGTCTCAATTCTTTGGGCGCTACGTGCATTACGGGATCGGCCACAATCATCAGTCTCATCAACAACCACAACTCCCATAACAAAGGATGTGAGCTAACCATGCCAGAATGGCTCTTACGATGGGCACAATCGGCACTGACTTTTGTCGTTGTTTTAACGTTCGTTTCAGTCGTTTTACTCAACGTACCACTAAAAGAAGCAATTCTCGTTGATTTTGCTTACATGCTATTAACGCTCGCCTTCGATTGGTACCGCAGTCGGCACCATGCCTCGCGCTAATTATTCAATCTAATAGTCACTAACGATGGTTTTACCAATCATTAATCAAAAAAATCGTTCCCAGATGTCTTCTTGGGAACGATTTTTTAGTTAATGCTCAATGCTTCGGTTTAGGGTGAGACCGACCACTCGCATTCAAAGCCTACTTGGCCAACATATAACTAACTTTTACGTCGTCCATAATCGTGGCAAGTGGTACCACATCATCAAGCAAAATTGAATACCAATGTTTCTTATTCATATGATAGCCCGGTAAATAATGTTGTCCATCAATCAGCATAGATAAGTCTTCTGGGCGCGCTCGCAAATCTAATACCGTCACAACATGTGTTGCGCCCGGCAACGCCAGTTTATCGGAAGTTACCGTCAATAATGCGCCATACCATTTGTGCGTGTCTGAGCGTCGCCAAACCGCGTTTTGTGGGAATTTAGGCCACAAGAACTCAAGATTGTCACCATAAACAGCTTTGACTTGCGCAATCAGCTTACGCTCCGGGGTCGATTGGAAGACGTCATTATCGTAACAATGCTGTTCGATGTTGTATAAAACATCTTGATAGGCCTGCGCTACTTGACCTACAAATTGACCATGGACTTGGGATGTCAGGTGTAAAACATATACTTCACTAGTCGTCGTATCCGTTAATATCGTGTTCAGACTGCCATCAGTGTTCAACTCGATTATCATTTCAAATTGGCCTTGCATAATTAAAGTTCGGAACTGATACTGACCATTCTGATTGGGTTCAAATCCAAACTGACTGAGTTTGCTCATATTGACCCGTTTATTCTCAAATCTAACTGTTGCCATCTGCTGCGCCTCCAACTTCATTCCCACTTATCCTGAATGTGATGTTCGACTATTGCAATCCACAAACAAGTCAACGCACTCGTTGTCGTTTGATAGCCGCTATATCATTTTATAAGTAATCACCCGTAAAGCCAATTCAATTGACCATTGCTGTGTTAGTAAGCCGACCTTTCACAACAATTACCATTGTTCCAATCAGCCAATACTTGCGCTAAAGCTCAGCTAATCTTGAAAAAACTTCACTAACTCGTTTTTATTGTTTTTTTATACCCGTCCAGCCACAATCTATGGCACAATAGTTGATAAGTACTGGCAATTGATGACCTACTTGGTTCTTTAAACCAGCATAACACAATCATTTTGGCTCGTGGTATTAACACATACATATCGTTGGTTATGACCTGACCCTGTACCAAATATCTTTTTGGTCAGCACAGAACCATGTCTGCGCTGACCAATTTACTAAATAATAACGGAGGTCCTAATTTGAAAAAATATCGCGATTATCGTACCGCCATTGCCCGAACATTGACCATGATTCAACCTACCGATGAAGGCCTCGCAAAGGGTGCCAAAGCGATTCAGGAAATCTTAAACCTGGCGCTTGATCCTGATACCATCGTAGATTCGGATAATACACGCATAGCTAGACTAGCCACTAGTAACGCACACAATGAGACCAGCGGCCACGCTACGCAAGCAAACGCGGAAGATTCATCATCATCCGTCAAAACAACTTCTGCACAATCCAATGGGCAAACAATCATGCAAGTAAAGCGCGATTTAAAGGGTTTTGATTTAGTCGACCCCAATGATCCGACCGTCACACCACGCTACCACTACGATGAAATTTTGGCCCGACAACTGGTGATTCACCACGATGATCAGGTCCTGTTAGAACAAAATTTACGGCAACATCGACAACCTTATATTGATAAAATCGTTAGTCACGCTACTACAGCGGATCCGATTACTGTCGCACCATTTTTCGTTGTTCATTATCAAGACACCGATGATACTTATCACATCGAACAAGATTATAACGGCACAACCTTATCGTCGCTCAATCCGGCAATGAACGATGTTACGTTCACTAGTCAAGAAGCGCAATATCAGCGCATCAGTAATGGTCAATTAGTCGACCTGGCTTGGTATAAGGAGCGGCCTGAGAAGGTGGTTATTCGTTACGTTCATCATAGCTCGAGTCAACCGACCTCGAATAAAGCAGCCAAACCAGCTAAAAAGGCTACTATCCACACAACCACCGTGCCAGTGACGCTGCGCACCTTAGACTTTGATCTGCACGAAAAAACAGTTGCCATCGTCATGGGCGACGTTGGTACGCGCCGAACACAGATCACGCAACTCATTGATGAGCACAACGGGCACACCTTATTGATTGATGCTTTTAAACACAGTAATAGCACCAACTTCTATTACCGGCAAATCGGTCAAGCAGACCTCGTGGTCATGATTCAGAATCAGAATAAACACGCCACTTCCAAAACACTGAATAAAGCTGTCAAGCATTACGGTATTAAAATGACGATTGCTGATGGCGGCGGGCTGCAGCAGATTGAACGAGCCGTTTACCGCGGAATCGCTGATCTTCCCGCTTATGAGAGTGGCAATCCCATTAGCTACCCCCGCATTAATGACGCTTCACAGTAGCAGCCATTTAGCCCATTAAAACCACAGTAAAAGCCCCGCAGCAGCTAACTAAAACGTTTAGCTATTGCGGGGCTTTAAACATATTTCGGCACAAGCCTTAAACTACATCGTTGTTCAGTAGCAGACACATCATAGCCTAATTTCAGTCACCGAACGATTGTACTTAAACTGTTTGGCGCTGGTTATCCTGAATCGCAACTGGAATAAAGTCAAAGGTCGCGTAATCGAATAACCCCCGTGCCGTTAACTTCAACGTTGGAATCACGGGTAATGTCAAAAACGATAGCGTAATGAACGGATCAAAGCTAAGTGGCCGCTCGCTAATGACCTCATACGCTCGTTTAAGTTCGGCCAACTGTTCAGCAACTTTTTGATAGCTCGCTGCAGACAGCAAGCCCCCAATGGCAAGCGGCATGGTCGCTAGCACTTGTTCATCGTCAACGACCGCAATTCCCCCGTTATCTTGGGTAATCTGGGCTACCGCCCGTAAAATTGCAGCATCCGACGTTCCGACCGCAACAATATTATGAGCATCATGCGCCACCGTACCAGCGATAGCTCCCTGTTTAAGTGCGAAGCCATGAACTAAGCCGACGCCCACCTTGCCCGTGTTATGATGGCGCTCGATGACAACCATTTTGAGAATATCACGTTGGCAATCCGCTTCAAAATTCTGCGTTGCATCAATCGGGAGTGTTAAGTGATCCGTCTCGATATGGTTCGGCTGCACACCAATTACATTTGCCAACCCGGTCGCTAGTGGTAATTGGAAGTCGGCTAGTTGTGCATGGTGCTGAACACGCGTTGCAGTAAACGGCAATGGTTTTGTCGTGCTTGGTAATATCCACTGTCCCCGCTTCATCGTCCGCGCAATCCTAACGTGTTCGAGATCATCTAAGACCACTAAATCTGCCAACTGCCCGGCTGACAGACTGCCTCGATCACTTAAACGATGCGCCATCGCGCCGTTGAGACTAGCCAATGTGTAGGCAAGTTCAGGACGCATCCCGCTCTGCATCGCTAGGCGCACGTTATAATCAATCGACCCTTCTGTGAGCAAGTCACTAATCGTCTTATCATCCGTACAAAAAGCAAACCGGCTAGCATTAGCTTCGGTCACTGCACCAATCGTCGGCAAAACATCGCGTTCAACCGTCCCTTCACGCAAGAAAACAGCCATACCAGCCCGCACACGATCCTGTGCTTCCGCCACTGTCATACATTCATGATCAGTATCCAGTCCCGCATTGCGCATCACATTGAGCTGGTGCGCATTCAAACCGGCAGCGTGACCATCCGCATGATAGCCATACGCATAGGCATCACTAATTTTAGCCAGGGTGTCAGTATCACCACGCGCAACGGCCCCATAGTCCATTACTTCCGCCAGTCCCCGAACCTCCGACTGTTGGTAAAGTGGGCGCAAGTCAGCAGCATGTAGCGTTGCCCCGTTATCATCAAAGGGAACACACGGTACCGATGACGGTAGCATAAAACAGACATCTAGTGGTGTTTGGCGCGCATCATCAATTAGGTACTGAATGCCAGCAATACCCGCAACATTGGCAAGTTCATGTGGATCAGTCGCAATTGTCGTGACGCCGTGCTGTAGTAAGACTTTTCCCAACTCGCTAGGTGCCACCATCGAACTCTCCATATGCACATGTGCATCGATCATGCCGGGAACGATCCACTGACCGGTCGCATCGACATGCTGGGCCGCTATGTACGGCTCGTCACGCAAGTTACTAATAATCCGGCCGTGATCGATCCACAAACTGGTGGCTTCAAATTCACGGGTATAAACGTTTAACACTTGTGCACCAGTAATCACCATTTCAACTGTCTTCGTCATCGTTATTTTCTCCTCACTAGTCAGTCTGCCTACGGAGAAAGCAAACGGGTCCACACGGCAAATTAAGCAGTGTAGACCCGTCGACTCAATTCGCTTATAGTCCAGTGTTTACGGCACTGGGTAGAAACTCGCCATCCATATCATGGCATTATATAGGCAATTAGTTGTATTGATAAATTGTTCCTTACTTTACCAGCCTTTTCAGTTACATGCAAGCCCTAATTATCATAAATGATTGGTACAATGAACTTAGAACTAGACATGAATATTCACCTAAATCAATGTCGGGTCTGCCACAAACAGCGCTGGCATTTTAAATGAACGGCATACGATTTGCGACAAGGTCCCTTACTGGTGACGCCATCTAACCAGAATGCTGATTAGGATGTTGTTCTGCGTACATTGAAACGCAACATGTTCCGATAATGGCAAGCCCGTGAATAAAACTGTTGGCCGTTAAGTCGTCTTTTATGATGATTTGCGAGCAGTCGCCTTTGATTTAAAGCGGACCCGCTACGATTAATCAACAGTCATATTTTTAAACATTCTTTTGCTGACTATAAGTTCATTTACGTTTACAATAAAGCTAAATTAATATACATAACTATTTTTTTAGGAGCTGATGATTTTGATGATGATGAATAATCCGACCATGCTCTCATACATTCGTCGGGAACAGCCAGTACTAGAGCGGTTGTTAACCAATTATCCCAAACAGATTACGGCGGCCTTGACTGCCACCCCTGATCATCCACAACACTGGTTGATCCTCGCAACTGGTTCAAGACTCAACGCCGCCAACACCGCCCGCTTATACATGCAAAAGACGGCCGCCCTCCAAGTGACCATTGCTGCGGCCGACCTCTACGTCACTTATGAGGAAGCTGATCCCAGTGTCGATGTTGTTATCGGGATTTCTCTAAAAGATGATGATCCAACCATGCAAGCGGCAATCGAAAAAGCCCACACGGCCAGTCAAGCTCATGTCATTATCGTGACTAATCAAAAATCGACTGCTCTGACCGCAATGGCCGATGCAACTTGTGACTTACTAACTGGCAAAGAATCAGTGCCCTATATTACACTAAGCTTTCAAGCCATCGTGCTCACTTTAATGTTGCTTGCCGTCCGCAGTGCTGCCCTTCAAGCACGGTTAACCGAATTAGCAATCAATCAAGAATTAGACGAGTTCAGTTTTCTGATTGAAAGCATGAATCCAACTGTTCAACGGGCGAACGACTTCTACCGTAAGTTCACTATTGATTTCACTAACGCCCCTCAATTTACAGCTATCGGTGCTAACGTCCTAGCTGGAACACTAACTGAAATGCAAGCCAAATTCACCGAAATCCTCCGGGTACCAACGCATGGTTACTCATTAGCCTCATTTACCCACGGTGGCTTTATGGGGACGCATGAAGATCACTGTCAGTTCTATCTTGAAATCAATACAGATCCAGCTGTCATGACCCAATTACAGGCCGTCAAGACGTACGAATCGCGATTAACGCCCCACATTTATACCATCAGTCTCACTGGTGACCAGCCGACCATCAATGATGATCAAACCCTCCAGCTCGAAGCCGTTGCTGATCCGTATAAAGCCCCACTACTTGCGATTATCCCGTTCCAAGTCTTAGCTTGGTTCATTGCCAAATCACGCGGGATCAATTTGAACCATCCCATGTACGCAGATTTTCAAGCGGCTACTAAACTCAAGTAAAGATTACTAAATCAACGCAAAATGAGGCTGTGACATAAGTCTCTAGAAACAAAGCAGGTCTGGAAAAATCTTCGGATTTTTCCAGACCTGCTTTTGATATAATAGAAAATAAAAAAAGAGCATCGGTCGCACCCGATACTCTACGAAATTATCCTCGAAAGGACATTCCTAATATGCAAGATTATTATAACATGAATCAAACCACTTT
>NZ_JAMSKZ010000026.1:0-16833 GCF_023806725.1 Lactiplantibacillus sp. C232
GATTCGGTCCCACTGAGCATCTTCCAGTTCGTATCGTTTAGGTGTTGTCATCGGAATGCCTCGATTCGTTTTTCCTCAGATTATACCTGAATTTTTAGTTTTCAGACAGTCCCTAGTTTAATTAAGTACTAAATTATATAATATTGGTTATAATGGAGGATTAGTTATTTGATACAGCTTGTAAAAGAAAAATTTGACGTTACTCGTTTGCGATTTGTTTTACTCGGCCTGCTTGTGGGTTTAATGAGTGGCACCGTTGTTAGCTTATTTCGCTATTGTATTGAGATAGGGCTGCACTATAGTCGATTGGTATATAGATACTTACGAATCGCGCCGTTTGTTTGGTGGGAATGGGCATTGTTGATTGGCATCAACCTTGGTTTAGCGTTAATTGTGGCTCGACTTCTCAAGAGAGAACCTTATATCGCTGGTTCTGGAATTCCGCAAGTTGAAGGTCAATTGGCTGGTGAATTGGAAATGCACTGGTGGTCAATTCTTTGGCGAAAATTTATCGGTGGTATTCTGGCATTGGGACCTGGATTATTTCTCGGACGAGAAGGACCGTCGATTCAATTAGGTGCGTCAGTTGGTCAAGGTTTCGCTTCTGGGTTTAAGTTATCAGGAACTGATCGCCGACTACTAATTGCATCAGGCGCCGCTGCTGGATTAGCAGCAGCGTTTAATGCCCCCATTGCTGGAACTCTATTTGTCTTAGAAGAGATTTACCATAATTTTTCACCGCTGGTTTGGTTAACAGCATTAGCCGGAGCAATTGGTTCAAATTTTATTTCGCTGAATGTTTTCGGACTTGTTCCCGTGTTACATTTAAGTTATTCACGTAGTTTACCAGTATCAAATTATTGGCACTTAATTTTACTCGGCATTGTTTTGGGATTATTTGGTTACTTATATCAACGGGTCTTGTTAGTTATGCCTAGGTGGTATCATCAATTGACACATTTGCCACGCCCAATACAAGGTATCGTACCATTTCTGCTGGTAATTTTAGTTGGTTACTTTTCGCCAAATTTACTCGGTGGTGGTAATGGCTTAATTGTTGGATTTGGCCAGTATGTTCCACCTTTGTTTGTACTAATTGCAATTTTTATTATACGATTCGTCTTTTCAATGATTTCATATGGTTCCGGATTACCTGGCGGTATTTTCTTGCCGATTCTTTCTTTAGGTGCTGTGATTGGTGCGGTTTATGGCGTCTTAATGAATCAATTAGGATTATTATCGCATGTCTATATCATGAACCTAATCATTTTTTCCATGGCCGGTTACTTTGCTGGAATCGGAAAAGCTCCCTTCACAGCTATCTTGCTGGTAACAGAAATGGTTGGCAATTTAACACATTTAATGCCATTAGCAGTCATATCGTTAACTGCTTACCTTGTTGTTGATTTATTAGGCGGTGCACCAATCTATGAAGCATTGCTTAAGCAGATGACAATGCCTAAAACTGTTCAGCAACTTCATCGACCTGATCATTTGGAAATACCGGTTTTCTTTGGCAGTCCCTTAAACGGCAAAATGGTCCGAGACATGCCATGGCCTAAAGAAGCACTGCTCATTGGAATCCGGCGTGGCGAACAAGAAGTGATTCCACATGGTGACACCTTGATTCATGAAGGTGATACGTTAGTACTGTTAACTGATACAACCCAACGACCCCAAGTTAAACAACGGATTGATGCATTATTAGCAACCTTAGAAAAAAAGCACCAAGACTAAGTTAATAGGTAAATTGGTTTATCATAATGGTAGGTATCAGATTAAGTGGATCCGTTGGCAGACATAAACATATTGGAAAACTATATACAAATACGGTGAAGTACGAAAAACGCTGAAACAGAATTAGTTGAACCTATTTTGAAAAATACAAAGATAAATAATATGCCGAAAATGCCTTGCTACCCAATTTTTCATAGTCATGCTATAATGTAGACAGAAAAGGAAGCCTTGCGCTAACAAGACTTCCTACGCAAGCCGCTTCAAAGGCGGTGGCGAAGTTAATAAGACAGCATTAAGCTACCCTGTAACCTACCAAAGTTACGCAGGGCGGCTTTTTTATTTGTGGTGCTTGTCGATATAGCTGAGTAGCGCGATTAAAAACGTGCCAAACAGCAACATCAACGAGAGTGCCTGGAAGACGCTCATTGACTGTGAAACCTTCCTGAAGATTATTCCATGTTCCCATGGCCTCACCTCGCAAGGGAAAAGACAGCCACCGCCCTTAAAACATTCTAAGCTTTATAGTGAATCGATTATCCGACGGGATAGTTGATTCACTATTTTAGTTTTGTTCTAAACTTTAAATAGTGGTGAAACTATATGCCGTAAGAAGTTTAGACGCTTGACGCCGTCCTTAAAACAGGCAGTTTTACTTAGTAGTTAGTATTCTCTTCGAAGAATGTCGACACTTGATGTCCAGTTTAGAAAATTAGAAATAATTACCTTAGTAAATACGTTCCAACCACTAACAGCTATTTAGGAGGGTTTAAAAATGAGCATTGTCTTTGGCATAGATGTAAGTAGTCGTGATTCCAGTGTTTGTGTACTTCAGAGTGGCGTCACACGAGAATATAAGATCACTAACGATACTATCGGCTTTAAAACTCTATTGATAGATCTAAAAGAATACGCCGAACATCCACAAATCATCTTAGAAGCAACTGGAATTTATTCACGCAGAATTACTAGATTTTTAGATGAATACGATTATGATTATGTTCTTCTTAATCCTTTAAAGGCTAAGAAAGAAATTAATCAGGGCTTACGTCGCAATAAAACCGATCGCAATGATGCTTACCATTTGGCACTAGCTCAAGATCGAAATCAGCATCAACCTAATCGAAAAGAGCCTGAGGCTTATCATCAATTGCAATCTTTAAGTCGGGCTTATGAAGAATTAACTCACGATATTGTTTCTTCCAAGAATCGACTTCATAAATATTTACAGTTAACTTTTCCAGAATTAGAAACCATTTTCAATAACTCTAGAGGAGTTAATTACTGGTATTTAGTTGAGCTCTTTCCACACTGCCAAGATGTTAGAAATCTTGACGTATCAACCATCGCTAAGCAAATTAAAGATTTTAAAGGTTATGGTATTAACCGTGCTCAAAAACTAGCTATTAAACTTAAGCATCTCGCGGATTTAGCTTATCCAGCAGTCGATCAAGACGACCCAGAGCGTGATGAAGTGGTTTATTACGCCAATAGATTATTACGGCTTACAGCTGATCGCGAGCGGAGATCAGAGGCAATGATTAAATTAGCTAAGACTTTGCCTAATCGTGATCTAGAAATCTTAATGAGTATTCCTGGTATCGCTGAAATAACTGCCGTCCGAATTCTAGCCGAATTAGGCGACATTAGAAGATTCAGTAATCCAAACAAGATAAATGCTTTTGTTGGTATTGATCCAGGTAGATATCAATCAGGGGAAAAAGATTCTAGTTTAAGGATCTCTAAGCACGGCAATGCTGTTGCGCGGAAGATTCTTTATCGTGCAATTGGACAAATCGATCTAGCGGCTAAGACTAGTCCATGTCATATAGCAGATTACTATGAACGAAAAAAGCAATTTTCTCAAACAAAGGGGTTCAAGAAAATTGCCATTGCTTCAATCCATAAATTGCTTAGAACGGTCTACATTTTGATTATCACTGATCAAATGTATGATTACAACGTAGCCAACAATAATCAAAAAGACTTTTGTCGTAATTAATTGATCATGTTCATTATAGCCTAGGTTAACTTCAAAGAAGTAATTTCTTTGAAGCCTTTTGTGATGCTCCAAATTTAGGAATAAAACGCCCCGATTAAAGCAATGATGTCAAATATGTCAGAAATTAAGACTTTAGAGTCCTAATATACTTGACTTTACGTAGAAAACTTCTTGTTTAATCTATTATACAGTGGAAGCTAGAGATCAACCGATCTCTAACCAAAAACTAGTTTTTAGTTAATAGCCAATTGTTTGCTTGAACAATTGGCCTGTTAGTTTGCACTTCAGGCTTAATTTTATTATTGAAGAGTACTTGCCCATTGTTTTTCTTGATTTTTTCAGCAGTTATGTTTACTTGGGCATCATTATACATAGTGTACGTATCGTTGATACTAGTATACCCAGCAGAGTTACCGAGAGCGTAAAATATCTTGTGTAAATGGTAGATTGTAAAATAGCGCTACCAATCCCGATTAACTAGCTGTAAAATCAATAACGACAATGATTAATTGGGGAAACTAATGATGAAAATTAGCCGCTTTATCCGATAAAAGTAATCACTTTTGGTCGATTTATGAAAAGTCAACGATGATTATCGATAATTTTAAGCACTTAACTAGTAAATTTTGACGGGTTAATTTGTCGGGAGGTCTGATTACAGCGACACTTAACTAGTCATTTTATTGCGTGGAGACGTGGTACTGACTAATTATTTTTCGGTAAAGCAGATAATTGATAGAAGTTGCGCATCGTGTAGTCAATTGTGGTCGGTTAACGAAGGCGTCGATTAATTAAGTATTACTATAGTAGGTTTATGCCAAAAGTAGCCCATGACGATCGCTACTAAAACGTTACTGGGTTAGTATTACGCCATAGCTGAATGGTATGTGGTTGTCGTTGTGGACTAGTCGTCAAACTGTCGGGGGTTCGGGACTGTACTTAGTCAGGAAATTAGTTGGATTTTCTCCGTTAAGGTTGGTGAATTGTTAAATAAAAACATGCGGTATTTTGGTTGGGAGAGTGGGTCGTCGATTGGGGGAGACAACTAGCAGGTCTGGATCGTGTCCGTCTTAAAGCGGTTGCTAGAATAAGCATATCGCATATCTAAATAACGGGTTGTCAGCATGCTAAGTGCTAAGGCCCATTATAAAGTCACTTAGCAACTGAGTAACTTTATAATGGGTATTGGTGGGGGGACACACGTGCTTCAGCACAGATTTAATATAGTATAAAAAAGATTGCGAATCAGAAATGATCCGCAATCTTTGCATTTGTTTATTAATTTAGAGTGGCTTTTTAGTACCAGCCATTAGCAAGCCAGTGACTCTTGGCGTTGCTCCATGAACCATAACGTGAAGCAACATAACTGTTAGCAACACGTTCTTGGTTGGCAGCGGAGTAGTCACCGTTTAAGTATGAAGCACTTAATTGGTACTTACCGATGTATTGACCGTTACGAGCAGAATATGAACCACCAGATTCTTTACCAGCAATCCAAGCCTTAGCAGCACTATCAGAACCATTGTTGCTATAGTTTGATGTTGAACTAGACGTTTGAGTCGTCGTCTGAGCAGCAGGTTTGCTAGTTTGTGTTTGACTTGATTGGGTCTGGCTAGCTTGGCTCGGTTGAGCTTGAGTTTGACTAGTCTGAGCTGATGATTGTGTCGTGGTCGTTTGTTGAGTCGTCTGTGTTGAAGTCGTTGAGGTTGTTGAAGCAGCTGAAGAAGTAGCTTGGCTAGTTGCTGATTGTGGTGCAGCACTTGTAGCAGCAGAAGTCGTGGTTGTTGTAGTAGTACCATTGACTTCAAGCTTATCACCAATGAAGATTAAGTTAACATTAGCTAACTTGTTTGCCTTTTCAATGGCTGAAACTGAAGTGTTGTGAGCTTGGGCAATTGCTGAAACAGTATCGCCGGCCTTAACAGTATAAGTATCAGCGTTGGCAACCGTTGTTGAGATAGCGAATAAAGCTAATGCAGCAGTTGATGATAATACAAGGTTTTTGATCTTCATAATAAATAATACACTCTCCTATAATTTGCGTGTGTTCGATTATTTACATATATTTTCTATTGGTCGAGCAGTTGATGTCTCAACCAATCAACAGTGACTAGTATAACTAGTGAGTGTTGCAGTGCAATAATCAGAACATTACGTTTTTAGGGGGTGCTTGTAATATAAGGCCGTTTTTGTAATGAATTGTAATATTTGGTAGATTGTATCAACATTACTAGAATAAAAGTAGCGGGATAAATATTTCACGACCAAATAGTATCTAAATCTATACGTTCAACACCAAGCAATCACACACCACAACACAGCACACCGTATAGACCCTTTAAAACGTCTTCTAAGCGATTTTAAGGTGCATTGCTTAATTATATATGGCGAATTGTCAAACTAAGTGCAACGGTTTGTCAAAAAATACTTCATATGGGGTTTCATAGTTTAACACTTTGCGAGGACGTTGATTTAACTGCTTTTGGCAGTGTTCAACGTCCTGTTCTGTATAATTATCAATATCTGTTCGCTTGGGAAAATATTCCCGGATTAATCCATTTGTATTCTCATTTGTTCCACGCTGTTCAGGCGAATATGGATCGGGCCAATAGACAGTAACACCTAACCTTTCGCTGATTTCATCAAGATGAAGAAATTCGGTCCCATGATCTGGTGTAATAGAATGAACAAATTCTTTAGGAATGGCCCCTAACAGTTCAACTAAGCCTTTATTTATCTCCTGCAAGTCCTTTTGCACAACCTTTTTGATAAGCGTAAGCCGACTAAGCCGATCGACAACCGTTAAAAGGATGGAGTGACCCGTTCGACCAATCACAGTATCAATTTCCCAGTCACCTATACGTTGACGCTGGTTGATAAAACCAGGGCGCTCATGGATCGAGATATAGTCGGTCTGTACTTCTCGATGTCGTCTAGTATTCTTTGAATGCCGAGTCCGATGTTTATGTCTGAGATGGCGCTGAATACCGGTATCACCACGTGAGGAGTACTTCTCACCTAAATTGTGTTGATAGATATGACGGTAAATTGTGTTGTAGCTAACACACCATTGATGTTCCTTATTAAAGAGAGCGGTAATCTGCTCTGGTGACCAGTGCAGATCTAAGATGTAATGAACAATTTGACGGCGTAATTGTGGATGGCTGTCTAATAGCCGCTTCTTGTGACAATTCTGCCGCTTTTGATGATAGTCATTATCTGCTTTGCTTGGGGAATAATTACCTGCACAACGTTTTAACTCCCGTGAAATAGTGCTTGGATTTCGCCCCAGCCGTAACGCAACAGCCCGGATAGATAACCCCTTAGTTCGTAAAAACATAAGTATTTCACGTTCTTTTATAGTAAGATGTTTATAGCTCATACCGGATACCTCGAATTGTTTGATTTGGTCGTTAAACATATTCTACCCGGTATGGGTTTATTTTTTTACTTTGTGTTGCATTTCAATTGTAAATTCGCCCTATTAAAAAAATTCTAATCACGTTCTAAAGCTGGAGACTTTTAAAAAAATCAAAATTTTGATATAGTGGATTATAGTACTTTTAGGTAACCAAGAAGTTTTTGAACGCCTTATGAAGGTTGAGTAAGATGAAATTGGTTGGATATGGTGCTAATTTCTTGGTTTAGAACAAATTGGTGAATATAAAAAATGTAAATTTTATTTTGACTCATTCATAGCGTTATACACCATGTCTACCCAAGCGCGTGGCGCATGTTACCCAGATTATTATTCCTTATGAATAATAATCTGGGTAACATGCTAATACATGGAGGTGTATGTTGGTAGAAAAAGTTAAAGTTAAAAATGTAACTAAGATTTTTGGAAAGCAAATATCTCTAGCAAAAAAATTGTTGCGTGAGGGAAAGTCTAAAGCAGAGATCCTTTCGCAGACAGGTTGTACTGTTGGAGTTAATCAAGCTAGTTTTGCTGTTAATGAAGGTGAACTGTTTGTAATCATGGGGCTGTCTGGAAGTGGAAAGTCTACGATTATCCGAATGATCAACCGCTTGATAAATTCGACTGATGGGGATATTGAAATCGATGAACAAGGTGTGATGGGCCTCAGTAAGGAAGAATTACGTCACTTGCGCCAAGATAAGATCGGCATGGTTTTTCAAAATTTTGCCTTGTTTCCGCATAAGTCCGTATTACAAAATGCGGCTTATGGATTGGAGCTTAAAAAGTTTCCGTTAGATGTACGAAACAGGAAAGCTCATGAAGCATTGACACTAGTCGGCTTGACCGGGTATGACGACCAATATCCAGATCAGTTATCAGGCGGGATGCAGCAGCGGGTTGGTCTCGCGCGCGCTTTGGCCAATGATGCCGAGATTCTGTTGATGGACGAGGCATTTTCGGCCTTGGATCCGTTATATCGGAAAGAAATGCAGGATTTGTTATTGCAAATTCAAGAAAAAATGCATAAAACGATCATTTTTATTGGCCATGACCTGAACGAAGCTTTGAAATTAGGGGATAGGATTATGATCATGCGTGATGGCCATATCGAACAAATTGATAATCCGGAAGATATTTTGACTCACCCGGCTAATGATTACGTAGAACGCTTCATCGAAGGGGTCGACCGGACAAAGGTCCTGACGGCAAGTAGTGTAATGACGCAGGCCCAGGTGGTTAATATTGGAAAGGCTGGACCACGGGTGGCTTTGCGGAGAATGCGAGCCAACGATATCTCTTCAATATACGTGGTTGATAATGACAACAAATTCGTGGGTTTTGCCGATGCGCATGATGTTTCGGATCTGATTAAGAAGGGCAGTGAAGACCTGAAGTCAGTTCTTAGGACAGACGTGCCTAAGACAAGTGTGGATATGCCAATCAATGCATTGATTAACGATATTTCGAAGGCAGCAATTCCTTATGTCGTGTTGGATGATGACGATCATCTACTAGGCATCATTCTACGGAGTTCTGTTTTGGCGGCTATCGCTGGGGAAGAGGTGAGTGCTTAATGAATATTGGACAAATACCTTTAGCGGATTGGATCAACTCAGGTGTTGACTGGCTGAGTCAATTTACCGGATTTTTTAATAGTGTGACGATCTTTTTCCAGGTAATCATTGACGGTATTCAATGGGCTTTTGACTTCTTGCCGCAATGGGTCTTTATCTTGGTGGTCTTAGCACTCACGTACTGGGTTAAACGAGGACAAAAGAAAATTAGTTTCATGGTGTTTGAAGTTTTGGGGCTGTTATTGATCTGGAACTTAGGATACTGGCGTGATATGACCCAGACCTTGACGTTAGTTTTGTCGTCTAGTTTGATTGCAATCGTTGTTGGGATTCCACTTGGAATTTGGATGGCAAAAAGTTCAAGAGCTGAGATCGTAATCAAACCAATTCTTGACTTCATGCAGACCTTGCCAGCGTTTGTTTATCTAATACCGGCCGTTTCATTTTTTGGTATCGGGATGGTACCGGGGGTGTTGGCTTCAGTGATTTTTGCGACGCCACCGACAGTGCGAATGACAAACTTGGGAATCCGGCAGGTGCCAAGTGACTTGATCGAGGTAGCGGATTCCTTTGGCTCGACCAGCTGGCAAAAGCTAATCAAATTACAGTTACCACTAGCAAAAACAACAATAATGTCCGGAATTAATCAAACGATGATGCTTGGACTTTCAATGGTCGTGATTGCATCAATGATTGGCGCCCTTGGTTTAGGAACTCAGGTTTACTTTGCTGTGGGGCGTAATGATGCCGGGGCAGGATTTGCCGCAGGAATTGCTGTGGTTATTGTAGCTATTATTTTGGATCGAATCACACAATCGTTCAACAAAACATCCAAATAAAGGGGGAATGATTAGTTTGAAGAAAAGAATTCTCCGTTATTTGCAAATGGCCACAGTGATTATATGTTTGACAGCCATAGTTAGTGCTTGTGCTAAACCAGCTGAATACGACTCACATAAAAAGTTAGGACCGCAAATCAATTATACGATTACAGGGATCGAAGCTGGTGCGGGTGTAATGGCTAATACACAAACATTGTTGTCAAAATATAAGTTGAAACAGGCTAACTGGCAGATCATGCCAAGTTCTACAGCTGCGATGATTAGCACGTTATCCAAGGCAGTTAAAAATAAACAGCCTATCGTTGTTACTGGCTGGCAGCCACACTGGATGGTTGCTAAATATTCGTTGAAATTTTTAAAAGATCCAAAACATGTTTATGGTAATGGTGAATCAATGCGCACCATTACACGTAAAGGGTTGGAAAAAGATAATTCAGGTGCTACTAAGTTACTAAAGAATTTCCATTGGACAATTTCAATGTCAAATCCAGTAATGCTGAACATAAACGGTGGCATGAATAAGCAAAAAGCTGTCAATCAGTTTATTAAAAACCATCCTAAACAAGTCAAAGCATGGACAGCGGGGGTGCCAAACGGTCATGGCAAAAAAATTAAATTAGTTTATACACCATATGACTATGAAATTGCGACAACCACTTTAGTAACGACTTTGTTGAAGCAAAAAGGATATAAAGCTACAATGCAACAGTTAGACGTGGGAGTTATGTGGAATTCGATAGCTAATGGTAGTTCTGACGCTTCCGTGACTGCTGAGTTACCAGTTACCCATGGCTTGTATGCCAAGAAGTACAAAGGTAAGTATGTTCAATTGCGCAAAAATTTGAAGGGTGCTCAAACAGGGTTGGCAGTTCCCAAATATATGAAGAATATTAATACTGTTGATGATCTAAAAAACAAATGATATTGGCTGTAAAATTTCTGGCATTGGACCACACCAATGCCAGTTTTTTTGTTATTTGTCATGTGAAGTTGATGGAATCCTTATGAAGTATCTGGAGCTTAATTGGTCTAGGTACTTTTTTATACCGTCACAGTTTGACGTGCTGGGTGAAGCCATTGGCGTTGAATCTTAATACGGTTGACAAAGTTCTCCCAATTACGGAAGCCAAAAGCAGTGTTTTTAATCTCCCGAATTGTCAAATTAAGTTAGAAATTTTTTAACTGTTCATCTGTAATCTGACTGATGAATGCTTCCAGAGGTGTCTGGTAACTCAAACTTTTTCGTGGGATGTGGTTTCGTCGACTGGCAACTGCTTGAACAAATCCATCTGATAGCTGGTCCATAATAAGATTGTGACGTAAACCATCTTTACGCAGCAGACCATTGGTGTTCTCATTTAAACCACGTTGATTGGGTGCTCCGACAGCGGCAAAGTAAATATTTAAATCAAATTGGTTAGCAATGGTTCGCCAACCGGCGAACTCCTTACCATTGTCAAACGTAATTGACTTAAATAGGTGTCGTGGCAGCTTCGAAAGCCATCCTGCTAAACTACGATTGACATCGTGTGCCGACTTGGTATGCGAATTCAGCACAATTGCGACCTTAGTTTGTCGTTCAACCAGCGTGGTTACCGCACCCTGATGGTTTTTACCTTGAACCGTGTCACCTTCTAAATGGCCGAATTCTTGATTAAAATTAGGATAGTCCTGATAACGATTCTTTAAATCCCTGCCCAATTGACCCGCTTTCCCACGGCGTTCAATGTAACCATTAGGGTGCCGTTTGCCGTGCATCGGTAAATCTTTGGTCGACAACCCCAAAACACCGCGTTTGAAAAGGCGGTAAAGGGTTCGAACCCCACAGCTGAAAGCCCGTTCTTGGCGATTAATAATGGTATCTGGTTGCCAACCAGCTTGAGTTTTGGCTTGAATATAGGCCAGTTCATCAGGGCGTAGTTGAATTGGTTTACGCCCACAATGTTGTTTATGCTTTCGATAGTGGCATTGGTAATCAATAATCGTACCGCCAGCGTCAAGAAACCGATAAATACGATACACAGTTTCAGCACTCCGATGGAGCGCTGGGGCCACTAGATAAGCCTTTTTACCGAGTTTCCAAAAAGAATAAATTGTGGCAAGTTCGTCTATAGTAAGATGAGTATAGGTCATTTGTGATCAGCCTTTCTTTTGATTTTGACACTCAAAAGAAAGGCTGATCACAAATGGTAGATTGTAAAATTAATCCGAACGCTGTTCGGACAAAAAAGATCAGCTTCCTTTAAAATGGTGTTTACCACAAACCCATCTTTTAGGAGCTGATCTTTTGTCTAGTATAACCTATTCCGAACGAATTAAAATCGAAACCTTTTGTGAACTAGGGCTGTCCAATATCCAAATGGGCGTTCGGCTGAACCGATCACCGTCAACAATTTCTTATGAATTATCTCGATGTCAACCTTATCAGGCTGAATTAGCACAAACAGATGCCGAATACAAGCGATCACGATGTGGTCGGAAAACTAAGCTGAGCGATGAGTTAAAGCAAAAAATTCTCAACCATTTACGTCTAAGCTGGTCACCAGGAATGATTGCTCACGAATTTAAACTAGCTACTAAATCTATTTATAATTGGCTAAATCAGGGGAGAATTGGTTTCTCCTTGAATGATCTACCTGAACATGGCGTACGCCAACGGCGTAACGTTGACCAACGATCCAAATATAATCAATCTTTGGGGCGATCAATTGAACAGCGTCCCATGATGATTAATCAACGTAAGCGCATCGGCGATTTTGAACTAGATACAGTCGTTGGTCCTCGTGGGCATAGTAAGGCAGTTTTATTAACTTTAATCGATCGCCAATCACGGTTCCTTTGGGCATACCGGTTAAAAGATCGGACGACAGCGACTGTTAATGAAGCCCTAACTAAGTTCCTAACCACTTTTAATGGTCCGGTGCACAGCTTTACTGTGGACCGTGGCACTGAGTTTAGTGGGCTAGTATCACTTGAATCACAATATGGTATTAAGACCTATTACTGCCATGCTTATACGCCAGCTGAACGTGGTAGTAATGAACGCTTTAATCGGAATTTACGTTATTTTTATCCTAAAGGGACTCGTTTTGAGCACATTAGTGCTCAAGATTTAACGACGACGTTACTCCAAATTAACCAGCGACCGCTTAAAATACTCGACTGGCAAACACCGTATCAGGTTATACTGACAAATTTGTCCAAAAATTCGGATTAAATTTGCAATCTACCCTTTTATTTTAATGTAGCACTGCTTACATATTCTCCCGCAATACGGTATACCTGCGCTGTTGTTCCTCGGTCATATCCTTGTAATACTGGTCAATAAGAAGCTGGATAATCTCGTAGTCGAAGCTAACATGTTCAATTGTCTTCAGGACTTTCATATCCTTGTAAGTCTCTGCGGATACCTTAAGGGATTTTTTCTGATTTTTTGGCATAGAGGAAGATTTATTCTCTTTTTTCGTAGCATTATCTGTTGCATGGTACTCTTCTGATGGCTTTACCGCTCCGGTAACCCTTCGTTGAAGAATATTAGGCTTTTTACTTGGCATCTTACTTGGCCTCCTTATCATCTATAAATAAGCCAATCCGGCTTAATAACTCATCGGTAACTTGCTGGTACTTGTCTAACACTCGCTTATCGAAGCGGTCCTTATCGGTAATTCCATTAATTGGGAATCGTTTAATCCGGGCCATTTGAGTAACAATATTTGTGAATACATTTTCTTCTCCAAACTCATCCTTAGCAGATTGTATGATTGTCTGATCGACACCGTTACGGGCATCGTGAAGCATTGGCAAGATACCAATTACCTCTATATCTAGCTGATACTCTTGCTGAAGTTTAGAAAGGGTATTCACATACTCTTCTGCACCGGATAGACTATCATCGTGTGTTTGCAAGCTGATAAGTGCAAAGTCTGAGAAGATAACAGCATTACGGGTAATCTCAATACTAAATGGTGGCACATCCAACAGAATTACATCATATTTCTTCTTCAATGGATTAAACAAGGGCTCCAACAGATGTGTTTCTTCGTACTCATTATTCGTATTCTGATATAAATATTTCGTGAAATCTTGGAAATCAATATATGAAGGAATTAGGTCAAGGTTATCCATTATCTTAACTGGTAAGTCTGTTAGATCTTTCTCCTGTACGCCTACCATCAGAGTTTTTTTAATTGAGTACACGGTATCTTCCTGCTGACTTTTCGTTAACATTAGTGTTTTAGTGGCGTTGGCTTGTGGGTCTAAGTCTGCAACCAACGTATGTATTCCCATTTTAGCTAAGGTATAAGCGATGAGATACGTGTTAGTTGTTTTTCCCACGCCACCCTTTTGATTACCAATCACAATGGTTAATGCCTCATCACGAGACTGTATAGCCTTTACTACGTCTGGAATATCCATAACAACGACCTCCAATTGATTTTTAATTAGTATACCACAATTTAATAGTGAAAGGGAAATTTCCCTAAATAGTTATTTAGATATATAGAATTAAGGATATATAGAAATTGGGATAAAGGGAAAAAGGGATACTTATCGACTGAGAACACTGTTATAATGGGAATTAAAAATATCCCTAAATAGAAAAAGGGATTTAGGGATATTTCTATTTAGGGATAATTCTATTTAGGGATAAATAGATAAAGGGAAAAAGGGAAATTAAATATAATTGTTGACAGATATCCTATGAAAGGGCTATAATCATTGGTATTGACAGTCCTATTATATGATGTGTTTTTAACATTATTTCCACCGTTTGCTGTACTAACTGTGAATCATGGGGGACACTGTCAGTAGTTCAAAAGAAGTAATACCTAAAAAACTGCATAAAAAAAAACACCCACCGACTGGCATCGGTGAGCGCCACACAAAAGTCAACTCATTTACTGACTATTATATCATGGCCGGTGCGATTTTTAAAGCCCTAGGGGACAAGCTGGGGTCTAAATCCAAGGGGACACGTTTGCCAGTGCGACTTCAATAAGTCTGGCTATACCACAACAAGGTCATCTGTACGGCTGGGTGGTGAATGGTGAGCGCGACCATTAACGGCGCGGGTGGTAAAACGAAGCTTCGGCTTGGTGCCACTGATTAGTTGGTGATCGAACAAACATAAATACGTATTGCCAACGCCTACTAGGGCGTTTTTTAGTAGGTTAAACCGAAAACGTAGGTTTATAATGAGTGGTGGTAGCAATACCGCAATTGTACAGACAAGCGACGGGCGTTAACGACCGACGAACTAAGGGGAAACTTTTAGTAGTAGAATTGTACTCTGGTTCAGTTATTCCAAATAGCTGATTCCAGGGAACAATTCTGCGCTCAAAACGTCACTCCCTCTAAACTGAATGGAAAACCGTAACCCGTCAAGTCAAATTCCAAAGAAAAAAAGAAAGTTGGTGGAATTGTTGGAATGTAAGGATTACATTGTTCCATTGAATCCAGATGTGATCGTTAAGAAGACAATCTATCGGAGTTCTGCAAGAATTACAAATCAGCAGAGAGATCAAGTAAAAAGAGTTTTGCGTAAGCAAGGGTATCAGGGGAGAATTAGTAGTATTCGATATACTCGGGTAAATTACAAGTATTCTTTTAAAGTATCCGTGAAGTATCAGGGGAGTGTTGGTAAGTTTTTGGTTAATACAAAGAATGAGACAGTTGAATTTAAGGGAATGGTCTAGGAGTAATCCCAGTGAATTTCACAAACTCATTTTCCCCAATTAAGGCCAATCTGTAACCTATACCACTTCTTTTTTGGGCAAGTTCACAAAGATAAAATAACGGAATGTGGAAGTGCCAGGGCGTGATGAGGTTACTTGGGATAAGCCGCCTTGTGTGAAGTAGAAATTGGTATACTAAAAAAGGCTCCCGGTTTAACACTGGAGGCCTTTTTTCTAGGTTACATATTTTGAGGATGAATGTTTTTATCTTTGTAGCTTTTACTTGGGTGCTGTAACATGATGAATACTGCTTAGTTTTTGGTGTCGTACTATTTGCTGTTTGGTGGAATAAACAAGCGGCTAGAGAATACGTGGCCAAACACCCCGAAGAAGAAAAGCCGGCCGACAACGACAACAGTGGGTTGTACTACTAATCCTAAAAGGCTACAAAATCCTTTCTAAGCAGTTTTAAGGCTTGCCGACCTCCCCCTTTATACTTAAGTTAGATTTAAATGTCTTAAACAGAAGAATAGGGGCTTTTAAATGAGTGCCAGAGCTAACCAGCTCAAAAGTTCAGCCTTTAGCTCAACGCCAAGCTCAAGTGATTTGAGGCCAGGGCTTTATCTATTGATAAGGTACTTAAAAGGTAGTATAATGGTAGTAGCAAAAGAAAGGGGATGAGACAATCATGGCAGTTAAGGAAAAAAAACGGGTCCAAGTCAAGATTGATAAAGATTTGGCCGATGATACCGAAGCAGTTTTAAGCGAATTGGGCTTAAATCCAACCACGGCCATTAACATGTTTTACAAGCGGATTGTTGCTAATGGTGCTTTACCTTTTAATGCGTCTTTAAGCGAAGAAGAAAAAGCTAATTTACGCTTTTTAAAGGCGACCGAAGGGACACCAGTAACAGAGTTCAAAGACGCCAAAGAAGTCGCTGATTGGCTCAATGATCTAGATGAGGACTAATGACTTAGTCAGCCTATACGTTAGTTTTGTAGAAACTAACGGTGGCAAGTCTCGGCCAGTTTTAATTCGTCGGGTATCAGAACAGACGGTCGAGGCTTTTAAAATTACTAGTCAGTATGAAAAGAAGTCGGCTTATATCAAGCAACAATATTATCCGATTCAAGATTGGCAATCCGCTGGGTTGAAGAAACCTTCCTGGGTCGATCTTGGTAATATTTATCGCTTTCCCAAAGCCGGTTTAAACTTTAAAGAAATCGGTCATTTAAGTAAGCTAGATCAAAATAAAATTTCAGATTTTACGCTTGCCCTAAAATCAAAAAGAAGAGGTAAGGATCAAAAGATAATTCAACAGCGATCAAGTAAAAGGAAGCACAAAGAAAATAAAGCAGAGCTTACACAAAGAATTCAAAAACAGTTAAAAGACTTTGCTAAAAACAATCCAGAAATTAAGCCAAAAAACAATTCTGAAAATAAAAACGATCGGCCTAGTTATTAGGTGGATATACTCCTCTTTGGGTAGACAAGCAAATAATCAAAGCTTGCCTACCTAAGGAGGAGTTTTTCTATGGGCAGAAAAGGTTCTCGCTATACGATTAAAGAGAAGTTGTTTTACAT
>NZ_JAMSKZ010000027.1:0-14206 GCF_023806725.1 Lactiplantibacillus sp. C232
GGGAATGCCTCCTGTGATGTTTTCTGTGGTTACTAAATATCATAAGGGAAGGCATTCCCTATTTCTATACAATTCAGAAATCTTTTATGCATTTACACAAGATATTTTACGCTCTCAAAAAAATGAAAAATAGAATTTTGATTGTCGAAGATGATCCAGAAGTAGCTCGATTAATACAAATGACATTAAGATCCGCAGATTATAAGTATGGCATAGCTAGAAATGGCAATAAAACGCTCCAATTTATTCCAATTTTTCAACCAGATGTACTTTTACTTGATCTAATGTTACCCGATATGGATGGGATGGACATTATTAAGCAAATACGAGCTGCCAACAATAATATACCTATTATTGTTATTTCAGCACGTGATGAGGACGCCGACAAAGTGCAGGCTCTAGATTTGGGTGCTGATGATTATTTAACAAAACCCTTTTCTATTGATGAATTACTGGCTAGAATTCGTGTTTCCTTGAGAAGGACTAACATAATATATAACAACGGAAAAACCAATATTAATAATTATTGTAATGGAGAATTGACTATCAACTTTGATTCACAAACGGTCAAAGTAAACCAAAATGAAATCCATTTAACACCAATCGAATATAAGGTTTTGATTATTCTTGCTGAAAACACTTCCCGCGTGTTGACACACCGCTATCTGTTGAAAGAGGTCTGGGGGACAGAATCGGTTGAAGATACATCTTCTCTTCGAGTGACCATTGCAACTTTGCGAAAAAAGATTGAAGTTAATACTCAGAATCAGTATATTAAAACACACATTGGAGTCGGTTATCAGATGGTTCAACTAGATAGTTAAGAATAGAAGACCCATAATTTATGGTTTCAATCAGTATATCGTAAATTATGAACTTCTTTAAAGTGATTTCATTATGATGTATATGGCATAGTTGCTTTTCTTAGTGTTTAGGCTTACTATTTTGCAGTGCTATATTTCAATAATTAGCGTTGGGGGCAAGCAAATATGAATAAGCAACTAGAACGTGTTTCTTTTGCGGGGGCACTTGTTACTTTAGGAATTGTGTACGGTGATATTGGCACTTCACCATTGTATGTTATGAATGCATTGATTGGTGACGCCGGTAAAATGGGAAATATTTCTCCAGAATACGTCATTGGGTCAGTTTCTTTGATATTTTGGACATTAATGATTATTACAACGTTGAAGTATGTTGTCATTGCAATGCAAGCCGACAACAAGCATGAAGGCGGTATTTTTGCTTTATATGCCTTAGTTCGAAAAAATGCAAAATGGTTAATTTGGCCAGCTTTGATTGGTGGGGCAGCTATTTTGGCCGATGGAACATTAACACCTGCAGTAACCGTGACCTCAGCCATTGAGGGATTAAAAAAACAACACCTTGGCCCTGTGGTGTTTAGTAATTCTCAACATAACGTCTTGATTATCACAACAGTTGTTCTACTCGTATTATTTATGATTCAACGTTTTGGAACAGGTGTGATTGGGAAATCCTTTGGACCAGTGATGATTTTATGGTTTGGCTTTTTGGCTGTCTTTGGAATCGTTAATCTAATCAATTATCCAATGATATTGAAGGCTATTTCTCCTTATTATGCAATTAGGATACTATTCAGTCCAGTTAACAAAGTGGGAATCTTTATACTTGGAAGTATCTTTTTGGCAACCACAGGAGCAGAGGCTTTATATTCCGATATGGGTCACGTTGGCAAGAAGAATATTTATGTAACCTGGCCACTAGTATATAGCACCCTATTTTTAAATTACTTAGGTCAGGGGGCTTGGATAATTAGACATGCAGGTGACACTGCTTACAGGAACTTATCGAACTTAAATCCCTTTTATGAAATGCTCCCCGGAACTTGGCGCCTAGTTGGCATTGTGCTAGCCACACTCGCTGCAATTATTGCCTCTCAAGCGTTGATTACGGGTTCTTACACTTTAGCCGATGAAGCAATTGGCTTAAAATTTTTACCTAGAATGGTTATTAGACATCCAAGTAATATAAAAAATCAAATTTATATTGCAACTGTTAACTGGATACTATGTATAATAACAATTAGTGCAGTCTGGTTCTTTGGTAGTTCACAAAAAATGGAGGCCGCGTATGGTTTAGCGATCACTATTACCATGCTTATGACTACTGTGCTTTTGCATGAATTCTTAAAGAAACACCTGGCTAAGGGAACAGCACTTATAATTGCCTTGTTTTTTGGTTTTATTGAGTTAATCTTTCTAATTTCAAGTTTGGTTAAGTTTATTCATGGCGGTTATGTTACGTTAACAATCATGTTGGGCATTCTTTATATTATGTGGCTTTGGTACTTTGGAAATAAACGAAGAGAACATTATGAGAAAGAAAGCGAGTATGTTTCACTTCTTGACTATCGTGATCAACTCTCTAAATTAAGCGCAGACAATACAGTACCTTTGTTCACGACTAACTTAGTGTATATGACTAAAATTAAGGGTGATTACCAAATTAAGCGTAGTACCATGTATTCTATTCTCGACAGACAACCTAAAAGAGCTAAAGTTTATTGGTTTGTTACAGTCAATGAAACCAATGCACCTTATGAAAGTAATTATACAGTTGATTTACTTGAGACGCATAATGTTGTTAACGTTCAATTGTACTTAGGGTTTAAGAAATCTCAATCCGTTAGTGTCTATTTACATCAAATTGTAAATCATCTAGTGGAACAAGGTATTTTAGAACCACAAATACCCACGTATTCAACAGAGCGACAACGGAAAGTCGGCGACTTTAAGTTTGTTATTATAAAGGAACAACCAGCAGATTTAATTGCCAATGATCAGTTAAGCTCGTTAGATAGAAGATTGATTGGCGGGCGCATCTATTTGCAGAAAATTACGGCCTCACCTATTTCATGGTATGGTTTGGAGTTTAGCAATGTCATAGAAGAAAGTTCTCCGTTATTTATTACTCAATATCAGGATCAATACTTAATCCAAAAGAAAATTTATCATCGAGGTAGCTTAAGTAAGACTGAAAAATGAGTATGCAGTAGTTTAAGTGCAACAACTAAGTTAGAAAAATTATATTTAGTTTTAGGTAGATTGTAAAATTAACCTTCAATGCATATTAATAATATTTCTAACGTTCATAATGAGTTTGAATCAATTTATTATAATAAGAATTATAAATAGTTTATCGACAGATTTTAGAGTTTCTATTAACCCGAGCCAATCAACGATGCTGCTAAGCCGGTTCAGGCTGGTCAAACAGAGGCTACTAATTTTGTAGATCAATGGTTGCCTCGAACTGATGAAACTGACCAACGACATATGACACTGAGGGGCTTATTACTATTAGCCATGAGTAGTTTGTTATAACTCTTCGGAATGACTAAGCGGCAGTACAAAGAATAGGATGATATTATATGGTAAATCATCAGCAAATTAAGAACCAGTTTGAGAGCTTAACAACCCTGCAAGCTATTCAGAAACAGGCATACCAGATGTTAGTGCAAGGACTGGCCAAAACTGAATTTTCAATGCGTGAGTGGAGAATATTAGTCTATCTTGAACAACATGGGCAAGCTACTGCTAGTGAATTAGCTGATGCATTCATGGTTACGCGCACACTAATTTCCAGGAATACTTGGCGATTGATTCAAGATAATTTAATTCAATCACAAGTGAATCCAAATGATCGACGAATTGTTCGGCTAACTTTGACTGTTAATGGCCAAGAAAGAGTCCAAAAGGTTTTTCGGCAAGTGCAAGCGAACTTAAAAACTTTCGACCAGAGTCACAATCTGGAGAAGTTGGCTAAACAAGTGGAAACTTTGTCACAACAACTGGCTAAGATAAATTAAAAGTTTTTCAAAGTAAGTAAAGATGCCTTAATGTAAATAAAGATCGGTCCGTTAAAACCCTTGGGTTTGAGCAGGCCGGTCTTTTATTGAAGTGAAGAAAATTTAAACATTAAGATTATTTTAGTCTCGTGACAATAATCATTTTGTATACCTAAGTAATTAATCGAGCATTGCAAGTGGCAAAGTTTCTCACCATTAAAAAAGCTTAGATATATTTAGATACAAATTTTTTGACGTTTTGAATATGTGATAATTAAAGTGTTTAAATGGAACGAAACAGGTCACAACTTAACAGTTGTGGCCTCTTTTTTGATGCTGTATAATTAAAGGGTTAGAACCATGTCATTACTTAATGACATAAATAAGGAGATAAAAAGATGAAATATGGCTATGCGCGGGTCAGTACCACTGATCAAAAATTAGCAAATCAAATTGAGTTACTAAAATTGGCAGGAGCAGAAAAAATCTTTCAAGAAAAGTTTACCGGCACAACTACCGAACGACCGGAGTTTCAAAAACTGTTGCGCGTTCTAAAAACAGGCGATACTTTGATTGTCACTAAGTTGGATCGGTTTGCACGGAACACGCGCGAGGCGTTAGCCATTATCCAAGAGTTGTTTAAAGAAAATGTCAAAGTTAATATTTTGAACATGGGCTTAATTGATAATACGCCGACTGGCCAATTAGTCTTTACAATATTTAGCGCCTTTGCGCAGTTTGAACGCGATATGATTGTCACGCGCACACAAGAAGGTAAATTGTATGCCAAGCAACATGATCCGTTGTTTCGGGAAGGGCGACCGAAAACGTATTCTGATGAACAGATCAGATTTGCTTATGAGTTGCGAAAACAAGGCATGACTTATAAGATGATTGAACGAAAGACGGGGATTAGTAAACGCACGCAACAGCGACGGTTTAAGTCGATTTAAAAATAGGTGTTTTAAGAATTGAATGTTTAATTAATCACGTACGACGGGGATTGCCGCTTTATTAAACAGTTGTGAGAGAAATTTATTTAGGGATTTTAAGCACTATTTATACCTGTTGTGCTATTGAGGTTAGTTGTGATAAGGATTAATTTGTACTACAAAGGGCCTACTCAATTGTTAGTTGAGCAGGCCTTTTGTGGGTATTTTGATTAGAGCTATTAACCCTATGCTAATTATAAGGCTTAGCTTTCAAATGGAACATACTATTATCCAAATTATGATTTGTTAAGGTGGTGTTGTCATAGTTACTGAATTGAATCAATTGGGCAGAAACAAGAAAAATTTAACTAAGACCATGGACACCATTTAAAATTAAGGGAACGTCATCCTAAATCTATTGCCAATGGCGGGAATTGTTGATTTTTATTTATGCCAACTCGCGACCACATCTTATCATTGGATGGTATGAATGATGTTGACAGAAAAACTAGCATTAGAGGCCTCCTTATTATATATAGTAAAGGATACTAAACGAAATAGATTAAATATAGTATATAAAATCATTTTCTAAAGAAAATATGGCCTTTGATCCAACTGGGCATGATTTTCTTCATGCCCAAAGAGTGTCTAAGCTAGCTCAAAAAAAATATATAGAAGATTTTAAAAAAAATGAAACTGATATTGGTCTGTATGTTGTGAAAGCAGCTAGCTATTTGCATGACACCATAGACTAAAAAGTCACTGCAGATAAAAAGAATAGACTGAGAGGAGTACGAATTATACTTAGCCATGAGAATATTACAACTCCGGCTAGAGAAGACATTTTAGATATTATCCAACATATGTCATATGCTGACAACATTGAACACCATTATCAGCTTTCTAACGAAGGTAAATGTGTTCAGGACGCTGATAGACTTGATGCACTAGGTGCAATCGGCATAGCACGTGCATTTGCTTACGGCGGGCACGCTGGACAGGAAATATATGATTCCAAAATATCAGTGAAGAAAATCAAAACACACGATGATTATCGCCATCACAAAAGTACAACCATCAATCACTTTTATGAAAAGCTGCTGAAATTAGCAAGTTCAATGAATACCAGAACGGGAAAGCAAGAAGCCAGTCGTCGAACAAAGTATATGCATGATTTCTTATCTGAATTCCAAATGGAAACAGGTGTAAAAGATGAAACATAATGAGCATCTATTAGATAAATCGTATTTCGAAAAAGTCGCTGCACTTTTTAATAAATGACAGTCTGATCCCCTGCTAGTTGAGGCCATGTGAACATGGAATAATCTTCAGGAAGGTTTAACAGCCAATGAGCGCCTTCCAGACACGCTCGTTGATATTGCTGTTTGGCCCGTTTTTAATCGCACTCCTCAGCTATATCGACAAGCACCACAAATAAAAACCCGCCCTGCGTAACTTTGGTCGGTTACAAGGCGACAATGTATTTTGTAATCTAGACCACCGCCTTTAAAGCGGCTTGTCTGAGAAGCTCCGTTCACGCAGGGCTTCTTTTTCTTCCCCGCATTATAGCATGCCTTTAATTATCCTTCGACTATTTTAAATTAACTTTCTAATAGTTCTAGGGGACGCACGTTTTTTTGTACTAAAACAAAGGTAAAAACTAGTAGACATAATCAAAATATTTTTTGATCATGAACCGTACAGTGTGCTCTTCTCAATTGATAACAAGGCCTTTGGTGCAAACTGTGAGCTAGGTCCTGGGAGCTTGCTTCCATTCATTAAAAGTCCCGTTTATCGTCTCTTAGTGCAACTTAAAATACCAACGGTGGGCCCATTTTAGCCACCTCGCATGAATCTTTATATTCAACACAATTTTTAGATCAATCAGATCGTCCACCAATTTGCATAGACACCACATATAGTGCTATGATGATTGCCTAACCACTATATATAGAAAAAGGACGATGATTAGTTACGGAAACCATAAATATTCTCTACATCAGTTTGAGTGGCAACACGAAATATTTTATTAGCAGACTGACAACATACTTTGAGAAAGAACGTCATGTTCGGGTTAGTTCAATTAATGTTAAAGAACACCCTGAATTCACCACTCTTGACCAGCCGTTTGTTACCTTCCTACCAGCCTTTCTTAAAGGTGGTAATGGGGTTAATAACGGTTATACTGAAATATTAACCACTATTTTGGGAGATTACCTCGCGTACGAAGGCAATTACCAGCATTGCTACGGTATTATCGGTAGCGGTAATCGTAATTTTAATAAGCAGTTTGCACTCACGGCTAAACAATATGCTAAACGCTTCGATTTTCCTTACATTACCGATTTTGAGCTACGTGGCACCGCACACGACATTCCTCGCATTGCCGATGCCATCTTAACCTATCGCAATCAATTTTGTTTTCAAACAACGAAGGAGTAATCCCTAATGGTAACTAGCACCCCAGAAATGGAAAATACCTATTTTTACTTAAATAACCTCGTAAATATCCCAAGCAACGGAGAAATTCCGCTACATTATGATCAAGAAGCCCTAAAGGCTTATTTCGAAGAGACAGTTAAACCGAAGACCAAGCAATTTGATTCGTTAAATGCCAAGTTAAATTACTTGGTTGACGAAGATTATATCGATCCAAGTATCCTGGAACAATACTCTCACAAGTTTGTGCAGTCCTTGTTCGACCAAATGAGAGACCATCACTTTCGTTTTCGCAGCTTTCTCGGTGCCTACAAGTTCTACACACAATATGCCATGAAAACTAATGATGGCCAGCAATTTTTGGAAGACTTTGTCGATCGCGTCGTCTTCAATGCCCTCTATCTCGCTAATGGTGATGAACAACTTGCCAATGACGTTGCCGATGAATTGATTTCACAACGTTATCAGCCTGCCACCCCCACGTTTCTCAACGCGGGTAAAAAACGGCGCGGTGAAATGGTATCATGTTTTTTAATCGATGTGGCCGACTCCATGCTCTCAATTGGACGCGGCGTTAATTCTGCCCTTCAACTATCTCGAATCGGTGGGGGCGTCGGCGTTAACCTGTCAAACTTGCGCGCCTCAGGTGATCCTATTAAGCAGATTTCCAACGCCTCGTCTGGCGTTGTACCAGTGATGAAGTTACTTGAAGACTCATTTAGCTACAGTAACCAACTTGGGCAACGGAACGGCGCCGGAGTGGTTTATCTCAACGTCTTCCATCCTGACATCTTACATTTTCTGGATACCAAAAAAGAAAATGCGGACGAAAAAATTCGGGTGAAGACCTTGTCCCTCGGTTTGATTGTTCCTGATAAATATTATGAATTACTCAAGACTAACGAACCAATGTATCTTTTTAGCCCCTATGATGTCGAACGTGAATATCGTACGCCATTTGCTTACATCGATATCACCAAAGAATATAACAACATGGTCGCTAACCCCAATATTAAGAAGTCAGTTTTTAACGCGCGGAAACTAGAACAAAAGATTTCTCAACTCCAACAAGAATCTGGTTATCCTTACATCTTGAACATTGATACGGCCAACCAAACTAACCCTGTCGATGGCAAAATTATTATGAGTAACCTTTGTAGTGAGATCTTACAGCCTCAAGAACCGTCAAAACTTGATGATGACCTATCGTACAAGACAATTGGCACCGATATTTCATGTAATCTCGGATCAACTAATATCATGAATATGATTGACTCGCCGGACTTCGGTCACTCAGTTGAGGTTGCTGTTCGTGCGCTCACCCTCGTAACTGACACAACCGACGTTAAGGAAGTACCGACTGTTAAACATGGTAACGAACTTTACCACACGATTGGATTAGGGGCTATGGGTCTGCATACTGCCCTTGCACGCCACCAAATTGAGTATGGCTCACCAGAGGCCCTTGAATTTACTGATGCCTACTTCCTAGCTTTAAACTACTATTCACTCGTTACGAGCAATCGAATTGCCCGTGAACGCCACGAAACCTTCGCTAAATTTGACCAATCAAAGTACGCTGATGGCAGTTACTTCGATCAATACTTGAACGCAGACTTTAAATTTAAGAGTACCAAAGTTGCAAAAATCTTCAAAAATATTAAATTACCATCTGTTACAGATTGGAAGGCACTCAAGCAAGCTGTGATTACTGGCGGCCTTTATCATCGTAATAGACTCGCTGTGGCACCGAACGGGTCAATTTCGTACGTCAATGAAACAAGTGCATCACTTCATCCAATCACACAATTAGTAGAACAACGTCAGGAAAATAAGGTAGGCTCAATCTTCTATCCAGCACCTTACCTGTCTAACGAAACTTTGCCTTACTACACACCCGCATATGATATTGATCAACGAAAAATTATTGACACCTATGCCGTAGCTCAAAAGCACATTGATCAAGGCATGAGTCTGACACTATTTATGCGTTCAGTTTTGAAACCTGACCTTTACGAGTGGAAGGACAATAACAATTTAAAGATGACAACCCGAGACCTTAACCGGTTACGGAATTACGCCTGGACAAAAGGCATTAAGTCACTTTATTACATTCGAACGTTTACAGAAGACGATGAAATTAAAACGGCAAATGAATGTGAATCATGCATGATCTAGGAAATTCACTTGGGGTCTTATCGTCCGTTTAACACACCGGCATACGTTATTGGGTCACAAGACCCATATACCCATGAATCCTAATTAAGGAGACGAACAAATAACGATGGACTACTTATACTACAAAGCAATTAACTGGGATGATATTAAAGATAATTTCGATAAATACATGTGGGAACGACTCACCACTAACTTTTGGTTGGACATTCGGATTCCCATCACGAATGATCAGACGGCTTGGCAACAGCTATCAGATACTCAACAACAGGCCATTACTCGTATGTTGGCAGGTACATCAATGTTAGCCGTCTACCAATCAGAAGTTGGCACCCCTGCTATTCGCCACGATCGGCGAACTCAACAAGAAGAATCCGTATTAAACACCATTACCTTTATGAAATCAGTCCATGCCAAAAGCTGTACGACCATTTTCCGGGCTCTGATTCCGGGTAACGGCGGTGAAAGTTTTACTTGGGCAGATGATAATGCCAATCTGCAAGCTGAAATTGACCAACTAGCCCAAATGAGCACTAGCGATATGGCCTTACAGAAAAAAGCCCTTTTTATTCTGACTGAAACTGGGCTCTCGTTTGGTAAATACTGGACAATACTTCAAACACAGGCTCTCGTCAATACTTACCAAATGTTGGCTAATATTCTCCGCGGTAGCGCTCTTTTTAGTGCTTATATTGGTTACAAATTTCGCCTCAGATTTGAAGAACTCACTGTAAGTGATCAAACCGAACTGCAGTATTGGATTAATACACAGTTTGATCAACTCATGCAAACTGAAAAAGACTTCTTAGAAGCTAACCTTGACGATGCCACCGAAGCCATCAATCTGGCCTCCTATGGTGCCAATCATGCATTAATGTCACTTGGCTTTAACGCTGTCTACGAAGTTCAACCGTCTTCACTAGTGGCGCAACTCAAAGAACTGATGATTGATCAAAATCAATTTTTGCAACAGGTAACGGCTGCAAACAATGAATCGGACACTGAAAAAATGACCGATGACGACTACGACTTTTAAGGAGTATTCAACTAATGAGCTATAAAACAATTAATTGGGACATCATCGAAGACGAACTTGACGAATATGTATGGGATAAAGCAACGGCACAATACTGGCTGGATACGCGAGTACCTGTTTCTAATGATTTACGGGACTGGCGGACACTCTCTGGCACCGAAAAATCGGTTATCAATCGGGTTGTGGGTGGATTAGCCTTGCTGGACACACTCCAATCTGAAGAAGGAGTCGACGTGATGCGGCCCGACGTTCGGACACGAAAAGAAGCAGCAGTCCTCAATGACTTTTTGATGATGGAGTCAATTCATGCCAAAAGCTACGGCACTATTTTGACATCTTTGAACGATCAAGCCACTGTTGACGAAGTATTCAAATGGATGAACAATAATCCCAGAATGCAATACAAAGCCAAACGGATCAATGATATTTATCAAACGGGAAACAACCTTGAAAAGAAAGTTGCAAGCGTCTTTCTTGAAGGAATTTTGTACTACACCAACTTTTTTACCCCACTTTGGTACCGTGGTAACAATAAGCTGGCAAATCTTTCTGAAGTCGTCAAACTGGTGATCCGCGATGAATCTGTTCATGGTACTTACCTCGGCTACAAATTTCAATTGGGATATAACGAGCTATCGGCGACTGAACAAAAAACATTCAAAAAGTGGATGGATGAGTTGCTCGACGATCTCCTTGAGAACGAGTTTGCGTTCACCGAAGAAGTTTACGCGCCGATTGGGTTAGCGGAAGATGTTAAACAATTCGTTCACTACAACGCCAACAAGGCGCTCCAAAATATGGGCTTTGAATCCCGCTTCCCCAATGCTGAGATTAAAGATATCAACCCAATCGTAATGAACGGAATTTCAACCGAAACGGCCAATCATGATTTCTTCTCACAAGTTGGTGCTGGCTATCTAATGGGTAATGCTGAAGCTATGAGTAGCGGCGACTATGACTTCTAACATAGGCTTCTAGGCATAATTAAAATTTAAAAAAGGCTAATATCTACAGGAAATATTAAAGTAAAGCCCCTGAGTTGTACTAGTCCCTGTCAAGTTGTCATTTGAAATAATATAAGTTTTGCTTTGCTTAAACGGCCTCATTCCAGTATTCAGCTGGGGTGAGGTCGTTTCTTGCTGGTGAACAATCTAGTTGATTAAAATAGTTGATGCCTTCTTCGACCAAGGCCACTAATTCTTTATAGGTAACTGGTTTAGCGTGTCGATCAATCCAGCGCAATTTGAACTCGTTCCACCAACGTTCCATTGGTGCGTTATCATACGGCATTCCTGGTCGTGACATACTACGGGTGACTTCATGTTGCGCCAAAAAGTTATTGAATGTTCCTGATGTGCATGCCGAACCTCGGTCAGTATGCACTACAGGGTGGACGTCACCCGCAAAATTAAAGGCCCGTTGAAAAACCTGAACTTTTGCCTTCGAAGTTTCAGTTTCACTTAATTTATGGGCAATTAGATGGCGACCGTAAAGATCCAGCGCGCCGCTCAAACGCACTTTATACTGACCGTTAACACCATAGGTCAATTCCGTTGAATCAGCTAACCAAACCCGGTTTGGTTGGTTAACGCTAAAACGCTGATTTAAAACATTATCTTGTAAGTATTGCTCCTGTTGTTTGATTCGTGAATGCTTTTTCTGACGAACCTGGCAACGAATGCCTAGCTTGCTCATAATCCGCTTAACTTGCTTTAACGTCACCTGTTCGGTGACGGCCGGGTCTTTTCTGAGATTAGATAATATTTTGGTACTACCAATACCTTGATGATGCTGGTTATACCAATATTGAACCCGTCCAGTTAAGAAGTTATCTCGAATCCCCCAATCCGTTACGTTACGATGTACCCTAATGTCTCCTTCCTGAGCTGTGGTATAATAGATCAAACGTGTGAGACATTAGAGTGTGACACAGTAACTTTTAAATCTTAATCAGATCAACTAGTTGAGTAGTTGCCCAGAAACTGACGTCAGAATTAATATGATAAGAAGGCAAATATATGAAAATTGGTTATGCTAGGGTGTCGTCTGAAAATCAGAATTTAGCTCGGCAGATTGAAGCTCTAAAAAAGTCTGGTGTAGAGAAAATATTTCAGGAAAAAGTTTCCGGAAAATCAGTTCAAAATCGCCCTGAATTGCAAAAAATGTTAGAGTTCATTCGTGAAAAAGATATTGTCACTGTTTTGGATTTAGATCGACTTGGTAGAAATGCTCAGGACATTACTGACACCATTAACTTGATTCAACAAAAGGAAGCCACACTAGATGTTTTAAGTTTACCGAGTTTCACTGATATACAAGATGTTAACTTACGTGGTTTATTAACCAATTTGGTTTTTGAAATATACAAATATACAGCTGAAGAAGAGCGCAACAAAATTCATGCTAGGCAGAATCAGGGAATCCAATTAGCTAAGGAGCGCGGGGAGTATAAAGGAAGAAGGCGGCAATATAGTCCACATGGATCAAAACGCTACCTATATAAAAGGGTAGTTCAAATGCTCAGGGATGGAACGAATATTGCACAAATTGCAAGGAGTACTGGCGTACAACGACGACAAATTTATCGTATTAAAGAATATGCTTTAAAAATTGGAGACTTAGGCACTCCCAAAAGGGAAGTGAATAGCTAGGGACTACAGGACAAGTTAGTGTTTTTTAGGGACCATCGGTCAAATAATAAAGCACTTACATTGATAAAACATTTTGGAGATGAACTATGTTTTTTAAAGATTGGACAAAATACAATAGTTTCGAATTAATTATGATTACGTTGGGATGTAGCATTTATGCGTTCAGTCTAGATTTAGTCTCTATTCCAAGTGGCTTGGCAGACGGCGGTCTGAGCGGAATAACTCTGATTATTCGTCATTTCTTTCATATTAACTTGGGAATTAGTACTTTATTTCTGAATATTCCATTGATACTAATTGGGTTGCGCTACTTAGGCAAGCGCATGATGGCTTACACTATTTATGGCACCATTTGTTTATCACTATTTCTAATAATATGGTCACAGCAGCCTCTGATCCAACCACTACCATTGAGAAATGATTTATTATTGTCATCACTGGTTGCAGGGGTATTATCAGGGTTGGGAATTGGTCTGGTTTTTCGTTATAACGGAACTACTGGTGGTAGTGATATTATTGCTCGGGTTGGCCAGAGAAGTTTTGGATTTTCTTCGGGAAAAGGAATTTTGATTATTGACTACGTAGTATTAGGGCTATCACTATCATACTTAGATCTGTATCACATCGCGTACTCGCTAATTGTTAGTTTCGTATTATCTAAAGTAATTGATATGGTCCAAGAAGGGCCCAATCGTGCTAAGGTATTATTCATTGTATCAGATAAAAGCCAAAAGATTTCCCAATTAATTGATGTTTCTTTAAATAGAGGATTGACATATTTGCAAGCTGAAGGTGGTTATCAGCATGATCAAAAGCAAGTGATTTATTTGGTGGTTCAACCGCGGGAAATTCCACAATTGAAGCAATTAATTAAAGCGATTGATGAACGGGCATTTGTGACGGTACTGGATGCCCATGAAGTGATTGGAGAGGGCTTTAGTTATCAACGCAAAAGATACCATGTTAATTGGCAGCACAGTAAAGAATAAAAATTAATAGACGTTTTAATATGAAAAAACGGCTATAATCTACTAGGGACTGTCTGAAAACTAAAAATTCAGGTATAATCTGAGGAAAAACGAATCGAGGCATTCCGATGACAACACCTAAACGATACGAACTGGAAGATGCTCAGTGGGACCGAATC
>NZ_JAMSKZ010000028.1:0-11881 GCF_023806725.1 Lactiplantibacillus sp. C232
CGTCGCCAAGAAACACTAAATGGCATGACTCCGAAAGAATTTCGGAATCATGCCATTCTAAAAACTGCATAGCTATTTTAATTATTTGAACTGTCTACTTGACTCGGAGCAGTCCCGGTTGATCGTTTTTTAATTTATCCGGTTTATGGGTGTTAACATAGTCAGCAAATGTTTTTAAAAGTTCTTCGGTTTGTTCGACCGATAGGTTATTAGCTTGAAAGTACTTTTCTAATAAAGCCCCTTTTTGAATTAGTCGGCGAGAACGGGCTTTGCGGGCTTGCCGATTTTCATAGTATTTAGATTGCCGTAATTTAAAATCTTCCCGCTCAATTTTTTGTTTTAAACGCGCTTGCTGCTCGACTAGTTTTTCATATTGATTAGACATGGAATTTCCCCATCTCGTATGGCTAATGATCTACGGACTTTACCTTTAAAAATTCAGAAAATTGCTTGGCTAAAAGCTTAATCTGATCGTTAGACAAATTAGCATAATCTAAATTGGCTTGACTGATGATTTGTTTACCTAGCCGTTGTTCAATCTTATTTTTTTCGTCCTTAATTTTTTGATTGAGGGCTTTTAATTTAGCTTCTTGTTTTTCTAAGTTACTTTGAGACATAACGATCCCTCCAATCATATTAGAAATAATCACCGAAACTATATCATATAAGAAACGTTAAGTCAAAGTATAAAATTTGAAATAGCGAAGCGGAAGGCATACACTAAATTAAAGTTAAGAGAATCAGAAGACCGAGTGAAACGAGGTCAATGCGCACTTACACGTCATCTTTGATGACGTTGTGCTAAACCCATTAAAACCTGTATTAGAAGTCGCCGATGGCGACAACAAAGTCAAACCCATAAACCCAAAGAAAGGTGGTGACCGACATGGCAATTTTTCACATGAGTTTTAGTAATATTAGTGCTGGTAAAGGACGAAGTGCGATTGCCAGTGCCGCTTATCGAAGTGGTGAAAAGCTATTTGATGATAAGGAAGGTCGCCACTATTTTTATGCCCGCTCGGTTATGCCAGAAAGCTTTATTTTGACGCCAAAAAATGCACCAGCATGGGCCAGTAATCGAGAACAATTATGGAATGAAGTTGAAAAGAAAGATCGTAAATCAAACTCAAGGTATGCAAAAGAGTTTAACGTGGCTTTACCAATTGAGTTAAGTGAAGATGAACAAAAAACATTATTAACTAAATACGTGCAAGAAAACTTTGTTGATCAAGGCATGGTAGCCGATGTAGCGATTCATCGTGATCACCCAGATAATCCACACGCACACGTGATGTTAACCAATCGCCCATTTAACCCCGATGGTACTTGGGGACAGAAAACAAAAACCAAATACATTTTAGATAGTCATGGTAATAAAACTAAGACCCCTGCAGGGAATGTGAGAAACCGAAAAATTTGGTTGGTTGATTGGGATAAAAAAGAAAAAATAACTGAATGGCGGCACAATTGGGCGGCAAGTGTCAATCAGGCTTTAGAGCAAAAAAGCATTCCTGATCGGATCAGTGAAAAATCATTTGTGGAACAGGGAATAGCTGACACACCAATGCAACACGAGGGAATCAATAGCAAACGGCATGAAAGAAAGGCATTTAATCAACAAGTTAAGAACTATCGTAAGTCCAAAGCTGGCTATAAAAATATGCAGGAGAAAGTAGTTAATCGAGGCCACTTGGATAGCCTAAGTAAACACTTCTCGTTTAACGAGAAAAAAGTGGTCAAAGAGTTAAGCCACGGACTGAAAACTTATATTAGTTTGGAAAGTTTAGATGATAAGCGGCGCATGCTATTTAATTGGAAAAACAGTACCTTAATTAAGCACGCTGTTGGTGAAGATGTCACTAAGCAATTATTGACAATTAACCAACAAGAAAGTTCACTAAAAAAAGCAGATGAGCTCTTAAATAAAGTAGTTGATCGCACGACTAAAAAACTTTATCCAGAGCTTGATTTTGAACAGACAAACGCGGCTGAACGACGGGAATTGATTAAAGAAACTAATAGTGAACAAACGATTTTCAAAGGCAGTGAATTAAACGAACGTTTAATGAATATTCGTGATGATTTATTGACCCGACAATTATTGACCTTTACCAAACGGCCATACGTTGGCTGGAAGTTATTAATGCAACAAGAAAAGGAAGTCAAAATCAAGCTTAAATATACGCTGATGATTCATGATGATAGCTTAGAAAGTTTAGAACACGTTGATCAAGGTCTACTAGAAAAGTATTCACCAACCGAGCAGCAAAAGATTACTCGAGCAGTCAAAGACCTACGGGCAATCATGGCCGTTAAGCAAGTCATTAAAACGCAATACCATGAAGTATTAAAAAGGGCCTTTCCCAAAGGCGATTTAGATGGATTGCCATTGATTAAACAGGAACAAGCCTATACAGCCGTGATGTACTATGATCCTGTTTTAAAGCCATGTCAGGCTGAAACAATTGAACAGTGGCAAGCAAATCCACCACAGGTGTTCAGTCCCCAAGAACATCAACAAGGACTAGCTTATTTATCGGGACGGCTGAGCTTAGATCAGTTAGAAAATCATCACTTACAACGGGTTTTAAAGCATGATGGCACTAAACAACTCTTTTTTGGCGAATGCAAAGCCGATCCGACGATTAAGAACAGTCAGATCGAGAAAATCCAAAAGCAGTTAAAAGGGCAACAAGCCAAGGACGACCAGTATAGAAAAGTAAATATTGGACATTATCAACCGCTAAATTACAAGCCAGTTAGTCCAGACTATTACTTAAAGACGGCCTTTAGTGACGCGATCATGACTGTTCTATATGCTCGTGATGAAGATTACCAACGACAAAGACAGGCGCAAGGTTTAAAGAAGACTGAGTGGGAAATGACGAAAAAGCAACGGCAACACCAAACTCGAAACCGGCATGAAGATGGGGGCATGCACTTGTAATCACAAAATTAGCGACTGGTTAATTGGTATGAATGGTAGCCCATAATGTATTTTATATTGAGAAAAATTTGGTATGCTCGATTAGTTACGTATAGCTGCCAGCCTTGTGTATGGTCTATCAAAGAGACCAGGTAAACAAAACCTTTAATCCGAAACCCTATTTTGAACTAAATGCTGAAATTCTTGCTAATTAGCAAGAATTCGTCGCAAAATTAGGCCCCTATCAGCGATTTAAAGACGAAACAGGTCTAATGGCATTCATGCAAGCTAAACACGTTCAGAAAGGCTCACAGGCTGGTTTAATCAAGGGCATTCAAAACCAGGCTAAAAAGCGTGCTAGTCCCCAACTATTCTCACTATCCAGTCTCCAGAGTGCCATGAATAAACGTTATCATGCCAGTGCCAGCCAGACTTTGGCGGCCATTCAGAGTTTATACGAAGACAAACTGCTCAGTTATCCCCGCACCGATTGTGCTTATATCACTGATGAAGAATTTGATTATTTAGGGGCTAATCTGCCTAAGTATCTGGGGTTAGTCTCTAAGCCAGTCGCTTTAACCAATATCGCCCCGAATAAGCGCTATGTTAATGGAAAGAAGGTTGAAGAACACTACGCCATTATTATGACTAAAGTCGTGCCGACGAAAGAGAAACTAGCCAGCTTGCCTAAATTACAGCAACAAGTCTATGACCTGGTTTTAAGGGTATTTTCAACCCAGCACTAATGAAATTGTTATTGGTGGTGATGAATCCGATAATGCTTTAAAATTGAAGACGTTATATCATGAATATGCGCATAGCCAGCTACACGGCTTAAAATCAGCCTTTAAAGATCGGCCACGAGCCTATCAGGAAACCCAGGCCGAAGCGGTCGCATATGTTGCCATGCAAAATATTGGCGTTGATACCAGTAACTATTCACTCGGTTATGTGGCTACCTGGGCTAAAGATACAGCTGTGATCCATAGTGCTTTAAGTGAAATCCAGCAAGTTAGCAACAAAGTGATTGAGCTTAGCGATGGCTTAACCAAATAATTAGGCTTGCAAGAAGCACAAGAAGGACCTGAGCACGATTTAAAAAAGCTAGCAGCCCAGTCACTGAATAAGTCCTATCAAGGCTTGCAACAACAAATTCAACAAACAACTAGTCCACAACAAAAAGCGCAATTAAAAAATCAGTTAAACGATGTGCACCAAGAAATTAGTGATCGAACTCAAAAACAACTGAAAGCATTTGCTAAACAGAATCCAGAAATTAAACAACCAGATTCTGAACCTGATCAAAGCCTAAAACGTTAGCCAGTTTTTAAGGGACATGCTATAATGGAGACAGAAAAAGGAAGCCCCGCCGAAAACAGGACTTCCCACGCAAGCCGCTTCAAAGGCGGTGGCGAAGTTAATAAGACAGCATTAAGCTACCCTGTAACTGGCCAAAGTTACGCAGGGCGGCTTTTTTATTTGTGGTGCTTGTCGATATAGCTGAGTAGCGCGATTAAAAACGTGCCAAACAGCAACATCAACGAGAGTGTCTGGAAGACGCTCATTGACTGTGAAACCTTCCTGAAGATTATTCCATGTTCCCATGGGCCTCACCTCGCAAGGGAAAAGACAGCCACCGCCCTTAAAACATTCTAAGCTTTATAGTGAATCGATTATCCGACGGGATAGTTGATTCACTATTTTAGTTTTGTTCTAAACTTTAAATAGTGGTGAAACTATATGCCGTAAGAAGTTTAGACGCTTGACGTCGTCCTTAAAACAGGCAGTTTTACTTAGTAATTAGTATTCTCTTCGAAGAATGTCGACACTTGATGTCCAGTTTAGAAAATTAGAAATAATTACCTTAGTAAATACGTTCCAACCACTAACAGCTATTTAGGAGGGTTTAAAAATGAGCATTGTCTTTGGCATAGATGTAAGTAGTCGTGATTCCAGTGTTTGTGTACTTCAGAGTGGCGCCACACGAGAATATAAGATCACTAACGATACTATCGGCTTTAAAACTCTGTTGATAGATCTAAAAGAATACGCCGAACATCCACAAATCATCTTAGAAGCAACTGGAGTTTATTCACGCAGAATTACTAGATTTTTAGATGAATACGATTATGATTATGTTCTTCTTAATCCTTTAAAGGCTAAGAAAGAAATTAATCAGGGCTTACGTCGCAATAAAACCGATCGTAATGATGCTTACCATTTGGCACTAGCTCAAGATCAAAATCAGCATCAACCTAATCGAAAAGAGCCTGATGTTTATCATCAATTGCAGTCTTTAAGTCGGGCTTATGAGGAATTAACTCACGATATTATTTCTTCCAAGAATCGACTTCATAAATATTTACAGTTAACTTTTCCAGAATTAGAAACCATTTTCAATAACTCTAGAGGTGTTAATTACTGGTATTTAGTTGAGCTCTTTCCGCACTGCCAAGATGTTAGAAATCTTGAAGTATCAACCATCGCTAAGCAAATTAAAGATTTTAAAGGTTATGGTATTAACCGTGCTCAAAAACTAGCTATTAAACTTAAGCATCTCGCGGATTTAGCTTATCCAGCAGTTGATCAAGACGACCCGGAGCGTGATGAAGTGGTTTATTACGCCAATAGATTATTACGGCTTACAGCTGATCGCGAGCGGAGATCAGAGGAAATGATTAAATTAGCTAAGACTTTGCCTAATCGCGATCTAGAAATCTTAATGAGCATTCCTGGTATCGCTGAAATAACTGATGTCCGAATTCTAGCCGAATTAGGCGACATTAGAAGATTCAGTAATCCAAACAAGATAAATGCTTTTGTTGGTATTGATCCAGGTAGATATCAATCAGGGGAAAAAGATTCTAGTTTAAGGATTTCTAAGCACGGCAATGCCGTTGCGCGGAAGATTCTTTATCGTGCAATTGGACAAATCGATCTAGCGGCTAAGACTAGTCCATGTCATATAGCAGATTACTATGAACGAAAAAAGCAATTTTCTCAAACGAAGGGGTTCAAGAAAATTGCCATTGCTTCAATCCATAAACTGCTTAGAACGATATATATTTTGATTATCACTGATCAAATGTATGATTACAACGTAGCCAACAATAATCAAAAAGACTTTTGTCGTAATTAATTGATCAGGTTCATTATAGCCTAAGTTAACTTCAAAGAAGTAATTTCTTTGAAGCCCTTTGTGATGCTCCTAATTTAGAAAAAAACGCCTCAATTAAAGCAATAATGCCAAATATGTCATAAATTAAAACTTTAGAGTCCTAATATACTTGACTTTACGTAGAAAACTTCCTGCTTAATCTATTATACAGAAACTTTGACGAGGAAACCAAATTTCATCTTAATATTGTTATCAACTGTTTCAGTGAAAGTTGCGCTTAATAAGGTATTTTTGTTTAATACTACGATCAAAGTTTAGCAGCAACTAAAAACAGCTTAAAATCTCTTTGTCGGTAGCAACCAGAGCTTATTTGTATAATTCTTTAAGCTTTTTTATTTAATTCAACTTTTAACAACTTCAAATATCTCTGCCAACCATTCTTTAGCAATTTTTTCTCTGTCGTTTTCATTTAATTCAACAATTCCCTGATTTTCTTCACCTGAAATGTCTTTTTGTAGTATAACTGCCATTTCAGCCTGTGTTAATTGGACGTAGGAAGCTAATGTTGATATAGAGTATGTGAAATTAATTGCGTTTCCTGAATTTGCTAGAATAACAGTCCTATTGCTTTTAGTTTTTAAAATTTTATACCCACCATTGTGTCCATAGTGGGGTAATTTGTTGATCATTTGACTATTTTTAAAAGTATCGTCCGCTGAAGTTACAGAAAAGCTATATAAAGTATGTTTCAAATCCAATTTTTTTAGTTGAAGAGTATCAATAGACTTCTCTCCATTAGCTATATACACAATATCAACGTCAATTAGCTCAGTATATATATCATTAGTTATTTGGTACCCATGGGCTAATGCGTTAGCTAATCGTATTGCCCTTTTATCAGCAACTATGACTATTGCACCACGTTTTCTTAAATTACCCGCTATACTGGAGCCAACTTTACCATAGCCAATAACTAGTACTTTCTTGCCTAAAAGCGTCGTTCCATAATCTGCTAAAAAGATTTCGGATTTGACTACAATCTCATGTCCAACCAAAAAATCTTCCTCAATTTTTAAAGAACTTCTTGCCACTGATAGTATTGGGACTGATATTGAATTATTGGACAGCTTATCTTCATACTTTTGGTAGCCATTTTCCGTATCCTCGATTATTTTAACCAATTGACCTTTAAACTGTTTCTGAATGTCACTTAATCTTGGTACAAAATACCCACCAATATCAATAATTGCAAACGTGTCCTGTCCGACAATTTCCTTTATCAAGTTAGGTGTATCAACGCCTGCTAATTCTTTCCTAGAAACATCTAATATTGTACAAGTCTTTGATAAATGTTTAAGGACTTTACGATCAATACTTTTGGGCTTGGGTATAAAGTACACTTCGTAGTGTTCACATAAATAGTCTATAAAATCCAAACTGTTAATCACGGCGTGCTCTACGACAAGGATTTTTTGGGGATCAGACTGCCCTTTATTAAAAAGCGCAGCGACTTTTTCGAAATACGATTTATCTAATAGATACTCATTATGTCTCATCTTTTACACCTGTTTCCATTTGGAATTCAGATAAGAAATCACGCATATACTTTGTTCGACGACTGGCTTCTTGCTTTCCCGTTCTGGTATTCATTGAACTTGCTAATTTCAGTAGCTTTTCATAAAAGTGATTGATGGTTGTACTTTTGTGATGGCGATAATCATCGTGTGTTTTGATTTCCTTCACTGATATTTTGGGATCGTATATTTCCTGTCCAGCGTGCCCGCCGTAAGCAAATGCACGTGCTATGCCGATTGCACCTAGTGCATCAAGTCTATCAGCGTCCTGAACACATTTACCTTCGTTAGAAAGCTGGTAATGGTGTTCAATGTTGTCAGAATATGACATATGTTGGATAATATCTAAAATGTCTTCTCTAGCCGGAGTTGCAATATTCTCATGGCTAAGTATAATTCGTACTTCTCTCAGTCTATTCTTTTTATCTGCAGTGACTTTTTCGTCTATGGTGTCATGCAAATAGCTAGCTGCTTTCACAACATACAGACCAATATCAGTTTCATCTTTTTTAAAATCTTCTGTATATATTTTTTGAGCTAACTTAGCCACTCTTTGGGCATGAAGAAAATCATGCCCAGTTGGATCAAAGGCCATATTTTCTTTAGAAAATGATTTTATATCATCTAAACTCATTACTCTTTATCTCCTTTAATTACTTTATTTCGTAAAGCTATCAAGCATAGAGAAATTGTGAATACGGCAACAAAAAACAAAATCAAGAAATTGATTGCTAACCCCCATTTTGTCCCTGAAATTACACTCCCTTGTTGTTTCTGCAATAAAGAAACAATAGAGGACGATATTGCAATTCCAACTGCTCCTGAATAAGCTTGAACCGTCATATAAATCGAATTACCATCATTTACTAACCCAGCAGGTAATTGAGACAAACTATAGGTCATGATGTTACTGTAGCTAAAGCTCAATCCCACCATAAAAAGCATATATATTAAAACCAGCCCGCCAATACTTGGTGTAAATAGGTTGGCGCCCAAAAAGGTCAGTCCAATGATTATACAGCCACTTATAATGGGTAAGCGGGGTGCAGTTTTATCGTAAATAATACCAGCAACCACCGATAGCACTGCATCAATCACAGCGGCAGGAGCAATTAGAAAACCTACCAAACCAGGTGACTGGGCAAAAAGTATTTGTAGCACATTAGGGATTAAGTATGACATACTCAAAGAACTGAATTGCAATAGAAAAAAAGCACTTAACAACTGCAAAAAGCGTTTGTTTTTAAAGAGACTTAATTCCAACAATTTATGGCTCTTATGCTTCTCATTAAGAAGGAAAAGTAAGCCACTAAAAAAAGCTGTTCCTAGTAAAAATAAATACAATTTAAAAGAGCTACTGTTAGCAGTCAAGTTAACAATAAACATCAACGTCGTTGTCAAAAAAATGGCCAAGAAAATGCCCCCACGGACATCAAAGGGAACGTAATGAACCGGTGAACTTTGTTCAATGCTAAGCTCACCAAGCAGCCAGGTAACCATAATAATTGGTATTAAAATTATAAATAGAAAATGCCAATTGAATGTGTCCTGAATTATGCCACCATATATGGGACCCACTGCTGGTGCAAAGGCAATAACTAAGCTACCTATCCCCATAAAAGTGCCAACTTTTTTCTTTGGCACTTGATCTAGTATGACAGCAAACATCAACGGTAACGCGATTCCATCAGCAATGCCTTGACATAAGCGGCCTAGCAAAACTAAATTAAAGCTGTTGGAAAAGCTTGCAACCAACGTACCGACTAAAAAGCTTAAGCACGAAACTCTAAATAAAGTTACCACACGAAACCGTCTTAAAAAGAATGAACCCAATGGAATCAAACTAGTTGAGACTAGCATATATCCAGTAGTCAACCATTGAACTTGACTGATAGGTATAGAAAAATACGTTGTTAATTGTGGGAAGGTTATGTTTAACGCTGTTTCAACCACTATTCCTAAAAAGCTTAAAAGACCAATCGAAATTATTGCGCTCAATAGTTTGTTGTGTTTCTCTTGAACCAAGAATTGCACCTTCCAAACACTACATATAGTTTTTATTACATATTATACCACTATATATGGTTCTTAGGCCGTTGCTCCTACATATTTTCAAGAACGAACAATAGTTTCTCTAGCCTTTGAGAAACTACACTTAAAATAGTCGCAAGTCCGTTATAGCCATGCTATAATGTAAACAGAAAAAGGAAGCCCCGCTAGAACAGGGCTTCCCATGTAGAGCCGTTTAAGACGGTGGCAAAGTTTAATAATAGATTAAATAATCCGTTAGCCCTGCCAAAAGCTAAGACGGATTATTTTTTTTGCTGACTTTTGATCAGCTCAACAATTAATGCAATCAAGGCCACGATAAATGTACCGAAAGCTAGCATTAATTGTAAAGCGTCCGAAACGGACACTTAGGCTACTCCTTTCGTTAGGATTTATGGGCTTTAAAGGTTTAACACCATAAGCACCGCCTCCGATCGGAAATAGCCACCGCCTTAACTTCTCTACTTGATTCATTATACAGAGATATAATTCTTTTAGAAACATATTTTTAAATCAGTAGTGTACTTCATTCTAACCTGGATTAGTGTATTAACGTAAGTCATCTTAGTAAGAACATTGAGCATAAAAATACGGTAATTGATTCATTTTATCAGAGTGCTTGCTTATATCTATAGGAGGTTCTATTTTGAATATTCAATCTGTAAATAGTTTTTTAAGCAAAAAAGCAGAATCCCTAAAGTCTATAAAAGCTAATGTAACAGTTGATGGAAGAGGTTTGCTACCACGATTTTTCTATAGAGGACAGTCAAATGACTTCAAAAGTAGTAATAACGTTGCTAGCATCTTTAGACAAAAAGAGCTCTCCGGATATACCCATGAATATTCATTTACTAATGAGTACATGCGTAGGTACGCAAACGATTTTAACAATTTAGAAAACAATTTTTCTCGCCTGTCTTATATGCAACATTTTGGCTTGCCAACTAGGTTATTAGATGTAACGACCAATGCTCTTGTCGCTCTTTATTTTGCCTGTCAATCTCATCTTGATTCTGAAAGACATGAAACAGACGGGATAGTTACCATGTTTTTTTCTAACAAGACACAAAATATTGATGATTTCACATACTATAGTAGTCGCAGTGACACCGTGGAAGTCTTATCAACATTAGCATTGATGGACGAAGAAAAAAAGAAAAGTATTTATAGAAAAATATCTTCTTTCAACAAAAATATTGATGATTTGTTGAAAGAAGATGAAAATCATTTATACCAAAGTTGGTACATGGATCTGGTCAAGCAGTTCCCAGAGGGCTATTATGAACAACTTTCTGAGGAAAACCAAAAAGTATATGACTCACTAAATGATTTCTATAAAGAAATAAATCAGTCTTATGAAATGCAATGCCTGTATCATGATATTAAAAGAGATACTGGTTATTTTGCTGATCTAATCAACTTTAGAACTTTACTTCACCCATTTTTCGTCGAACCTTCAATTAATAATGAACGCTTACGAGCTCAAAGTGGTTTTTTCCTTTTTGAACCTTATGATGGTACATCATGTAGCTTGGAAAATATTCATGATGATATTGATAACAAAGTATCTCTGTACAATGGACACAATGAGCCAATTAGATTAGTAATTCCTGGTGAAAAAAAGCAACAAATTTTAAACGAATTAAATCAATCATTGGAAATAAACCAGGCTACTTTATTTCCAGACAAAGAAAATGTGGCTAGTTATATAAAAAATAATTTTTAATAAAAAATGTTTAAAGGCCATTAGGGTATACCCTAATAGTCATTCGCACTTTTACACTACACTAGGAGTTATAGACGTGCATTAGGACTGTTAAAAAAGGAAACGTTGAGACTAGATTCGTAACGCTCTCTTGATCTCCCAAGAGCAACGTTTAGATTGGCAGTGAAATTCTTCGATAAACTATTATGGATAGGTTAAGCAACATAAGGTGGAAATATACTTATGAATGACAGTGGTTTAATTGTGTAGACAGCAATCATTATCATAACAGTATAAAGCTAATAGAAGGTAGGAAAGAATGGCGCATAATTCTTTCCTACCTTTTTTATTGCTGCTAGTCTGATTAACCATTGATTTACTATCGGTCAAAATTTTTGGTAGCGTCAAGAATCTTGTGTAAATGAAATGCCTTCGTACATATAATATGTATCTAACTTAAATAAATGATGCTTCCAAGGTGTCCTGGAGTCCTTTGAACCCTCGGTGGA
>NZ_JAMSKZ010000029.1:0-9001 GCF_023806725.1 Lactiplantibacillus sp. C232
TGAACTGGTTTAAGATACAAGGTATTAGGCTTACCCGTTTTTCGGTCGTGAATGAACGCATTTTGTTTAATAGCACCGTCCGGATTAAAAATATCGGTTTGTTTTAAGCGCATGACATCACTCACTCGCAGTAGCGTAGCTTTGCCAACTTGAAAAACTGTATAGTTACGCCGGCCAGCTTTAAAGTTGTTGAGTAAGGTATCTTGAACCTCTTTGAGAACGTTTGAATCTTTGATGGGTAAGACAACTTGTTGCATAGTTTTAGCTCCTTAAAAAATTGATTTTTAGTACAAATTAAAGTACAATATTAAGTACAATGAAAGGGTGGTAAATATGACATTAGCACTAACACAGAGCGATTTTCGCGCTAACCTAAAAAAATATTTAGATCAAGTTAATGACGAAGACGAAACCGTTTATATTGCTCGTTCAAATAGTCGCGCAGTAGCCATCGTTTCACAAGAAAAAATGGACTGGCTAGAAAGAGCATTAAAAGCTAAAGAAGGTTCGTTAGAATATGCAATTGCACGTGATCAGTTAATTAAACGCCATGTTTTACCTGACGATGAAATTGTTGAATCAGATGATGGTTATTGGGGTCAGTTTAAATAATGAAAAAACTAAGATTTAAACCACGTGCAACCTTTAATGCTGATCTAAAACGGTTAGCCAGTTTAGACAAATCTATTATTGATGAAGTTCGAGCAGCCATTGACCTGTTGCTTGAGCAGCAACAATTACCACTAGAATTTGAAGATCATGAGCTTAATCGGCGAATGAGCGGTTATAATGAATTTCACTTACGAGATACCCCGAAAAACAAAACACCAAGCGAAACTAACGATGTCCTGGTGGTTTATACGATTGATAAAGATGAACTAGTCTTAATTGGCATTCGAGTCGGATCGCATGATCGTTTATTTCCTGGTCAAAATCGTTCCAAAAGGTATCGAAAAAATGACGAATAAGAGAAGTCATTTATACCATATAAAAACAAATAACCCCCAACATCTACATTATAGATATTGGGGGTTATTTTAACAATGATTTTGAGGGGCGATTTTTAATTTATAGACCCTAACAGGGGAACGAGATTTATTTAAGATCTTTCCTCATATCTACACTTTTCTGCAGGAATTGGTAATAACTATGCTTTTTTAGTGAATCATCGTCTTTGATCAAACTATCTAAAGCATGGAATACTAAGGTGTATAAGTTAATTTGACGGAATCAAAAGGAGCTCTAATTCAATATTTTTTTGTTCTAAGTCTTTTTTTAAGACATATATAGATATCAAAGACATGATTGGGAAGAGAGATAAATCAATATTATTTGTGTCATTGATTTTATTATGAATGATCCCTAAAATTATATTTATTTTTTTTGAGGTTAAATCTACTTTTTCTGCGCATTGACTGTTTATGAACTTGCTAATTTCAGTGTTATTTAAGTTTGATAAATACATTGCAGAGTTTCTGGCTTGTGCAATAAGATGACTAAAAGATTGACCCGAGGTTCCTGGTTTCAGGCAAATAAAATTTAACCGATCATCTTTAATTTCAAAAATATCACATATCTCAATACTACCGTGGTTGTTTTCTAAATTAATCGAAGGTTTAAATGTGTTTTTATCCAATTTTATTAAGTTAGGATTAATGGCGCATATTTTCTCTGTGTAAGCATTCTCTGTTGGACGACAAGTATTATCATCAAGATCTGTTCTTTTATCTCTAGGACGAAACTGATCATTTGTATAAATAGGAATGGATTTAACAGAAGTAGTAATTTTTTCAGTTAAGTCAATGGGGATACAATACCATTTTCCAGAATAAAGGAAGAAGAAGTTTTCTGCTCTTTTATAGTTAAAATATAGGAAGTTAAACAGATTTTTTTCTGAGATTTTATCGTTGTTTTCATCATATTCCACAAGTTTTAGTTTGGAAAAAGAGTCTAAAGGAGACAAATCGTTGCTTTTACTGAGAGTAGAAATAATACGCTGCCAATGTTCGAGATCATTTAGATTATAGAATTTTTTTGTGTTGTCAACACGTACATTACGGATTGTAAATGTAGACGCCAAATCTGTATTAGTAGGATCTTTCAAAAAACAAATGTTTTTTAGGGATCCTTTTTTCAATTCTCCATTATTTTTTTCAAAAATGTTTATTAAACTATGCAATTTATTGTTTAGTTTTGTATTACACTTTTTAGTCTCTTTTAATTGAGAAATTTCACTTGTCCAGGTTAACGAATTTTTTCCTTTGGAGTTAATAACAATTTTTAAAGCTTTCATGATAGTAAGAAGGTTTTTTTCGAGTAAAGAAGCCCCTTCAAGGTGCAGCGAAGTATTACCGATTATTTTAGTATTAAGCTGTAATATTTCACCATTACTATTGTGAATTTCTATAATACTATTACCTGATATCTTATTGACGATGATGAAGTCATTATTTATGGACTGTTTATATAAGGGAATTGAAGACTTTTGGGGTGAATACACCGTATAATTAAGAGGTGGATTACTCCATGCATGAAATGTGGTTATATTATTTAATTGATCTTTAGATAGCAGTAATTTTGATATATTCATTCCAAATGAAGTATCAATAGCTTCACTCTTAAGAATTATGTCACCACGATTGTATGATAATGCGTAATATTCCTTCTCAAACGAGAAAATAATTACTGCTCTAAATTTTTTTTCGGGCATAGTAACTTGTCTTTTGGAAAATAGGTTAATTTGCTTTTCCCAACCCGGATGGGAATTAAGTTCTAAAACAAAAATTAGTCCCTTGAAAGGAAAATTATCTTTTTCAGTTTGAAAAACATGTAATGAGTCTCTTTTTTGCGAAAAAGATTGCGAATTTTGGACTTTCAACCGCATATAATTTTCGTCAACAAAATCATTTAGAGAAGTGATTTTTGCCTTTTTTAAATGGAATAGATTGAGCAATTTTTTAGCCTCTGTTTTCATATGAAATTTTACGATAATAGCAATTCTAGCAGATAGATTATAGCTGTTAAAAAACAAATTTGGAATTTGCTAATAATAAGAAAACGATGTTAAAGATCACCAAAAATGCCACCAAATTTTATTAGGTTTGTTTTTGTGTTTTTTTTCTTGTCCATTATTAGATTCAACAACTTTATCTCCATTTTGCTTGTCGTTATTTTCCTTGATGCGACTGGTATTAGCACTATTCGACAAGTTATCGTCCTTGTCATTTGGTTGTTGCTGTTGAGTTGTACTAGAAGGTTCAAGTAAGCCACTCAATTTCTGAACATGCTCTTTTAATCGATGGTTTTCTGCGACCGTTGCTATCTGTAATTTTTGTTGCTGATCTAAGGCCTGTTGTAAATTTGCAATTTGTTGATCTTTAACATCAAGTTGTTTTAGCAAGATATGATCAATATTTTTGTCCTTGTCGTTTTCAGCTTGCCGATTTGTTTGTCGTTCTTGTTGTTTTTGCTTGTCGAAATTAGCAAGCATTTTAACGCCTTGGTTGTCTATTTCTAGATGGTTTTTGACTTTATAAGTGTGTTTGCTTCGAAAGCCATTAATACTATTAATACGTTGATTAATAGCTTGTTTTGATAATTTCAATTCTTCTGAAAGTTGTCGAATAGTCTTGCCCAATAATTTCACCACCTAATTAATCCGCCTTAAATTATAAGTTAAAAACGACAAGAACACCAATCGACAAGCAAAGCTTAAACTTGGTTGTCGTTCTTGTCGCTTTTTAAAATAGGTATCAATCTTCAAGCTAAACTATAATTGATTTGGTTCTGGTTGTTGCCACCAATGAATGTTGCTTTAACGGCAAATATCCCGAATTAACAACAACTAAAGTTTGCATCTAGTTTTTTCCCTAATGGCTTGTTTTGATACACCAAACTCATCAGCAAGTTCTCTAATAGTTTTAGGCATGATTCCCAAACCCCTTTCGGAGTTCAGCAAGTGCTTCTTTTCGTGCTTGATCTCTTATTTTTTTATCATGTTCGGCTTGTTTGACAGCCAATGCTTGCTTTTCAGTAGAACCTAGAGTTAACCCCTTAACTTTATCAATGGCACGCCATTTTTCCTGTTCTGTTAATTCACCATTATGCTGAATGTTAAAGAGTTTTTGACGTTCATCTTGAAATTGACCTTGTGAGAAGTCATTAGCGTTTTTCTTTTCAGACTTCCAAGTAAAAGAATACCCAATCACTGGTTTTCCGCGGCCTTTACCATATTTTTTTCTAACCGTTAGGCCTCTAAAAAGAGGCGTAAGTTCCTCTTTGATGGGTTTTAAAACGGATTGATTTATATTGCTACTTTTATAGCTTTTAGGGACATCTAATAGCTCGTTAAAGTCTGCAACTGAAAAGTAAGCGTACCCAGTAGTTCTAAATTGTTTTAGTAACCGAAACATGGTTTTTGCGTAGCTACTTTTTAAATCTCTGAATTCTGATAAAGCATAACGAACCCAACTTTCCAGCTCATTTAATAATTTTATAGCTTTGGGGTAAATTTTAATATCAACATAAGGATCATCAGCATGGCCGTTTATCTCAAATTCGGTAAACATAACAAAAAATTCACGATGCAGTCCATCTTTACTACGCCTTCCAAAGCGTAAGCCTAAAATTTTTTGATAAGTACTTTCAATATCGTCAATAAATCGGTTATTTGCTGTAGGTTTATATGCACTTAATTCTTTTAATTGATCAAATGAAAACCTTACAGTTTCGTCACCCTTGTCACGCATTCTAGAAACTATTGAGAAGAATAAATTCATTTCAACAGGAGTGAATTTTCGAAGTGGGATTGTATTTAATTCAGGATCATATTTAACAATTTCATTACTCAAATGAAGCACCTCTTTTAATGAATATGGTTTTATGAATATATAATACTACAAAACTCTATCTATAAACAGACAAAACTCTATCTATAAACAGACAAAACTCTATCTATAAACAGACAAAACTCTATCTATAAACAGACAAAACTCTATCCATAAACTCCTGTATTCCCTGGGAGAGTAAGGCTAAAAGGGGGTCTAAAAGAGGTTTAAAAGAGGTTTATAAAAGAGGTTTAAAAGAGGCACCACTGTACAAGATCAAAATCTAAAACAAAAACACAAAGGAGTGAGCCAAAAAACAGGCTCACATTAAACTCCAGTCGCTATGCTCCTTGCGCCTCACTCTGTTCGTTGCCTAAAAGGTGTGGCAAGCCACGTTTATTCGGGCGCTGACGCCCCGAACCCCGTCCAAGCTGAACCAGCTTGACCGCTTTTTCACTCGCCGTTAGGCAGGAAAGCAAAGTTTCTATAAAACTTTGGCTTTCGCCATTTCAGTGTTAAGACTGGTTTAGAGCTGTCAATTCCTTATGCTCCCACGCTACGCTCGTCCGCTACCATTGACAGCAAACAGTTAGTTTTTTTGAATCTTAACAAGAATCTAACTGCTATATTCGTTTTTAAGGGCCTTATTTCTCGTTTCTAGCGATTTTGAGACTGTTTATAATATTTATACCAAAGCAAAAATAAAAAGCCCTCAGCAGGCTTTTAGAGGGAAAGAGGACGGAACCTGGGCGATTACTAATATCTTCTTGCCTTTTTTGCAAAATATAAGTGTATAAGGAATCATACAAATTCTTTTTAATCTTGTCAGGTTCATTGACAGAAGCTTCAAACAATTCTTGAATATCAACTTGCCAAGGATCAGCAAGCATTTCATCAACTGGTTTTAATACTTTCTTTTAGTCCAGCTTAATTACTCCTAACATCAAAATAATGTTTTCAGTTTAAATTCACAGATCTTACAGCACCGTTATTCAAAATTTGTTACCAAGCTCATAAAGATTATCTGCACAAAACAATTAAAAAATTTTGGCTTAAAACAGCGCAATCTGCAACACTTTTTAAATATTTAAAACATAACAATCCTAGTTAGGTGCAAACATAAATTGAATTAAAAATGCAGTCAATTCAACAACGGCAAAAACTGATTTCATGGTTATCAGCAGACCGAGTAAAACGAGGTCAATGCGCACTTACACCCTTGACAAGTGTCAAGGGTAGATTTAATCCCCATTTTGATGGGGTTTATTTGTATTAGAAGGCTAGCGCCAACTATAAAAAACCTAGAGTAAACCCTCAAAAACCTAGAGCTGAATATCAAGATTGATCAATCACATTACGAAGGATCCAATGACTATAAGCAAGACGAGCACCGGGAGTTATTACCCAAGGGTGATTAATTTCGAAAATTTGAATTTCAGTTGCTAAGTAAAGTGGCGTCTTACCATGATTAAAAGCAAAAACGGGTTGCGGAAAATCAGGCTTACTAGCAACTTGATGAACACTTTGACGAGAGTTCATCTGCCAACGAATTTTTAAATCTTCACGCGACAATAATTGCGGTAATTGTGTTTTTTCAATTTGAGCTTGTTGCTGCAACTTTTGTGTAAAGGCTTGTTTAGTCTTGTTTTGATGCCAATCATCAAACAGATCATACTTGTTGGTTTCAAAATCTAAATCCATAAAGACAGCCTCCTAACCAAAATCAATTTGATCCAGCATCGTTTCGGTACTGGCCTGGTCTGAGCCTAAATAAGCTAAAGTCATCGCCTCACTGGAATGATTGAGCATGATAAAACAATAAGAGATCAGACAAGACAAGAAATGCTTGCTGAACTCCGAAAGGGGTTTGGAAAACATGCCTAAAACTATTAGAGAACTTGCTGATCAATTGAATGTCTCCAAACAGACTATTCAATATCATTACCAAAGACTACCAGCAAAGAATCGGCAAAAAGATAGTCAGGGTACAAACATGATTAGCCCTAAAGCTGAAAGGATTATCAGAATGATATAAAAGGAATTACCTGAGGTGAGCTTGTTTTCGATCATCATGTAAATTAATATCATGACGGCGCTCAATAAGAAAATAACATTAAGTATAGTATCTGCGATGCCTGATACTTTCTTTTCAAGTAATATATCTTTATAGATTGTTATCTCCCCTAATCAGTTCATCCAATGAAATACTGTATAATTCTGAAATCATAATAATGTTAGAGATGCTCAGAACTCAATAAATTGGACTATTTTTATTTGCCACTTATTATTTTGATAAGTCTAACTATTGCTTTTGGCATCAAAAGTGTCTTAGCGATGCTGGTACTAATTATTCTCATTCTGTCGCTTACATTAGCATTATTTATTGCAAAATAAAAAGCAAAGCTTTTATAAAAAAAGTCTTTACCTTTTATTTTTCCCAAATCATATGATACTCTTTTGAATCAGTCTCAGTATCCATACCTACACTGTCTATGATAAAATCTTTATTCTCATAAAAATTAACGGCATTAATATTATCTACATAGACTGAAAGTGTTAATTTGTCGTTTATTTGTTTTAGGTAATTAATTAATCGGCTACCAACACCTTGGTTTCTGTAGTTCATGTCAACAAATAATCCAGCTATGTAACCATCTAATTCGCCTAAAAAACCGACAATTGTTTCATTATTCCTATACACAAAAATATTTGCTTCAGGCAACATTTTTTTAATGTTCACAAATTGATTTTTCCAATACTGAGCGGGAATAAATGAATGTGCTTGTAAATTGCCATTCAACCAAATCTGTGCCAATTGTTCTAAATCCCTGTCTGAAAAACTGTTTAATTTTGTAATCATTGTAGCCCCCTTTTTCCTAAAACAAGTTTAATAAAAAATAGGAGAGGATTCAATTATCTAAAACTAGGAAATGGTATTAATTAATCATATGCTTTCATTTTACGGACTGAATAAAAATAGTCCATTTTTTAGTATAAGAGCAATTCCTTATGAGTTCTGAAAGATAGATTCATAGTATACTATGTCAAAAGGAGGAGTTAGATGAACAATCAAATCACACTAGCGTATTTAGATTGTGATGATCTAGATGCTTTACAAGTTGTAAGTGTTGTCAGTTTTTATGAATCGTTTATCGATGGCGCAGATCCACTTGATATGCAAGTATATTTACAGACACAATTGACAACTGAAATATTGGCAGTAGAATTGGCACAGCCAACCAGTAAATTTATTGGTATTAAGGATCATCAAATACTCATTGGTTATATGAAAGTCAATGATGAAAAAGATGCTATAGAGATTCAACGGATCTATCTGCTCAAAGATTATCAAAACAAAGGGTTAGGGCAACGGTTACTCGATGAAGCGAATCGTTATGCTAAAACGAAACAAAAACGTTATTTACGTTTGGCTGTTTATGAAAAAAATCATGCAGGTATTCGTTTTTATGAACGTCATGGATTTAAAAAAATCGGGATCAAACATTTTCCTTTAGGAAAACAAGATCGTATTTGTCCGATTTTAGAAAAAGAAATCTAAAAAAACGTCCTCACTTTTGATGCTGAGGACGTTTTTTTAGACTGGTAATGGAACCATAATTCGCTTTCCTTTTTGATAAATCGCTAATTCCGTCACACCTTTTGCTTTTAACAGAGCAAAAAGATCATACTTGTTTGATTTAAAATCTAAATCCATAAAGCCAGCCTCCTAACCAAAATCAATTTTATCCAGCATCGTTTCAGTACTAGCCTGGTCTAAGCCTAAATAAGCTAAAGTCATTGCTTCACTGGAATGATTTAATAAGTGCATGACCAAACCAATATTATAATTAGATTGTGTGTAGACGCGATAAGCCCCGGTTTTGCGCATTGTGTGGGTCCCTAGATAATTAATTCCTAACAGATCGCCAACCTTACTCATAATTTTGTAGAACTGTTTTTCCGTGATATGGCGCTCGGGGTGTTGAATGGAAGGAAAGAGCCACTCAGAGGCTAGTCTATGATCAAGTAGCCATTGACGGTACAATAAGAGCTCTGTTTGAACTGGTTTAAGATACAAGGTATTAGGCTTACCCGTTTTTCGGTCGTGAATGAACGCATTTTGTTTAATAGCACCGTCCGGATTAAAAATATCGGTTTGTTTTAAGCGCATGACA
>NZ_JAMSKZ010000002.1:0-377857 GCF_023806725.1 Lactiplantibacillus sp. C232
GCGGATCCACCGAGGGTTCAAAGGACTCCAGGACACCTTGGAAGCATCATTTATTTAAGTTAGATACATATTATATGTACGAAGGCATTTCATTTACACAAGATTCTTGACGCTACCAAAAAATCCCATCTCAACTTTCTATATTACTAGTATTATGGTTTGTCAACACCGTTAATACCAGATTTTGCATACTCTATTTGACTGTATTTCATATTTATCCTATTTTTTTATAAGCTAACAACATCACTCACTTTTATTTTGATTACAATAATTTTAATACTGAAATAAATACACTCTTACCATGTTCACTTCTTATCCCGTTCCAAAACTAAGTACCGGCGAGTAATGTTTCCTCGCCGTAACCATAGAAATACTTAGAATCAGGTTTAATAAACTTATACTCATTAGTATGCCTATCAAAACTAATTGAGAGAGACTCCACCTAGTTTAATTCAAAACCCATTCCGTTCCCCAAGCTCCGCAAACCACTTTGCCGACTTCTTTAACGTTTTAGTTTGCGTATGGCTATCATTACGAATCAAGCCGTAACGATTATGGTAAGCATGATTCCATGACCAACAGTCAATACCACTCCAAACGAAGTAGCCCTGACAATTGGAGCCAGCCGCAATCCCTTTTGCTAAGGCAGTTAGGTGTTCCTTCATAAAATCGATGCGGTAGTCATCTTGAACGACGCCTTGTTTGTCCAGAAACCGTTCTTCACCAGCAACTCCCATACCGTTTTCAGAGATCATCCACGGAATGTTACCATAATTTTTTTGAATATTGCGTGCAATATCAGTCATCGCCTGTGGGTAAATTTCCCAGCCCCGATCAACGTTCATCATTCGACCTGGCATATCGTATTCCTTGAAGTAAATATCAGGCATCCACGGTTGCAAACTCTTTGGGCTGATATCTGGTCGCTGAACACGGAAGGGGTGATAGTAATTAACACCCAAACAGTCAACGGGATTAGCAGCGATAATTGCCAATTCAGTTGGGGTCGCATCCCATAGTACCCCATCCATTGTCAGTCGCTCGACCAACTTTTCTGGAAAATGTCCTAACACCGCTGGATCTAAGAAGAGGTTATTGGACCACAACTCAGCAAATTCCGCAGCCGCTAAATCAGCTGGATCATCTGACGCGGCATACGCTGGCGTCAAATTCAAAATAATCCCAATCTGTTGTTCCGGTCGCACGCAAAGTTCATGAAACCGAGCAACCGTTTTAGCGGATGCCAAATTCATGTTATAGGCGACCTGTACTGCTTTAGGGCCATTAATCACCTGTGGATAATGCCAGCCATACAAATATTGACCATCAACAACGACTTTAGGTTCATTGAATGTATACCAATGGTCGACCCGATCCCCAAATAACTTAAAGCACTGTTCAGCAAACTTAACAAATAATTCAACCACGTGCTTGGACTCCCATCCATGATATTTATCATAGAGTGCCACCGGTAAGTCAAAGTGGTGCAAATTAATATACGGTGTAATGTGGTGAGTCAACATCGAATCAATCACGTGATTATAGAAGGCGACACCATCAGCATTTAAGCTTGCCGTTTCAAAGTCATCAATTAGCCGTGTCCATTGGATTGATGTCCGCAAACCTTGAACCCCCGCCTGCGCCATAAGTGCAAGGTCATGATCATAATCATTATAAAAGTTCGACGCCGTATCTGGTCCAACACCGGCATCGAATTGTTCCGGCTCCGTTGCGAACCAATAATCGAAAACATTCTGATGCTGTTTATGAAAGTTACCTTCTGTCTGGGGGCCCGACGTTGCCGCCCCCCAGACAAAGCCTTCCGGAAACTCTACCATAGTCACGCCTCCTAACGGTTTTGGGATTGTTCAAAATCAACTGCAGCACCCCGCAAGTTCGCTTCATCGGTATACTGACAAGTCACTAACGTTGGCTTTAACGTGGCAATCTTGACCTGCTGATAAATAGCGGTTAAAGCTCGTTGAATACCCGGAATCAGGTCAGAATTGTTTGAGACACCACCACCCAGAATAATTTTTTCTGGATCAAAACTATACTGAATATTAAAGATACCTTGTGCTAGCGCCGCGTACATTGTGTCAATCTCGTGACGCGCCACTCCATCGCCAGTATCTGCTAACTGGTACAACTGCTGACCAGTCATTTTGCCAGTTTGATTCGTTACTTGCTGATACCGGTGAATTGCATTCGGTACCGTTCCTAATTCGCTCAGCGTTCCTGTGGTATTGATTTTTGTGTAACCAAATTCACCACCAAACAGGTGCGCACCGTGCCAGATCTGCTGATTGAAAATCAATGCACCGCCAACGCCGGTCCCAATGACTAGAAATGCTAGGCTCGTAGCACCTTGTCCGGCACCCGTCGATGCTTCCGCCAGTGCGGCACAATTCGCATCATTTTCAATGCTAACTGGCAACTTAAAACGAGCCGTTAATTCTGCTTGAATCGGGAAATTATGGATGTACGGAATTGCACTCGCACCCTCAATTACACCAGTCGCTTGATTAACTGCCCCAGGAGAACTGATCCCGACCCCAACAATCGCCGCTTGGGCCTTCATTTGTTCCACTTCACGCTGCAATAGATCCATGAACGCTGCCTTAGTCGTCGGGGTAGTGACCGCATGGTGCCGAGTTAGTGTCGAATCTTGCCAAACGGCGAATTTGATCGTCGTGCCACCAATATCGATTAATCCCAATGGTGCCATTATGCTCGCCCCGCTTCCGTCAATAATAACGTTTTAATCTCCATTGGCATTAAGGTATCCGTCGTCACTTCTGGTAATTCTTCTTCAAAGAAGTTGACTGCTTGCTTTGATAAACTGGTTGTCACCTTCAATGGTACTTGACGATCACTCAAATTATAGCCACGTACTGTCAATCCAGTACTATTGTTCGCGCGTTTTAAGCTCGTCACGGCAAATTCAGGTGTCGCGAGCGTCAAGTATTGATCGTCCGCTTCCAAGGTACCGGTATGTTGCCACGTCTGTTGGTTACTAAACGGCGTTTGCATTCCTTGCGCCCGTTGGTAACTCGCAATCCGTTGTGCTTCCGACCCATCGGTTAACTCCAAACTATAATTAAAGGTGAACGCCCCTTGGCATTGCGCCTCTGGGGTTGCAAAGTAGCCCCAATCCCCCATTTCACCCACACAACGTAACATCGTCAGCGCAATAGTATTATCTGCTGGCAAAATCTCGTACTCGTTTAAGCCCAAATTACCGACTGTCACACCATTAGCCTCGTTAAAGACACAGGCAAAGGCCTGTTGGTGTTGCGGGTTAGTTGGGTTTTGCCAGTTCTTAGCTGGTCGGTTCGCACGGGTTACGGTCTCGTAGATCGAATCAGCAACGTGGGTTTCGGCAGTCAGTGCCGTCTTGAATAGCACCCGTAATCGGTGATCTTTTGCTTGGTTATTGACATGTGATTCAAATTGTATTTGCCGACTATTAGGATTCAGACGAATCTTCGTCGTTATCGTCAGTGGCACTTTTTGAGTTGATCGCTGTGCTGTTCGCTGCGTGATATCCACAATGGCATGGGTCTCCTTAGCAAGTTGTTCATCCGCGGATGTTGGAACCTCCAAATAATTGATTAATTCCAACTCGCTGCCCAACTCGTCTGCATGCACAACCCGCACCTCCATTGGAAAATCAGTTGAGTAATAGGCGCGCTTATCAGCTGTTTGACGATAGATATATTCGTTACCCATATCACCCGTATCTTCAAACACAAGCATCTGATGGTAGGTCTTATTGGTCTCCCGATTTGTAATCGTTAAACTACCATCATCTTTCACACCAATTTTCAACCATTCATTACTGATTAATCGTGGTTGGGCCTTGACCGTTGCATTTGGCACTAGCGTTTGTGTGGCTGGTTGTAAAGCTAACGTCCGCCAAGCAAATGCTGGCATATTGACCACGTTCAACTCGATTGTGAGTTCAATTGCTTGGAATGGGTCCCGGAACCGATCTTTTGGTAAATCATAATGGAAGGCCACTTGTTGATCGATTAGTCGAAAGGGCACACTTTGACCATGGGCATCAACTACCATTAATTCTGGTAATTCAGCTAATCGCTGTTCAAGTTGGTGGCGTTGCTCCTGAATGGTACCCGTTGCGCTAAAAGCAATCCGGTCCCACTCTACAACAATTCTTGTCAGACCAGTCTTGGTAAAGCCAGTCGTATTAACAACGACAAACGGTTTCGCTTGTTCATTAAAATCTGTCGTATTGATTTTAGCAGTCAGCGTTGTCAGTGCATCGTGGGCAACAAATCGTGCGACTTCTTGTGATTTTGCAAACCGGGTTAACATCTCGCGGTGAACTTCATCGACAGAGCAACCACAAATACTATCATGGGGATGATTTTGCAATAACAATTTCCACGCATAGCGTAACCGATCGTGCGGATAGTCCGCGGCCGGATAAGCCATCGCTGCCAGTGGCTCCGCTTGATTTTCTAGTAACCGTTCGTTCTTCGTATTTTCCTGCTTCAAGTACACCCGACTGGAGGCCGTATTTGCTAAGGTGTACCAACCATCCGTTTCTTGACTCGTTAATTCGCCATGAATTGTACTTAAATCTTTAGGCAAATCTGCGCTCAGAGTCGCTAGGTAATCAGTAAAGTTAGAATGAATAAATTCATAATCAGGGTATAGTTCATTTGCGACCTTAATTGCCGCCGTCACGTCCAATTGAACAGGTTGGTGATCGACACCATTCATCATTAATAAATTATCCGTTGATGCAAATTTTTCAGCATCCGCGAGCTTTTGATCCCAAAACTTCTTAGCAGCCGTTCGCTCAACCGGAATCTCATTGCCGTTGCTATACCAATTAGCAAATAGCAGCCCTAGAATGCGAGTGCCATCCGGACCTTGCCACCACATTTCAGAATATTGAGATGCATAGTCTGCATCTCCAACCTGATTATTAAAACCAGTCGGCGTCACGCCACGACCAAAGGCAGCTGTCTTCAAATTGGCTAGCGTCATCATTTGTGGCGTTTGTCCCATGTTACCAAACGTATCAGGAAAATACCCCAAAGGAACTTCTTGACCATATTCACGCGCTTGATCGCGGCCAATAATCATGTTTCGAACATTGGATTCAGGACTAATCAGAAAATCATCTTGCAGAATATAAAATGGTCCGATTCGTAATTTTCCAGCCTTGATTGCCGCTGCTAATTCAGGTTTACGTTCTGGTCGTACCGCTAAATAATCATCCAGCGCAATCATCTGACCGTCCAAATGAAAACTGTCGAAATCTGAGTCATTTTTAAAAACATCCAGCAAATTATCAATCAGCGTCACTAAGCGCATATGGTGTTGTTCAAACGGCATATACCATTCACGATCCCAGTGGCTGTGTGAAATAACAAAGACCTTCTTCTTCGTCATGTTTACCTACCTCTCAATCTTAAATCCCAGTGTCGTTAACAATAATTCGCAATACATCATATTGGCCCAAGAGAACCATTCACGGGTAAACTGTGTGTCGTCATCGACATCGAACGATTCATGCATTAAATCAGTGTTTCCTGTCGTTTTAATCAACGTTTGTAACGCGGCCAATTGTTGTTCGTGACTATTGGCGGTTAATCCTTCCATCGCAATTGCAATCGGCCAAATATACCGAGCTGGAGTGTGGGGGCTACCTTGTCCAGCTGCTAGTTTACCGCTGTAGTAATACGGGTTTTCCGGGCTCAATAACGTCTGTCGGGTTCGTTGATAATTTAAGTCCAATAAGTCACAATACCCCAGGTAAGGAGCACTCAATAGGCTAGGAACATTGCCATCATCCATTAACTTTGCATGTCCCAAGCCGTCAACTTCGTATGCGTAGACTTTCTCACCATTAGCATTAGTCGTATAACCATACGTCTCAATACCATTACGCACAGTCGTCTGGAGTCGTTGAGCTCGCGCCACAATTTCTGGATCATCCAGAATGCTACTGAATATCGTCTGTAAATAACCAAGGATTACGACCGCAAACATATTGGCAGGCACCAGATACCCATACTCACAAGCATCATCGCTAGGACGAAAGCCGGACCAAATCATTCCCGTATCTGCAACCGGCGTGCCCCGCCCATCGCGAACCAGTGTGTCCTCAGGGCGATCAATCGTTCGAATAAACCGATACGGCGATGTTGCATGGTGTTGTTCAACTTCAAATGTTGTTAATAGCTTTTTGACACCGGTTACAAAATTATTATCAAATTGCGCGGTGACGCCGGTATTCTTATAGAGCAAGTATGCCAACTGCACCGGATAACATAACGAATCGATTTCGAATTTACGTTCCCAAATCCACGGCCCCATATTAGTTTGATCACTTTGATGACCGTGACCATTCGCCGTTTCATTGAAGGCATTAGCATAGGGATCAATCGCCATATTAAAGAATTGCCGCTGAACAACTCTAGTGATCAGGTCAGCAATGGCTGGTTGCTCATGTGCTAATGCCAAGTATGGCCGCACCTGTGCTGTTGAATCACGTTGCCACATGGCTGGAATGTCACCAGTCAAGATAAAGGCGTAACCTTGCTCATCGTCAGAAATGGTAGTTTCAAGCGTATTTAGGAATGTTTTTTGAAATACTGTACCTAATTTGGGATCAAGTGGTTGGCTCAACTGATTAACCTTAGCAACAAACTGTTGGACATGCTGATCTACATAGTTAGTCGTCATTATTGCACTCCTTATTTGATATATCATTTTCACCAATTATAACATTCAATACCGGTTTGTCTATATCAAATTACAACTAATTCTTCCCTTTTTCGTTCAAAAATGATATATTTACACTAAACTCAATTGACCGGAAAGGATCTTTCGATGCCGCAATCAGAACCGCGCTATTTAACCATTTATAATCAATTAAAAAGCCAAATTACCTCTGGAACTTTAACCGATAATGAACAATTACCAACCGAACTTCAGTTAGCTAAAGCTTACAACGTCAGTCGAATCACCTCTAAGCGAGCCCTCACTGAACTAGAAAGTCAGGGGCTAATTTACCGTAAACAAGGTAGCGGTAGTTTCGTGCAACCGACCGACCAGCCAAAGACTAACAAGCAGCTACTACTTGTCCTGCCGTTTCCAACCGATGCTGGTCTAGGCGACTATGCTTCCGGCGTGAGTTTAGCCGCTAGTGAACATCACTATCAAGCTGTTACTATGGATTCCGCGAGTTTCTTTAATCTCTCAGCCAAGGAGATCCACGAAAATTACGCCGGAGTCATTTATTTACCACAGGATTTGTATCAAGAAGCTGAGCGCATTTATCAACTCAAATTGGCACAGGTTCCAGTCGTTATCTTGGATAAGACATTACCTGCGCTTGAGTTGCCAGTCGTTACCGCTGATAACTTCAGTGGCGGCCAAATTGCAACTGATCATCTACTCCAACTTGGACATCAACAGATCTTGTTCTATGCACAACGTAATAACACAGTCCTGCCAAGTTCCGTCTATGAACGCTACTTTGGTTATTTGACAGCCCTCAATCAGCAACACGTTACGCCGGTCACTGCGCTTGCAGATTTACCCACTCTAAACCAATTCAGCACTAATGACTGGTTGACTTATCTTGCAGACCATCAGATCACCGCAATCGTTGTTGAAAACGATCTGACTGCAATCAAGCTGATGAACACTTTACGTAAAGTTGATCCTAAAATCTGGCAGCGGCTTTCAATTGTTGGCTTCGATAATATTCAAGCTGCTAGCCTGACGTACCCTTCATTGACGACCGTTGCACAAGATTTTAAAGGGATGGGGACTAAAGCAGTGTCCTTGCTGTTGAAGACTCCGGTTCAGCCAACTACTGTCCGCTTGCCAGTTCAATTAATTCAACGTGACTCTACTCAACCATTCCAACCAATTTCTAAGGAGAAATAACGATCATGAAAATTGACCAAATTGATATTCGTCAAGGCACCGCCAACAGTCCCCAACACTCTCATGGCAACTGTTTACCATACAGCGGCGTGCCCTTTGGGATGAATTACTTTGCCGTTCAGACTAACGGCGCTAACGGCGCCTGGTTCTTCCAACCAGATACACCGCGATTTGAAGGAATTCGCCTAACTCACCAACCCAGTCCCTGGATTGGCGACTATTGCCACTTATTACTCATGGGCGTCCAATGGCAGGATGCAACTAAGCGGCCAGACTTTGTCGGAAACTACCGGCCAAACGAAGCAACCTTCAATGCGCACCATCTAGCGATTTACGACGATCACTTTAACGTTCAAACTGACTTGGCACCATCAACGTATGGGGCCATTGCTCGCTATGACTTCCAGCAGTTAGAGCTAGCTCATCACGGCCTCATGTTGCAATTTTCCGATCACTTAACCTTTGAATTTACCCCAACGGGCGTCAAATTATCTGTCAGCGACTACCATGGTGGCGAAGACCCTAACCTAACTATGTACGTTGAATTAACGATTTCAGGCTTTGACCGTGCTAATTCTGGCTATTACGACGACCAAAATCATTGGTTTGTAACAACTGAAGGTCATGGTCATGCCCTAACACTACTTTTAGCTAGTGACCAGTCCCTAATCAACTGTCACCTTGCCACATCCTACGTTGATCGCACGCAAGCCCAGCTTAACTTAAAACGACTCCAAGACGCCGATTTGACGGCTCTTGAAAATGTAAGCGCTGCACAATGGAACGACTATTTAAGCCGAGTAACTATTCGCGATCATCACCCTGAGCTTATTCAAACGTTCTATACTTGCATGTACCGACTGTTCTTATTCCCACAACGTTTTTATGAATTGGACGCCAAGAACAAGCCGATCCACTACGATACAAAGTCTAAAACCATCAAATCAGGTCTACTCTATACGAATAACGGCTTCTGGGATACTTCAAAAACCGTTTACGCCCTATTCTCTATCTTAGCGCCAGAACTCTTACCTAAGTTTTTGGCAGGCTTCTTAACAAGCTACAATGAGACTGGTTTCTTACCACGCTGGTTGGCGCCAGATGAGCGGGGAATGATGCCCGGTAATCTAGTTGACTCAATTATTGCTGAAAGTGCTAAGAAAGGTATCGCATTAGAGCTCATGCCTCGTTTACTGGCTGCAATGCGTGATAGCGATTCAAAACCAGTTAAAAATTGCCGTTATGGTCGGCAAGGCAGTGCTGATTACGATCGTTTAGGCTACATCCCCGCAGACAAGTATCCTGAAAGTGTCAATTGGACTCAAGACTATGCCTATAGTGATTATTGCATTGGACAAGTCGCTGACGTATTGGATCAGACAGATATTGCCAACAAGTACTGGCAACTATCCAAGCGTTATCTCAACTTACTTGATCCGCAGACTGGCTTTTTGCGTCCCAAGAATAGCGATGGCCGATTCAAAGAACCCTTTGTCCCTGACAGCTGGGGGAGTGACTACACGGAAGGCAGCGCCTGGCAAAATAGTTACAGTGCCTTTCACGATATTAACGGCTTAATGACTGCCATGGGAGGTCCCAAGCGGTTCGATGATCAGTTGACAGCGCTCTGTAATACGCGCCCTAGTTATCACGTTGGTGGCTATCAGATGGTCATTCACGAAATGAGTGAAATGGCTGCCGTCGATTATGGTCAGGTCGCTATCTCGAACCAGCCTAGCTTTCATTTACCATATCTCTTTAGTTACACGGGGCACCGTGAAAAAACTCAAGTACTCGTAAAGCAGCTCCGGAAGTTATTCAATGCTTCCACTACCGGGTTCCCAGGAGATGAAGATAACGGCTCCATGGCCGGCTGGTTCATCTTCGCATGTTTAGGATTCTACCCAGTTTGTCCAGCTGATGCGAAATACGTGCTCGGAATTCCGGCTTTTGACCACGTTACACTGCACACGGCCGATCATGATATCCAATTAACTACCACTAACAATCACGATCATAATAATTTTGTGCAAACTATGACGCTCAACGGCCACCACTACGACCAAGCCACGATTAGCCATCAACAGCTACTAAATGCAACCAATATTGACGTCCGCTTAGGGCTTGTTCCTGCTAGTGTTACGAACAAATAAAACAATAATCCGCTATTAAAGATCACCTCCGTTGGTTATAAATTGCTAGTGCCACTTTAAGACCTAGCACAACCTATCGAGGTGATTTTTTCTATGTTTCATTAATACAGCTATTGTTAAATTAACCTAATAACAGCAAAAAAGCGTGATCAAGTTGTCTTGATCACGCTTCAAAAATATTACTTGCCTGCTATAGCGTTGAAATCTATGGGATATCTTAGCATCGCAATACCGAGCACTGCTTCTTTAGTGCGACTTACCTGTTTCTTCCTCTTCATCCAACATAATGGAGTTCTGTGTTTCTTTATCGAAGAAGTGCGCTTTGTTAATATCAAAGCCCATCTGCACTTTTGCACCGGGTTGATGAAAATCACGAGAATCAACATTAGCCACAAACTCAGTATTACCAACTTGACTATAGAGCTGGCTAGTAGCACCTAATAATTCAGACACGTTAATTGTGGCTTCAACTGTCGAATTTGGCCACGTATCAATGAAGATCTCTTCAGTATGAATATCTTCCGGTCGAATTCCGAAGACGATATCCTTGCCATTATAACCACGTTTATCTAAAACTTTAGCCATCCCTTCAGGAATTGTTAGTTGTACGCCCTTATGGTCATCAATAACCTGATCTTGATAATTAACATTGAAGAAGTTCATAGCAGGTGAGCCAATAAAGCCAGCAACAAACATATTCCGTGGACGATCATAAATTTCTGAAGGTGTTCCAATCTGTTGAATCTCACCAACTGACATGACAACCACCCGATCAGCCATGGTCATTGCTTCAGTTTGATCATGGGTCACATAGATTGTCGTCGTGCTAAGCCGCTGATGTAACTTGGCAATTTCGGCCCGCATCGATACCCGTAACTTGGCATCCAAGTTAGATAATGGCTCATCCATTAAAAAGATCGGTGCATCCCGTACAATCGCCCGGCCTAGGGCAACCCGTTGTCGTTGCCCACCAGATAAATCAGCTGGCTTACGGTCCAAAAATTCAGTTAGTCCTAAAATTTCAGCAGCTTGGTCAACTCGCTTGGCAATATCATCTTTTTTATACTTACGTAGCTTCAACCCAAACGCCATATTACCCGCAACGGTCATGTGTGGGTATAACGCATAGTTTTGGAAAACCATCGCAATGTCACGGTCTTTCGGCGAGATATCATTCATCACCTTACCGCCAATTTCTAATGTTCCTTGCGTAATATCTTCCAATCCGGCAATCATCCGTAATGTTGTCGACTTACCACAGCCGGAAGGTCCAACAAAGACAATAAATTCCTTGTCCTTAATATGAAGATCGAAGTCATTCACTGAGTTAGTTTCTGCATTTGGATAACGTTTATAAATATGATCTAAATTAATTTCAACCATGATAAATCCCAACCTTTCTGACACTATTAATTGTATTGGAAAGCGTCTTCATTATGAATGGGCAGGTTATTCAAAAAGTTCGCTTTTATTCGGCAATTTTACCAAAAGTTCCTATAAGCACCATTTCAAGTGGAACAACACTTAATTGTCGAATTCAAAAAAAACACCAAGTTGATATATCAACTTGGTGCCGACTTATATGAACCCACACGCCTTACCGGTTTTTCTCACCTGGTATTACCATATTAATCTAATAAGGAAGCGGCTAACGCAAAGTCGCCCACGGTTGCGGACGCATTATCTGCAAAGTGACTGTGTACGATTAAGTCGGTTGGGACTTGCACGTAACCATTGTTTAGCTGATCAAAGTACTGGCGAACCTTGACCATATCGGCGTCGTTAATCACTGAACCACCAAAGATGATTTTTTCTGGCGTCAAGTTAACATATGCATTAAAGGCCATTTGAGCAGCGTAATAGTCAATGTAATCAAATACAGGATTGTCCCGCTGAAGGTTCTCCCCGCGCTCACCGGTCCGTGCCTCAATGGTCGGTCCAGCTGCTACCCCTTCAAAACACTGATTACCGTGGAATGGGCAACTCCCAACAAAATCATCATCTGGATGCAACATTACCGGCGCATGCCCCATTTCCAGATGCGAGTAACCCCCAATAAAGTTGCCGTCCTGAATCGCACCACCGCCAATACCAGTGCCAATCGTGAAATAAACCGCTGCATCAACGGCTTGAGCCTCACCAGCAATGTATTCACCATAGATTGACGCATTAACATCCGTCGTAAAGTAAATCGGCACGTGTAGCGCTGCCGTTAGAATCCCTACAATATTAGTCCCCGCCCAGCCTGGTTTTGGCGTTGCTAGAATATGACCATAATCGGCAGTGCCGTGCTTAATTCCAATTGGCCCAAATGACCCTAATCCAATGGCATCAACTGGATTAGCCTTAAAAAAGTCAATACAAGCCGCCAATGTCTCTTCAGGGGTTAAAGTTGGAATTCGCTTCTTTGCGCCCATTTGATAAGTCTCATCCGCTACTGCTAAGATAAACTTAGTACCGCCCGCTTCAATGCTCCCTAATCTTCTACTCATTCTTTTCACCTTCACTATTTCTTATTAAGATTAATGTACTCAATCGCTACAATTGGTTACGCGTATACTTATCAAAACCAACTTGTTAAAGTTGATTAACTACTCAGGACACCCGCCTTTCGGTAATCACCAGGCGACATCCCCGTTTGTTTTTTGAATAATTTATAAAAATAACTAGAATTTTGATAACCAACCGCCTCAGCAATTTGACCAATATCCAGATCTGAATCTCGTAATAAATCCACCGCGACATCAACACGATAATCATTGAGAAATTGGGCAAAACTACGTCCAACTTCCTGCTTGAACAATTGACCCAGATACACCGCATTGAGATGCAATTCACTCGCTACTGCCGCTAACGAAAGTTGTTCTGGATATCGCTTTTTAATAATCTGGCGCATTGCCAGCACATTTCTTGAAAACTGTTGAGTACCCTGTTCAGTAGCAAGTTCAGCAACCCACTGTAACTGACCTTTAAGATCACTAACGTCTTTGGCGTGATTGATTGCGGCAATGATGGCTGCTTTATCATCAAATTTCGTCAGTCGGTCACTTAGAACCAGCAATACAACTAGTGCGAACTGTCGTGCTAACAAGTCCGACGCATTTGCCTGCTTCATTGCGTCAAATTGGTGGGTTAACCATATTGAAAATCCAGTCAAATCGATGCCATCCAGTGCTTTTTTGACCTCAGAATAACTTGGCAACGTCGATGAAACGCTCTCTTGCGTATCTGGCAGCATCATTCGCAGCCCTGAAGCAGTTTCAAAAAAGTATTGTCTTGCAATCTCACGACGCAATTGAATATAACGCGTTCGCAATTGTCCGACATTCTTAATTGGAGCTCCAATTAGAAATGGCCGATGTGCTACCCCGATCTGATGAGGTGCTTCATTGATAAATATGTTTAATTGGTCAGTCGTCCCTTGAAAGACAATAATAAAATCTTCCCGCTCAGTATAAAAGCCCTTGACCGCTTTTATCACACGTAGGTAATTCACTAAATCTTTAGGCGGTAAGGGGTTTAGTACCCCAATAAGGCGAACGGTTGTTGGTGTGGCAAACTCAATTCCTAGCGCCTGGATAATTTGCAGTTGCTCTGGCTCGCGATCAGTCGTCAGTAATGTCCGTGTCTGTGTCTGAATTGCCAGCGATGCAATCTGATGTTGCTGTTGTTGTGCTTGTAACCGGTCCAAGGCACCTCGCAGTGTTGCCAACAATTCATCAGTATCAATTGGCTTACGTAAATAATTTACAGCATTTTGCTGCAAGCCAGCACGTACATAGTCAAAATCTGAATATCCTGAGATTACGATCAATTCCATTGCTGGTTGAATCTTCTTGGCAGCCGCTACAAATTCTGGGCCCGGCATCTCCGGCATGTTCATATCTGAAATTAAAATATCAATGTCATTATCTTGTAAATACTTTAACGCTAAGCTGGGATTTTGCTCCGTATTCACAATCTCCAACCCCAATGATTCCCAATCAATTAGTAATTTAAGCCCACGTAATAGCATGTATTCATCATCAACTAACATCACTTTCCGCATCACTTAACCCCCTCACGATCATCAAACTGCAGCAATACCGTAACGCCCTGTTGGTCATTACTATTAATTGTCATTTTAAAACCGTCCCCAAAACTATCGTGCATCCGTGAGTAGACATTCTGTAGTCCAATTGAATGCTGTTGTTCAGCTTCTAATGGTTGCTTCAACTTTTGATTCACAGCTTTAACAGCTTCCGGTGACAGGCCGCGGCCATTATCCACGATCTTAACGTGAACGATACCAGCTTCACGCCAAGCCTTTAAACTTAGGGCATTATCCACCCGTGAGAAGTTGACACCGTGCACGAAGTAATTCTCGACAAGTGGTTGCAAACTAAATTTGGGAATCTCAACCGCAGCGACATCGTCAGCGACCGTAAATTGATAAGCTAGCCGATCAGGAAACCGAACTTGATATAAAAAGACATACTTTTCAATAAAACTAACTTCCTGCTTCAGTGTCGTCCGTGATGATAGATCCGTGTTATTTCGCAATAATGCAGCAAAGCTATACACTACATTGGCGAGTTCTGGCTGATGTGCTTCTAACGCAGCCATTCGAATATACTCTAATGTATTAGACATAAAATGCGGGTTGATTTGTGTCTGTAATGCTCGCCGGTTCGCCTCTTGTTGGGCGATCTGTAATTGATAGATCGTATAAATATGCTGATGAATTTCCGTCAACATAGCGTTAATTCCGCCGGCAAGTGTATGCAAGTCTGTCGGTCGCAGATTCATTGGAACTCGTGCATCTAGATTACCATCAGAAACCGTTTGAACAGTATCAACAATTGTATTCAGTTGGTGCTGGTACCGACGAAAAGTCAGCCACAAGCCCGTACTTAGCCCTAGTAACAAAATCAACCCTAATAAAATTAACGGTAGAACATGTCCGATAATCAGACGACTTAATAGATGCCTATTCAAGACTGTCATCACCGTATAACCGGATGATAATTGTTTCGTGGTAACATGATAATCACGCAACATTTTCATGTTGCCCGCCGTTAGTGCCTGGTTCAGATCACGTTGCTGTTGTCGCGTGACCCGTTTACCAGCAAAGTAAAAGACTTCATCATCAGCCTCTGAACGTACCACAACTTGCAAGGGCTGGGTCGCATTCACTTGTGACAACTGCCGCTTGATCTCGCTCTGATCAAAGCTGATACTGAGAACCCCATCCGTTTCTAAGGATGTCTGATTGATTAACGGAGCATTAATTGCAAAACGTTGTTTAACGTCTTTGGCCGGATATAAGGCGCCACCAGGATTAGCTTGTGTCGCAACAAACACCTTATTTTGACTCAATAATCGTAGTGTCAGTTGAGTTACTTGATCATGCTGAGTAAAGAATTGCCGTGACTCAGTTGGCCAGAAAAAGTATGGACTGCCACTAATACTTTTATCAATCGCATAATTGCTGTAATCAGTGATAGACGAATCAAAATATTTTTCGATACTCGGTAAATTACTCGATGAACTTGTCATTTGAGTCGCGAATTGCGCGGCAATTTGTTGATTCTGATTAAGCATTTGACCAACCTGCACGATGGCCGTATTCTCGGCCTGCTCCAAATCCGCATCATAAGCTCGAATACTAACGGTGATAAAGACGGTTGTTGCCAAAACAACCATCACCGAAATGATGGTTGTATATAACTTAATCAGGTGGGCAAAGCTCGCCTGCATAGCATGACTTTTCAGCAACATCTAAACTGCCCCTAGCATCTTATCAATCTTGTCATACCACCGTCGTGACAATCGATCTGCCCCAACCATATAGATTCCAGGACTTAGGAAAAGGATCATCCCTGGCCACTTCAAAGAGATGACGATCAATACGATCGTGCCAATAATAAAGGTCAATAACTGCGTAAAATTACTAAAGAACTGAACAATTGCTAATTTAATGGCATCTTTGAAGGCAACATCGTAGCGCGACCGCAACATCACGGTAAAAATTGCTAAGCTAAAATCAAGAATCAAAGCAAATACGATAATAAATTGAATGAAAATTATCCATAGTGTATGAATCGAAAGGCTTAAATATAAATTATAAGCCAAGACGGCCCCTACCCCTAAGAACAACCAAGTATGCAAGTTCATTTGCCAAAAATGGCGTTTAAAGCGCTGCCATCCTTCCTTAAAGTGATATAACCGATAATCCCACTGCTTATCCATATGCATCTCAGTTACAGTTCGAAACGCCGGTCCAATTCCTAGTACAACCAACCCAGCGACTGTATAAATCCAAAAATAGACGGTCATTATTAAGAAAATAAATACCCGTGTAAAAATCTTATCCGCTGCGCGTCCAATCATTACTGTCTCCTCCTTTTCATAATCTATCTGTATAGTATCAAAATCCATTCATTGATAATAGCGTTTCCACTTCTAGCTTAATGCAAGGATAAACGCTTCATACGGTCGTAATACCACCCGCCCCAGTTGCTCAGGATAATCTTGATAGTTACTGATAATCAACTCAGATGCTCGCTTTGGTAGATCTACCGTAATAAGTGTATCAGCAAAATTAGCGCAAATTAGCCATTGGGTTTGTTGCCAATTCCGAGTGTAGGCAACGATTGGTGACGGTACCGCTGATAACTCGGTAAACTCACCCTGTTGCAACACCGCCGACTGTTTGCGTAATCTAATTAGCCGCTGATACGTCCACCATATCGATTGGTGGTCCGCTTGGGCGGCCGCAACATTGATCCTCGGATAATTGGCATTGATTGCCAACCATGGTTTGCCCGTTGTAAATCCCGCGTGTTGCTTAGCCGTCCATTGCATGGGCGTCCGCGCATTATCACGATTAAAGATATTGATTTTCTGCATGGCGGTACCAGCATCATCACCCTGTGCTCGTAATTGTCGATAAATTGTCCGGGCTTCAACATCGTTAACTTGATCGATAGTTGCAACTGGGCAATCAGTCATACCAATCTCTTCCCCTTGATAGACAAAAGGTGTGCCTTTTAGTCCGTGTAAAGCAATGGCTAACATCTTCGCACTCAGCTCTCGGTACTGACCCGTAGCCCCAAAGCGTGAAACGGCGCGGGGCAGGTCATGGTTACTCCAGAATAAACTATTCCACCCGTGAGTCGCCATCGTCGTTTGGCAAGCATAGAGCGCTTGTTTCAGTTGTGCAACATCAAGTGGTCGCTGTTCCCACTTTTCGCCGCCAACCTGGCGATCAGCCCATAAGTGGCCGAATTGGAAGACCATACTTAATTCTTCGCGCTGCTCATCACTGTACTGTCGCGCATCTTCTGGACTTGCACTCCAGGCTTCACCGACTGTTAAAAAATCACGGTTCCGCCAAGTCTGACGATTCATTTCATGTAAATATTCATGCAGATGCGGCCCATTCACTAAAATTTTTGCACGTGGCTCCTTGGCAATCATATCTATGACGTCCATCCGAAACCCTTCGATTCCCTTATCGATCCAGAAATTCATCATACGATAAATTGCGCGTCGTAAGTCTGGATTCTGCCAATTCAAATCAATCTGCTTTTTTGAAAACAAGTGCAAAAAGTATTGGCCCGTTAGTTCATCTAGCTCCCAAGCTGAACCGCCACTGAAACCAGATGTCAGATCATTAGGCGCATGCCCATCAACAGCATCCGCCCATACATAATAATCGCGCGTCGGACTATCTGGATTCTGACAAGCATCCACAAACCACAGATGCTCATCACTGGTATGATTCACGACCAAATCCATCACGATTTTTATGCCACGCTGAGCCGCTTGAGCGATCAACTGATCCATATCGGCCATCGTGCCATATGCTGGGTCAATCGCCTGATAATCCGCAATGTCATAGCCGTTATCAGCATTCGGACTTTTGTATACCGGGCTTAACCACAGCGCATCCACACCAAGGGTTGCCAAGTAATCGAGCCGACTGATAATCCCAGGGATGTCACCAATTCCATCCCCGTTACTATCTTGAAAGCTACGTGGGTAAATCTGATAAACCGTTGCGCGTTGCCACCAATGTGCTTGCATGCTGCTGACCCCCTATTAGTCTTAATTATGGCCCAATTTGTATGTAGACAAAGAGGTCGTAGTGCCCAGCACCCGACCTCTTTGTGGTAAATGATTTAAGTGTTACTGTTTAGCTAAGAAGGCGTCGTATTGTTTCTGTAATTCTTTTTGAACTTTATCGTAACCAGCGGCTTTGAGCTCTTTGTCCATCTTCTTAATTGTTGGGACTGGGTCGGCAGTACCAGTATTTAAGATATCAAGATACTTACTCATTACGTTCGATAAGTTCGTAATCTCGGTCTTCAATGAACTCGTATCAGGATTGAAACCAAGTGCTGCAGAAGTCTTCGCATCCTTAATAGATTGATCACGCTTCTTAATCATCGCTTCAGTCGTTGAGTCTTGAGTATAAAGGTTCTTGTTATTACCCATCATCCAAGCACCAATGAATGTGTTAGGCTTGTACTTATTGGTTATCTTGATCTTACCCTTAGCCTTGTCCGTAAAGTTCCATTGAGTTCCTTCAAGACCCCAAGTAATGTTGTTAAGCAAGGTCTTATCCGTGTTCAACAGGTTCAAGACTTGCATCGCTTCTTTCTTATGCTTGGAAGTCTTGGAAATTGTCCATACAGCCACTTGGGATTGAGCAGATGACTTATAAGGATCTGTAATGGTCTTAGACTTCATCTTCTTACCGCCCGCATTCGTAATCAAAGCGGAATCGCCGTAATCGAATGGTCCTTGGGTTTCTTGACGTACGAACCAAGTGTTATCTTGTAAGTTATATTGTGTGCTAGACGTTGCAGCATCCTTAGGAATATAACCCTTTTGGTAATAGCTGTGCAAAGTCTTCAGGATTCCTTGCATTTCACTAGTATCGTAGACATTCACAATCTTCTTACTTGAACCACTAGAGTCAATGGCAAATGGTAGCCCATTACCCAATGGGAAGTCCATGTGTTTTGGTGATGCCTTGAACCCTTGACCGATTGCAAAGGCTGCCACTCCTGGTTTTTCTTTATGGAATTTCGCTAAAGCTGACTCCATGCTTGCGTATGAATCAACATCATTAATACTAATATTGTACTTTTTCAAGAATTCATCGTTGAATGTCAGCATATTCTGCGCGTAAATGTTGGCATTGACTGGGAAGCCATATGTTTTACCGTTAACCTTTAGCCCTTTCCAGTAGGCTGAATCAACTTGTTTGTACGCTTTGTTGGCCACACCACCACTCTTTAATTCGCTATTCATATCGGCGTATGCACCCTTAAGTGCATTTGACGTATAGTTTTGCGCAAAGGCCAAATCGTAACCGCTACCAGAAGTAACCATAACATTGTACTTCTGTTCATAATCGCCCCAGCCGATAAAGTTCATCTTTAAATTGATATTCTTGTAAGTCTTATGAATTTCTTTATTCGCCCGTTTAATCATTGCGTCATAGTTCTTCGGCTTATCACCAGGCATATACATATTAACGGTTGTTGCCTTACTGGATGCTGAATCGCTATTGGACTTACCACAACCAGCTAGTGCCACTGTTCCAAATGCTACGGCACTAACTAGGGCCGCACCCTTTACAAATTTATTCATAGCTGTTCTTCCCCCTCGGAAAAGTTTTTTGAAATGACTTATTAATACCCCGAACAGTTAAAACGAATTAAATACGCAACACTACCAAACTAACCTTTGACGCCACCAATCGTCATTCCTTTGACGAAGTACTTCTGGAAGAATGGGTAGGTTAATGCAATTGGTAAAGTTGCAACAACAACGATTGCGAACCGCATACCTTCACTTGGAACATTGGCGGCACCCGCAATTGCGCCATTGGCTTGCATATTTTGTGTCATAAACTGAATATTGTTTTGAATCTTGATGAGTAAATATTGCAATGGTGTGACGCTATCCTTGTTGATGTATAGCAAGGCATTCATCCAATCATTCCAATAACCTAGTGACGTGAATAAACTAATTGTTGCAATCCCTGGAATTGCCAGAGGTACCACGATACTCCGGAAAATCCGCAACTCACTACCACCATCGATCCGTGCCGATTCAATGATTGCTTCCGGAATGGATGTCTTGAAGAAAGTCCGCATGATCAAAACGTTATACACCCCAAAGCTCATCGGTAAGATTAACGCCCAGATATTATCCTGTAGACCTAGCATTTGAGTCACAACCAAGTAAGTTGGCACCATACCTGGAACAAACAGCATAGAAATCAAAGCGAAAATAGTGAAGAATCTAGCATAGGCAAAGTCCTTACGAGAAATTGCATACGCGTACGTCGAACTAAACAAACTGTTCATTATGGTCCCAACAACTGTTACAAAGATCGTAACACCTAATGAGACTAACACTTGATGACCCATTTTAGCGAGATACTGATAGCTCGCAAAGGTCCAATGTTTAGGCCAGAATTGATACCCATACGTCGTAATATCTGATTCTTGTGTCAACGATAAGATAATGATGAAGAAGAACGGTAAGATACACGATAGTGCAAAGATTGCTAGGAAGATGTTGAAAAACAGGTTGGCGCCAGGTCCGAACTTGCGAATCTCAACAGCTGAAATATGTTTTTTCTTACGCAATGACGGCACCCCCTAAAATAATGCTGATTCTGGCTGTTTACGCCGAACCACCCAATTACAAACAATGATTAACAGTGCACCGACAACTGATTGCATTAGCCCAGCAGCCGTTGACATCCCAATATCATTAGTCGTCGTCAACGCGCGGTAAATATACGTATCAAAGGTCTGTGTCACATTAATCAACGTCCCTGATGAACGCGGAATTAGGTAGAATAGCCCGAAATCGCTACGGAAGATCCCCCCAATATTCAAGATCAACATTAACGTTGCAACTGGTAGGATGTGTGGTAACGTCACGTTTTTAATCTGTTGCCATTTATTTGCACCATCCATCATCGCCGCATCATAGTACGATGGATCAATTCCCATGGCCGTGGCAAAGTACAGAATACTGTTGTATCCGATTCCTTTCCAAACCCCTAGGAAGATAATGATAAATGGCCAGACCCACGGCGTATTGTAGAAGTCAATCGGTGTCCCGCCAAATGACTGAATAATATGGTTCAAAATACCCTTATCCGAACTCAAGAAGGCGTATACGAAGTAGGCCAAGATTGCCCATGATAAGAAATATGGAAATAGCATTGAAGTCTGATAAGCTTTCAAAAGTCGTTGGTTGCGCATTTGACTCATGACAATGCCAAAGAAGATGGCAAAGAAAAAGTTCAACAGTAAGAAGGTTAAATTGTACCCAACCGTGTTACGTAACACGATCCAAAAATCTGCCGATTTGAAGAAAAAGGCAAAGTTCTGAAAGCCAACCCACGGACTATGCAGCACACTATAGATGAAGCCTTGATCCGAGTATTGAAAGTTTTGAAAGGCAACAACGTTAGCCAACACGGGAATGTAGAAGAAGATAATTAATAATATCGCACCTGGAGCAACCATGAGCAAGAATACGCGGTTGTCCCATAAACGCTGGAAGAAATTGCGCTTCTTGACAATTGGAACTGCGGCATTTTGTGCCATCGGTTCTCCCTCCTTTCATTATTACACCTGTTATAGTAACCGCTTTCTCAAACGGCAACAATCAACTAACTTAAGGGATATATTGACAAACTCAAGATTTCATCAAAATTAGGTATAATTTCGACACAAAAATCAACAATCTAATCCTGTTAGAATCAACGGGCCACTCTGATTAAAACGTTTATTAAACAACCTAACAATCGAATTAACACGTTGTTAGCATACCAACATCAGCATATCAAGCTAGTGTCGAGCATTGTGTTAGCATCCATTCCATTATCGTTATCAACCAAAATAAAAACGACACCATTTTTTCGGCGTCGTTACGGTTCTATCTAAAATGACAATTCACAGGCGCTCACAATTTCTTTATACAGCCCGTGCCCGACCAATCCGTTATTGCGCTTATCCATTGGTAATAACGGTTCTCGCAATTCAGCTAAGTCATCACGTCCTGCTAGCCATTCATCAATACGCCAAGTAACCGTCTCACAGCGCGCGATTTGACCACCTAATCGAACATCGATAACCTCAAAGCCATTTCCACGCCGTTGTTGCTGCCAAAGCGCTCGAAAATCGCGTAATAATTGTTCCAGTGCATGCTGGCAACTTGTCACCGCCGCTCGAGCCGAGTCAGCCCGTAATTTGGTTACATCAGAATCAGCAAGGGCTACCACTACCTTTAGAGCTCGTTGTTTTACTAAAACCGTCCGTGCCAATTGCTTGTAAAAGGTCACCATCAATTGATTTTCTTGATGGACGTGTACCTGATCAAGCTTCGTCATTAAGTCCAGATAATGAGCTTCAACATCAATAACTGCTAAGTTAGACCGGTATCGCTGCAACATTAGATCCTCATAAAGAATCAACTTGCTCACATTATCAGCATCGACGTTAACTTTACTCGTAAAGTTATCAAATTGATCTAAGAGTCGATAAAAAGTCGCGTTTTCGCCCTGTATCATGGCATATTCTGTATCGATCATCGCCGATGTGACATCCTCGTAATACTGATAAGTTGCAAAAGCTTGTAGGCCATACCACGCTGCACTAAAAGGTACTTCTGCGCCGTCGTCAAACCACATTGTCGCAACTACTTGCTGCACGCCACTCGCTTTGGCAGCTTTCAAGCCCGCGTCAATCGTTGCCAACATCTTACTTTGATTAGGTGCCAAAGCACTCCACGTCCAGATTCCGCCCGCAAACGCCACATCATCACTAAGTTCGAAGTGTTGGGTAAAGCGCTCACGATAAGTCTGTTCATCTTCATGGTAATAGTCCCAATAAACTTGACCGACTGGCGGTAAACTCGCTTTAAAGGCAGGGTCAAAATGCACATCCGGATCATACATTTCATGCTTTGATGAAGCGAATGTAAACCATAAGTCACTCCACATATAAGCTTTTAAACCTAATTTCTGAGTTAACGATACGACTAATTGTAACTGTTGTAAGATAAGTGTTTCTTGATCTGTAAACCCATTTTGATCTAAATAGCGTCCACGGCCAAGCTGATAGGCTTCATCCATCCCAACGTGAATCTTATTAGTTGTGAACGGGGCACTCGCCGCACGCAAAAGATTAGTGAGGAAATCCTTTGTTGCAGGTGCTCCCACCAGTAACGTATCGTCCGTGTCTTTGACTGCCGCATGCGAATCCCACTTTAACGCATTATGCAGATGTGCTAAAGTCTGAACAGCTGGAACGATCGTCACACCAAAACGATCACCATACAAAGCAATCTCATGTAGTTCGGTCTGCTGATAACGACCACGACCACGACCAAAATATGGTGCCTCTGGGATTTCAAACAGATCCTCTAAATATAGCCATAACTCATTGTAACCCATGCTTGCTAGTCGCCGGATGATTTGCTTTATCATTGCAACTGTTGGTACGCCATTACGAGCAACATCGAGCATGGCAGCCAGCACTTCAAATCTTGGTTGCTGTCGAATATCAAATTGCGTTGCTTTCCGGGCTCGACCACATAACAATGCCGCACCATGCATCAACTCTGCCGTACTGCCATATGTGAGACGCGCCTGATCACCATTGCGTTGAATGTGAATACCAGTTGTCGCATGCTGGCATTCAACACTAAGATCGCTTGTCGGCATGATTGCGGCACAAACCGCCTGTACTGACTGTACTTGCTCAGTAGTCAACCCTTGCCACGTTATCATTTAGAAAATTCCTCCTACAAGTTCATTATTTTTTGGGGTCTGACAAGATCTATTTTTGCGACTGAAATATACCATAATGGGAGTACAGTAAACAGGGTAGCGCTTACATTTTTGAATAAAGTTGTTCCGCTAACTATACCAACTTCCCGTATTATTGGTATTTTATCACCTTTATCTCTCGATTAACGTTGGGGCAGCGCCAAAGTACCGCTTGAATACCTTGCTAAAATAATACGGATCTTGATAACCGACCGCATGAGCAACTTGGCGTACTGTGATTGCTTCTTGCATGAGCAGTTGCTTAGCACGTTGCATTCTTAGCCTTGTCAAATAACTAATCGGCGTTTCGCCTTGAATTGCCTTAAACGTTCGTGACAAGTACGCCGCACTAACATGAAGGGAGGCAGCCACCGTTCCTAATGTCAGATCTTCATTGTAATGCACATCCAAGTAATACGTGGCAGCATTGACCAACGCCTGCTGATCTCGACTAACATTACCTTGATGCAGTTCGGTATAATCGTTACTAACACTATTCTCTGGTAAGGATCGCAATAACCAGCAAAGCTGTTCAATCACCATCGCTTGAATTAACAAGGCGTGCCCAAATACGGTGGGGCGCTGACTTTCCGCTACAATTCGTTGGGCATTTGCCATGAATTCTGCCCGATAATCATCAAGACTAATTAACGCATCTTTAAAGGGCAAGTGGTTAGGCACCTGACCAGGTAGCGCGATATGCCGAAAGCCTATGTGCAGTTGAAGGCTTTGGGTATGCGGGGGCTGAGTCTCCTGATGATGAATGCCAGGGTTAAACAGTAGTGCCTGACCGGCAACAACTCGACGCCATTGTCCTTCCACATTGTAGTCTGAATACCCTTCCAACATTATTGAGAGCTCTAGAAAATCATGTTGATGATAGACGTAGGTTCCTGGATGTTCATTTCGAAACGGAAAGGCGTAAAGGACTTCCGGTTCAAATTCACTTAATTGCAACATTGTGATCCCTCCTTACAAAAAAAGACATTAAACTAGTCAAAATAATCTATTCAATGATCCCTCCAATATCATCATACTTAGCCTTGTCAAGTTAGCCAGCTTTAGCTGGTTACTACGGGAGGTTAATCATGAATCCTTATCAGTGGGTCTGGCAATACGCCCGGCACAGCCGCTGGCAAATCATACTAGCTAGTCTCTTAATTACCGTCAATGCACTTGGTGTAGTAGCAGTACCATTATTGGGTGGCATCATTGTTGACGTGGTCATCAATCAACGACATCTCAACTTGCTTCTGCCTTTATTAGCAGGGATGGTCGGTATCACGTTAATTCGAACCGTGATGCGTTACTGCTACATTATCCTCTGGGAACGCGTCGGTCAAAATTCATTGTATGACATTCGCCATGATTTATTCACGAAATTGCAATCCTTAGATTACCCCTTCTTCAACTCTGTCACTAACGGCGATATTATGGCTCGGTTAACTGGTGATACTGATGCAATCCGACACTTTCTATGCTGGGTTACCTATAACACCGCCGAATGTGTCCTATGGTTCTTAACTGCCGTGATTGTCATGGGTTGGCTCAACTGGCAATTAATGCTCGCACTAATTATCCTAACACCCATTATCGCCTGGTTAACGACACGCATGAGTACCGAAGCACACACTGTCTTCTTTGACATCCGTCAGAGCTTCGCCCACTTGAATGCCATGGTTGAAGAAAACATTTCAGGTAATCGGATCGTGCGGGCCTTTGCCCGTGAAGATTATGAAATCGAGAAGTTCCAGCAACTCAATCATGATTACAAGGAAAAGAACATGGCCTCCGCTGCCGTTTCTAGGCGGTACCTACCGACTTTAGATTTTCTTGCATCCTTGTTATCAGTCATTGTTTTACTGCTCGGAAGTATTCTCGTGATTAATCACCAGATGAGCCTAGGACAACTGGTTTCGTTTAACGGCTTTTTATGGATGCTCAACCAACCGATGCGTATGAGTGGCTGGTTAATTAACGATATTCAGCGCTTTTCAGCCGCAACTATTAAAATCCGTTCAATGCTGAACACGCAACCAACAATCATAACCACTAAATCACAACAAGTGGTTCCTATTCGAGGCGCTGTCCAGTTTCAGCACGTCGACTTTGCTTTCCCAGATACACCTCAAGTCAACGCACTTTTGGATATTAATTTTACTGTCGAACCAGGACAAACGCTCGGAATCCTTGGTGAAACTGGCTCTGGAAAAACAACGTTAATGAATCTCATTGCTCGTTTTTATGATCCCACGAACGGCCGTATCTTAATTGACGGACGCGATATTCAGCAGTGGTCGGCCCAAGACTTACGAAACCAAATTACGATTGTAACGCAAGATCTTTTCTTGTTCTCGGACACCATTACCGACAATATTAATTACGGCAATCACGATGCGTCAATACCATTTATCCGCGAGATGGCGGCTATCGCTGATGCCAATAACTTCATCGATCAGATGCCTGACGGTTATGATACCGTTGTCGGTGAACGAGGCGTTGGTCTCTCAGGTGGTCAAAAACAACGGATCTCTCTAACCCGAGCACTTGTTAAAGATCCTCGTATTTTGATTCTAGATGATACGACTAGCGCTCTCGATATGGAGACTGAAGCAACCATTCAACAACGATTGAAAGCGATTACAAAAAATAAGACAGTCTTCATCATTGCCTCTCGGATTTCCTCACTCCGCCATGCTGATCACATCATTGTTCTACGTCATGGTGAGATTATCGAACAAGGCAATCATGAATCTTTACTTGCTCAGAACGGCTACTATGCAGAGACTTATCGTCGGCAACTCGGACTAATTAAAGATGCGAAAGGAGATGAGTAGTGTGACCAAGCGAAACACCTACAACGAAGACGAAGAACTTACCAGCCGCTTTAATTGGCACGACTACGCACGACTTGGCCACTATCTACGACCTTACTCGTGGCGATTGTGCTTTGTGTTAATCACTATTTTAATTGGCAACATCGCCATCATCTTGGGTCCCTATTTGATGAAAATCGCGATCGACACTGCGATTCCTAACCGTAATCTTCCATTGATCTGGGCATTAAGTGGCACATTTCTAATCAGCTTAGTCATCGCATTCCTGTGTTTTCGATATCGTATCTGGGCAATCACCGAGATTGGTCAAAGTTTACTAATTGATATGCGGACTGATCTATTCACCCATTTACAAGAGTTACCATTTGCTTATTTTGATTCTCGACCGCATGGTAAGATTCTGATCCGGGTGGTTAACTATATCAATACACTAAGTGATCTACTGGCAAATGGCTTAGTTAAACTCATATCTGATATTATCTCAGTCCTCGTCACGTTAATATTCATGTTTGCAATTAACTGGCAATTGACCCTTGATAGTCTCGCATTGATTCCAGTACTAGTTTTATGGGCTTACCTGATTCAAAAAAAGCAGCGTCAAGCCTTTCGCAAACTAAGCGATAAACAGTCCAATCTCAATGCTTATATCCATGAAAGCATTGCTGGAATCAAAGTGACGCAAGGTTTCGCCCAGGAGGCCAACGCGATCCAGACCTTTGATGCGGTTGCTGATGACAATCGGCGTGCCTATATGCAAGCTGTCAAAATTCAATACGCGCTCGGTCCAGGGGTGCAAAACATCTCAACAATTACAACTGCACTAATTTACTTTATCGGTATTCAGCAACTGGGGGTCGTTGTCAGTACTGGGACGCTAATTGCCTTTTTAGGGTACATCAATAATTTTTGGAACCCAGTGATTAACATCGGTAACTTCTATAATTCCTTAATTACTGCCACCGCATACTTGGAACGTATCTTCGAAACTATGGATGAAAAACCACAGATTCTCGATACCCCAGACGCCTTTAACTTGCCGCCCATTAAGGGAGACGTCCGCTTCAACAATGTCTCATTTCGCTATGAAGAAGCCGGCCCGTTGACATTACACGACATCTCGTTTCACGCCCAAGCCGGACAAACAATCGCTTTAGTTGGACCAACCGGCGCTGGCAAAACGACGATAATTAATCTATTGTCGCGCTTTTACAACGTCACAACTGGCAATATTACCATCGATAATATCAATTTGCAGCAAGTTACACTCGATTCACTGCGGCAACAGATGGGTGTCATGCAACAAGAAACATTCATCTTTTCGGGCACCATAATGGATAATATTCGTTACGGTCGACTTGACGCAACGGATGACGAAGTTCGTTCGGCCGCCAAAATTGCTCGCGCAGATGCTTTCATTCAAACATTGCCCGCTGGCTATAATACAACGGTTCAGGAGCATGGTAGCAGCTTATCAGCGGGGCAACGACAATTACTCGCCTTTGCCCGGGTTTTGCTAGCCGATCCGCGAATTCTTATTTTAGATGAAGCCACTGCCGCAATTGACACAAAAACTGAAACCTTGTTACAAGAAGGACTTAATGAATTATTAAAAGGACGAACTAGTTTTATCGTCGCACACCGCTTATCCACCATCCAACGAGCGGATCAGATACTTGTGATCAATCATGGCCGCATCGTCGAGGCCGGTCGTCATGATCAACTAATGGCAATGCACGGCGAATACTATCGTCTCTATGACTCTCAGTACCAAATGCTCCAAGATCAAAATTGACAATGAGTGTAATTTAAGGACTGTTTTACTAGCAGTCCTTTTTTACGTGGTAACCCATTATCCTTGCCCAGTTACCATTCGGTCACTTTCTGTAAAAAAGTATAGTTTGTGCACATCTTGATATAGTTTCTCCCTAGGAATAGACCATGTAAGCGGTTAAAATCAAACTATCATGAAGTAATTAGCCACAAAAATGGTCGGTTTGACTATACCAAGTGGAGGTGGGCAGATGGCTAAATACGAGATCTTATTTAAACAATTGCGACTAGCAATCTTACGTGGCGAGTATGCGCCTAACGATCGATTACCAAGCGAAAATGCAATTGCCATCAAGCATGGTGTTAGTCGTATCACGTCTAAGCGGGCATTGAACGAATTGGCCGCTGCCGACCTCGTTTATCGCGTTCGTGGTGGGGGAACCTTTGTTAAGCCTCACAAGAGTACTACTCAACGGCAAATCTTACTGGTACTGCCATTCCCAGAAACAACGTCCTTTGGGGACTATCCAAGTGGCATTCAAGGGACGCTAGCCGGTACGACTTGGCAGTTAAAATTGATGGCTAACGAGCGTTTTATCCAGCTTAACTTAGACGAACTAGCTTCTCAATACGCAGGTATTATCTATTATCCACAAAACTTAGCTACCGAGCTGCCAATCTTAATGCGGCTATACGCGCAAAAAATGCCACTAGTCGTCCTTGATAAACAACCGGCTGCACTTGCCGTTCCCAGCGTTACAAGTGATAACGTCGCTGGCGGTAAAATTGCCTGCGAACACTTACAAAGTCGTGGCCACCACCGAATTGCCTTCTTACCAGAGACGCCATTTTGGCAAACATTTACTGGTACTGTCAGTGATCGTTTTTTAGGCTACTTCAACCATCTAAAGCTAGCTACTAGCGATGCCGCATTGCCTTTACGTTGGGCGCAAGCCTTGCAGGCTTGTACGACGGCTGTTCAATTAAAAGCCTATATCCAAGCACAGAGAATCACCGCAATTATTGCAGAAAACGATGTTGTGGCCCTACGCGCGTTACAGCGACTTCAAGAACTTACTTCCAATAGCGATACCTCAATTGCACTGGTTGGATTCGACAATTTACCCGCAGCTGCCCGAAATAATCCCGCACTAACTACGGTTGTCCAAGACTTTGCTGCAATTGGCGCTAAAGCCGTCGAAGCACTACTCGATCAAATTAATAATCCTGAACATCTTTTTGATGATCAAATCGTTGTTGGCGTCAAGCTGATGGTCCGGTCATCCACTAATCAATATTAGTCATATTTATTTTTCTAGGGAGGTCATGTTGATGGAAACGCAACAACTATTATCAATTTATCCGCAAGCCACGATTTCTCCTCGACCCTCTGTGGCTAAAAATATGGTCTGTGTGGCTATTGATGCCGGCAAATACATTTGTATTGATACTACAAACCTGAGTAATCGCGAGTTGTCACTACTAGAATTATTAACCCATACTAAATCAAACGCGACAACTGGCGATGCATGGTCAGAATTTTTGACAGGCCGCCACACGACCGCCCCGCAGACGACCGCAAAAAAGTTACAACTACTACAATTTAGAGTACGCTTCACCGAACGACATGCCGACCGTTCGCAATGGTTGAGCGCTATCGCTGACACCTTCGAACACGTCTTACACCGCGCTTTTATCACCGCTGACTCTGGATATCTTTTGCTAACAGAGTCATTAACCGATACCAGTGCTGACTTAGCCAGTCTTTTAGCCCTTATTGACAATGATTTTTATACTAATACCCATTTATTCATTGGTAGCACACATAGGTCGAGCCAAGACCTACCAACCACCTTCGCTTTAGAACAACAATTATTCTCACAGAATCAGCAAGACACGATTGTCACCCTTAGTAGCAGTCTTTTACCCTTTTTAGTCAATCAGCACCAACCTGAACTGCAAGCCTTGCGCAATAGTCTCTCCCTGGATTCCGACAATAAGCAGCTAATCCGCGCGCTTTATCATACCCAGGGCAACGTCCGCCAAGCAGCTAGCAAGTTATTCCTACATCGTAATACTCTACTCTATCGAATCGAGAAGTTTGAACGTTGTAACGGTTTAAATCTTAAGAATATGGATGATCTTGTGTATTGCTATTTGCTGACATTGGGGCAAGTTATTAATCAAGTGGAGAAATGAATAGAGTAGCTGCCATTAGCCCATATGATTCGATTAAAAATACGACATTAAATAATATTAGTGAACACCTTATCAGTATAAAAGTACAATAACATAGCGTACTTTATGTAATCTTGGACTAGCATAGCTAGGTTAAGGCTTTCATATTTCTCTTTCACAAAGAACATAGTATTTCAAACTAAAATATCTGTCGTCAATAATCAAGTTTCAACTTGATTACCTGACAACAGATATTTTAAGATCAGAACTTTATTCAGCTATAATCCGTACCACGCTACCGACTTTAAAATCAGGATAATCGCCCTGCTCAACATATAACGTCCCAGGCAATTTAGCCTCCTTTGCACCCGTAAAACTAATAGCCGTATGGCCTAATCTTCCAAGGTTAGTCTGGACTTCGCCACCAACTGCTGTAATTTGATAGACTTGATTGTCGACTTCAAGTTTCATTCCTGCTGTGATTTGCTCACTTATTGGGACAACTTCGATAATAAAGCAAGAAGGCCGTAATGCGTCTGGAGCTTCATCACCAAATAATACTGCCATGCCAATCGATTTAAAATCAGCAGATTCCGCACCTATTTCTAAGACCTTTGTTGAAAAGATAATTCTCTCTTTTGTCATCATACAATACACCTCAAACCTTCTAAAAATTTATTTTGAATATAATCCAAAACTTGCAATCCAAGCAATAAAGACCCGCGGAACGCCGTTGATAAACCGACTATATAACACTGATGGCACCCCAACTTCAACCGTCTTAGAATCAGCCTCAGCTAGTCCTAAGCCAACTGGAATAAAGTCACAACCATTTTGCGTGTTAATCGCGAATAATGCTGGTAATGCATACTGTGGTGGAATATTACCTTTCCCGATTTCAACGCCAATCAAGGTCCCGATAACTTGACCGATAACTGCGCCTGGCCCAAGCAATGGAGATAAGAATGGTAATGAGCAAATAAATCCTAAAACCATCAAGCCCCAGACATTGCCTGCTAACGGCTCCATGATACTGGCAAAAACCTTACCAATTCCAGAGCCATTAATAATCCCAATAATTAATGCCACAAATGCCATAAATGGAATAATAGTATTAATAACTGTTTGAACAGCATCTTTTGCGGCCTGATTAAACGTCGAAACGACTCGCCCAGCACCAATCCCAATCTTAGTTAAGATCCCAGGATTTTTTGTTTGTGCTGTTAGTGTCTTTGTATTATCGAATTTCGTATCGTCATCTACATTCTCAAATTGGTTAGCGCTTTCATTTTGACTGTCAGAAAATTGCTCCTCCTCAGATGTTACCAACATAATCTGATCAACATCTACATTGGAAACATAATTAGCTTCATTCATAAATTGCGCTAAGGGACCGCTCTTACCAGTCGGTAATACGTTAATTGTTTTGATACCCTTCTTGGGATAAATTCCACACCTTAATGTCCCACCACAGTCTACAACCGCTAATGCTGTTTCTTCATCAGGAATTGACGTCTTAAAGCCATCAACAGCTTCCATTCCTGTCAACTTAGCAATCTTATCAACAATTGCTGGTTTATTACCTCCAGTGACATAAACAAATTTATGCTTCGTGATAGTTGGTGTAATAATTAGCGGGCCGCCCCAGCCACCAGAGCCTTTAACAACTTTGATACTATGATATTCCTTTGCCATGATCTCGTTCCTCACTCTCTCAATTAGCCGTTAAATTCAACTTTCTTGGACAAGGTAATCCCTTGTTGTTTGCAAACATAGGCTGTTGTAAAGTCAGTAATCCAACCACCGATAAAGTTCATTACTAGGCCGACTAATAGATATCGAATCGCCAAATCCATTGTATTCAATCCCAACTTCTGAACCCCTTGCGCAATCCCTAACCAAATGAAATACTCGGAAGGATTGATATGTGGGAATACCCCATTACTAGTGTGGCAAAATTGAGCAATCGATGCATACCAACTAGGTTTATAGTATTCTGGCAAGAACCGTCCCATTGAGTGCGCCATAGGATTACCGAGCATAAATGCCGAAACAAACGGTAAAATTAAATAACGGGTTACAGGATTCTTTGACGAAGCTCTGGCCAACTTGGCCATCTTCTTGTCACCAACAAAGGCAATAATCGCGTTCATCAAGACTAACAGCAATAGCACAACAGGAATAATTGATGTCATCCATCCAATTAATGTTTTACCACCACTCTGAAACAGCCCCATAAAGCCCGAGGCCAAATCTGTGACTACTTTCATAGTATTAATGCTCCTTTACGTTCACTTGTTTTTTTCGCAAACTTGCTAAGCCTTTATAATAAATAGATTTCAGCTTTTCAATCATTGGTAGGCTCCAAATTTTGACACTACCATCGAAATCTTGTGGCGTTAGCTGATTTGCTTTGTAATTTAAATAGTTCTTATAGGCATCCAATAGACAAACTCGCGTTAGCTTATCGAATTGTTTTAATTGCTGGTATGAAGCAGCAATTTCCGCAATATTTTTCTGCCGCAGTTGATGCAATTCCCTAAACTTTGCAAAAATCGTAACCCCCTTCATCATTTGAGCCTCTAAGATCGTGCCGTCATCCTTTATCGCTAATAGAATTAGTGTCCCCGACCGTAATTTTTTAGGATTTTTGCCAATTGCTACTGGCGCTAACACTCGTAATTGATGAAAGGTTTTAGAAAAATTCTTAATTTGTCTTAGTCCAAGGAAACCTTGTAATAGAAACGCACTGACTAGGATCACGCCAAAATAAATTAACATTAAATCGCCTCCATCAACTGATTTAATCCTTGATTTTCATCATAATTTTTCAAGTTATTATAAATATTGCTGTTAGCTGTGATACTGCGAATTAGATCGTATACTTGTGCTAATATTTTGCTTAATGTTGCATCTAGTTTATACGGAATTGCGACCAAAAAAACCACGTTTACCTTTTGATTATCGAATACTACCGGTTTTTCAAACACTCCTACTGTTACAAGGATTCGATTTAGTCCAGATTTATCAATAACGTGTGGCAATGCAACCCCATCACCAAAAATACTACTCGATTGTTGCTCTCGATTAAGCCAAGCTTGCATAAAATCTGGTGTCAGTTGACCATGTTGTATCTCTTGATTAATTAATTTTTTCACTCCAGTGACGTAGGTCTCCTGTTCATCAAACTGCGTGACATCAAATCGACACTGCCCCTGATTAACAGCTTCATCAACCAACGAAATTTGAAGACGTTCACGTAACGTTCCTTGATTAAAAATAGAATTCAACCGAATAATAGGCGCGTGGTTAATTAATTCATTATCTGTTAAAAAACTGTTAGAAAAAATCAGTAAATATTTTTCTGGACTCTGCTCCCATTCACTAATTGAGTTAAAAACATCAATCTGCAAATCATCATCTAACATTTCTTTCAATTTCTCGGAAATAAACTTTTTCATACTAGTATTAATGGGCTCAACTAGTGCAACCCGATGAATAATTGGCGCTGCCATGTATTCTTCAAGCTCCATCTGAAAATAGACTGTTAAATAACCAACCTCCTGGGAACGAATCCGAATATTCAATTTAGTGGCAATGGTTGATAATGTTAATTGCGCTAACTCCGTTGAAACTGGATACTTACTTAACATGTCTACCGAGATAAATCCTTCTGACTTGACATCAAAAATAGCCCGATTAATGAGAAATAATAAATGATATCGCAACTCCATCAACAGCCGTTTAAAGTCCAAATTCACATCTAATTTTTGCTTAAGGATTGGAAAAACCGACTGCATTAAATCCTCAACTTCGACCAATCCCACTTGAACTAACTGATTATCATCCTTCGGTAGCTTTCTAATGTTTAATGGGTATGAAATAAACTCCCATTCGCTAGTGCTTAACGAGCTACCAATTATCTCAGTAACTAGATTCCGCAAGCACGCCATCGTTACATCACTAAGAAGTGGATGATAGTTATTAATACGATCATTGATTTGAATGTTATATTTACGTAACCAATTAATAACTGCAATATTTCTTTTAACCATGGTCACAGTATCATTATTATGATCAAGTTTTTTAACAAGATTAAGCAATTTGACATCTGTCGCTTTATCCCAGGTTGCTTCCAGTTCGTAGTATTTCCCGACTAAAGTTCGTGTAATTACTGCATACATATAATCATGTTCAACCGCTAAATGAATCCCACGATTAGTTTTTGTCTCAATTCTGACTTGGTAATAATCAAGCTGTTGTTTGAGCGCTTTTAAATCCTTATTGATAGTGCCACGACTCACAGCCAATGATTCTGCCAAATCATCCAGAATAACGTAATCCGTGATTTGCTGTAACAATTCTTTTAAAATCGTTGCTTGTCGCTTTGAGGGATCATTGAAATCTAAATCCTTTTTCAAAAAATTAGTTTGTAGCTTAGCCATGGCAGAATAATTATTGATAACTAGGTAAAACTTGGCTTGATTAACGTTGATTTTTGCAATACCCACCAAATAATCATTGATTGCACGAATATTCTTGGTAATTGTGACTCTCGAAACAGAAAAATGGGATTGTAATTCTCTTAGTGTCAATGCATCATTATTAATAAAAAAGTTTAATATTTCAAAACTTTGCCTATCCATTGCCTCACCATGCCCCCAACTAAAATTTAAAGGTTAACCACGACTCTTGCCTCCCGCAACGTTAATCGTAACCCCGGTAATGTAACTGGCACGTTCTGATAGTAAATAGTTAACTGCATCCGCAACTTCTGATAGTTTGCCACTCCGACCAAGAGGTGTGGTTGACGTACTCTTATAGCCTGCCCGAATGTCATCAACAGTTTTATGCCGGGTATAAGCTAACGCCTCTTCATAAGAGCGTGTTCTTAGCCCAGTAGCTTCCATAATACCTGGCGCGACACCAACGACCCGAATATTATGTTCACCTAATTCTTTAGCCCACGAACGAGTGAACCCATTAATCGCTCCCTTAGTTGCTGAATAAACACTCTGTCCTTGTGAACCTTCAAGTCCAGCTTCTGAGGACATATTAACAATAACACCGTACTGTTGCTTCTCGAATTGATGGGTAACTGCCTGCGATACAAGGAAGACGCTTTTCACGTTCACGGCAAACATTTTCGCAAAATCCGATTCTGCAAATTCATACTTACCGTGAGGATCCTTGGCGTCAGCCAATAAACGTGGCAAATTGATACCAGCATTATTTACAAGCCCGTCAATTTTTCCTTGTTCATCAACAACCTTTAAGACCAGCCGATTAACCGCTTCCGCATCTGTGACATTGGTTTCAACAAAGTGTAAATTATCATTTTGCTGATCACCTTGATTGAGGTCAGCATTATAAACAATCGCCCCGTTATTCAATAATTCAGTTACAATTGCTTTACCAATACCGGATGAGCCCCCAGTAACAACGTATACCTTACCCGAAATATTAATCCATGAATTATTCATCAAAATCGCTCCTTAATCATTTCTTTTCTTCACAGATAAATATATACGAAAGCGCATACATTATTAATGCACTCTTTTTTCATTGGCTTTTTAAATTAATGGACTAATGATTCATCAAACATTTAGATGTCTGATATAAACTATAAATATTATGCCGAATTATTTTCATTATCGCCATATCATAAAGCAAATTTTGTAATCGACCATTGTAATCAATAACCGTAAAAATAGAGTCGCTTTAAAGAAGCGTATAACTCCTTCAAAGCGACTCTATTAAATAGTCTTATAGCCATATTAATTTGTTTTAAATCGTCACCGTAACAGCTGCTGCCGCAATAATTAGTATCAGTCCACCAATCGTGACCCACATTTCTTTGGTAGTCTTCTTTTGGCCTAAGAACCAAATACCGGTTAACGTTGCCAATACAACGGAGGTTTGTGAAAGAATAAAGCCGGTTGCTAATCCGTTCATATTTGGTTGCGCAGAGATTAAGTAAGTCAACGCCGCAAACGCGAAGAAGAAACCTGAGATGATGTGCGTGTATGACACCCCTTCAACGAGGGCTAACTTTTCACCTCGTGATGCTAAGAACAGGGCATATACGATCGAAACAATAACCATCCCAATTGCTTGGGGAACGAAGGCTTCCTCCCCACCAATATTGGTTGCTTGGGGCGCAGCCGAATAAGCCCAGTACCCGATTTCACCAACTGCTAACCAGATAACAGCTTGGCGTAAGGTCCGGGCGTTACCTGCATCCTTATGTTCAGACCACACTGTTAGCCAGGCACCAATGATAATTCCAACTAAGGCTAGGCCACCCAAGACCTTGTCCATTGCCCCAGGCCAGTCACCTAAGGCGAAGACGCCCCACAGTGATGCGCCCAACAGCTGGAAGGCCGTCGTAATTGGCATTGCTCGTGAAGAACCAACCATCGTAAACACTTTAAATGTCACGATTTGGGCACTTGCCCAACCGATCCCTGATAGAATTGAAAACCAGAGATTCATGCCGCTTGGAAAAGCAATCCCTTGCACCCATGCATAAATCAGCGCAAAGATTAACGTTCCAATAGTTGAACCCAAGATCTGATTAACAGGCCGACCACCAATTTTCGACGCAATCGTGGGGTAAAGTCCCCAACCAAGTAACGGCCCTAAGCCAATTAGTAAAGCGGTAGTATTCATTCCAATCCCTCCATTAATCACCAACTACTTTAAAAAGTAACGCCACTTTCCAATAGAATATTTGAATAAGGTGTCATTTCACCAGTCCGAACAAAGGCCTTGCAGTCAGCCAAGTCCTTCTTCATTTCTTCATGTGGAATGAAGGTAATTGGGGTGTCTGGTAAGCGCTTCTTGATGGCCGTCAACATCTTAGGATTTTGAACTTTAATTTCTTCTGCCAAATAGATTCGTTGTACTTCAAGCTCTTCCAAGACGTTATTCAAGACTTGCATAAAACTAGGAATACCATTATCAACGGCTAAATCGATTTTTTCGGTTGAACTTGGTACTGGCATGCCAGCATCACCAATACTCAACTTATCGAAATGGCCCATCGTTGCAATAACTCGTGACAAATCTGAATTAATAACTTTTGTTTTTTTCATAATTATTTACCCTCCGCGGCTGTAATTTCATTTTTATAAGGAATTGATGGTTGCGCACCGAAACGTTGTACGGCAATCGATGACGCCCGGTTACCATAGCGAATCGCATCTTCAAGATTACTAAAATCTTTATTTAACACACTACTCATCGCGCCAATAAACGTATCTCCGGCTGAAGTCGTATCCACGGCTTCGACTTTAAAAGCTGGTACGATACCATGTCGCCCATCGATATCATAAAACGCACCCTTACTACCAATCGTAATGATAACAGCTGAAATACCGAGGGCGTGTAATGCAGCGGACGCCTTTAACATGCTGGCTTCATCGGTGATTGCAATCCCAGTCAAAGTTTCCGTTTCCGTCTCATTTGGTACAATCATGTCAGTAACTGCTAAAAGTTCAGCGGGGACTTTTTCCATGGCTGGAGCGGGATTCAAGATTATTCTTACGCCAGCGGCCTGTGCAATTTTAAAGGCTTCGACCGTACTATCGACAGCGCTTTCAAATTGTGCAACCACAAAATCACTAGTTTCAATGATATCACGGTGGGCTTCAACGTCTGCTGGCGTAAAGGCCATGTTGGCACCACCATGAATCATAATTTGGTTTTCACCGGCATCATCAACCGTGACGTAAGCTTGACCTGTCGATTGATTAGTCATCTTTGTGATCCCTGCCAAGTTGATCTTTTCCTGCGTCAATAAATCAAGCATGGTTTTACCAGCAGCATCGTCACCAACCGCACCAATAAAGTGGGTATTAGCACCAGAACGTTGCGCTGCGACGGCCTGGTTCGCGCCCTTACCACCACCGGCTGAAAAGATTTCCTTAGTGTGAATCGTTTCGCCAGGCTTTGGCATGTTTTCAACCCGAATCGTCCGGTCTAAGTTGATACTCCCAATAACGGTTACCGTATTCATAATGGTCCCTCCAAATAGTTAAATTAATCTGAATTTAGTTTTTATTAAAACGTTTTATGAAAACGTTTTAATAACTCGTAAAAAATATAACACATCTGAATAATTAATTCAAATGTGCCGTCGAATTTCTTTCAATTAATTTAACTGGTAAGTGGTGTTCTTCCCATGGCTGCTGCGGATTAGCAATACGGTCGAGTAACTGGTTGGCTGTCGTTTGCCCCAACTCAAAAATCGGTTGTGCGATGGTTGTAAGCTGTGGCGCGACATATTGGCACATTTCGACATCGTCATAGCCAATGACACTGTAATCATCCGGTATCCGCTTATCATGTTCAGCCATGCCTAAGTATACACCGAATGCGATTTCGTCATTGACTGCAAAGATCCCCGTAACCCCAGTCGCCAAAATTTCCGGAACAACTTGGCGACCACCCACTTTAGAAAGCGGCGTCGCGATGACATGTACCGCTGTCCGCGGATACACACTATAAAAACCACTAAGCCGCTTTTGGACATTGGCTGACGGTTTTGCTGGAATAAGAACGGCGACTTGCCGGTGTCCCAAATCTTTTAAGTGTTGAGCAGCTTGCCGCCCCCCATCATAGTCATCAGTCAACACAGAATCACTGAACCCTTCGGCGCGCTTTTGGTCTAAGACGATAAATGGGTGACCCTTTTGCCGTAGAATATCATTAATCGCATTATTGGAAACGGCCGAACTTGCGATAATAAAGCCATCCACACCCCGGCGGCTGAGTTCATCCAAATAGACGCGTTCTTTGTCTTCATCCAGATCAGCATTACACAACATCGTGATGAAATTTTGCTGATACAAGACATTTTCAATGCCTCGAAGTAGCTCACCAAAAAAGGGATTCCGGATATCAGGCACAAGGACCCCAATTGTTTTGCTGGTCTTCTTAATCATCCGCTGAGCAAAGTAATCGGGCTCATAATTTAATTCATCCCGGGCCGCTTCCACCTTAGCAACCGTCGCCGCACTAAACTTATCACCATGCCCGTTTAAAATTTGTGACACGGTCGCAATTGAGCGTTCTGCAAGGCGCGCAACATCTTTGATTGTGACTGCCTTATTTTTCATGGGCTTCTCCTCCGTAAAATTAACTCTTGCATTATTGTAGCCTAGAACGCCGAATTTTCCTAACCGAATCTCAAAAATATTTAGTACACCTATAAGTATATCTATATAGTGTGCAAGCCGATAATTTATCCATATCAAGTCTTCATTTTCTCCTCCTCTGAAAACAAACAGTAAAAACTTTCCAGGTAGTTATTCTAAAACCACATGACAAAAAAGCCCGCGCTCATCATGAGCGCGGGCTCCCTTAATTCACAAAGGGCTATTTTTCAGTACCTTGGCCGTCCCATTCACGTTCAATAATCGCCTTTAATTCACTGATTAAAGGTTCGCGTGGGTTAGCGGTCGTGCATTGGTCTTCATAGGCCAGTTCGGCTAATTCGTCGACGGTGGCGTCAAAGTGCTTCTTTTCGACCCGGTTAGCTTTCAAGGATAAGGTCACATCCATTGAGTGAGCCAAGTCAATGTAAGCTTTAACTAAGCTTTCTTTGAGTTCTTCGTCGGTCTTGCCTGGTAACCCTAAGGCCCGGGCAATGTTGGCATAGTCGGCTAAGGCAGTATTATGGTTGTACTTCGGCCACATTGCTAACTTCGTTGGGATTTCAGCATTGTAACGAACGACTTGCGGATAAGTGATCGCAATTGCCAATCCGTGTGGTAAGTTGAATTCCCCGCCTAATTTATGGGCGATCGAGTGGTTGATACCCAAGAAGGCATTGGCAAAGGCCATCCCAGCTAACGTTGAGGCATTGTGCATCTTCTCACGAGCCATCTTGTCACCATCATAAGAAGCTTTCAAGTACTTGAAGGCTAATTGCAAGGCTTGAATTGACCAGCCGCGTGTGAAGTCAGAAGCCATCGTTGAAACATATGCTTCGGTTGCGTGGGTAATTACGTCGAGACCAGTCCAAGCCGTCGTCCGCTTTGGCACCGTTTCAACAAATTGTGGGTCAACGATCGCAATATCTGGTTGCATTGCGTAGTCCGTAATCGGGTATTTGACGTGCGTCTTGGAGTCCGTAATAACCGCGTATGGCGTTACTTCAGAACCAGTCCCAGAAGTCGTTGGAATCCCAATATAAGTTACTTTTTCGGATACTGGTACTTTGTACGTCCGCTTCCGGATATCCAGGAACTTCTGTTTAGCACCTAAGAAGGAAGCTTCTGGGTGTTCATAGAAGAGCCACATCCCCTTAGCGGCGTCCATTGCAGAACCACCACCGAGTGCAATGATTGTATCTGGCTTAAAGGCCTTCATCCGGGCAACCCCTTTGTAGACTGTGTCAGTCGACGGGTTCGGTTCAACTTCTGAGAAGATGTCGATATCAACCGGATCAGTCCGCTTGTTCAAGACCGCCGTTACTCGATCAGCATAGCCAAATTCAACCATCCCAGGATCACAAACTAGGAAAACCTTCTTAATCCCGGCCATGTGTTCCAAGTAGCGAACGGAATTGCGTTCGAAGTAGACTTTGGGAGGCATTTTGACCCATTGCATGTTATTACGCCGTTTTGCCACAGTTTTGATATTAATCAGATCCATATCTGTAACGTTATGAGAAATCGAGTTGCCACCATATGATCCCGTGCCCAGAGTTAATGAAGGCGCCATGTTATTGTAGATGTTACCTAACCCACCAACTGAAGATGGCGTGTTAACTAAGATCCGGCAAGCTGGCATTTGTAAGCCAAATTCTTTGACCAATGCATCATCGGTCGTATGAATCCCAGCAGTATGGCCTAAGCCACCATAGTGAAGTAATTCATTAGCCCGTTTGAACGCCGCTTCATGCGAATCCGCTTTGTAAACGGTCAGAACTGGTGATAATTTTTCGCCGGATAATGGGTACTTGATACCGACACCATTAATCTCCGCAATCAAGACCCGGCAGTCCTTAGCGACATCTTTCAAGCCAGCCATTTGTGCGATTTGATAAGCTGTTTTACCAGCAACTGGACCACGAACTGTGTGCCGGTTAGGATCAATGACAGCATCACTCAAGGCTTGCACATCTTTAGGTTTAACGTAGTAGCAACCCAAACGAATAAATTCAGCTTTAACTTCAGCATAAATTTCCTTGTCGATAATGGCACTATTTTCAGAAGCACAAATCATCCCATTATCAAACGTCTTCGATAAAACAATGTCGTTAACCGCCTGCTTAATGTCAGCTGTTTTTTCAACATAAGTTGGGCCGTTACCAGGACCAACACCCAGTGCTGGTTTACCTGATGAGTAAGCGGCTGTCACCATACTTGGACCACCGGTAGCCAAGATCGTCGCAACATCCGTATGGTGCATCAAGGCGTCGGTTGCTTCAATGCTTGGGTGTTCGATGTATAAAACAGCATCAGCTGGACCACCAGCAGCTTTAATCGCTTCCCGCATCACATCAGCAGCCGCAGAACTACATTTCTGAGCTTGAGGATGGAAACCAAAGACGATCGTGTTACGCCCCTTTAATGAGATCAACGTCTTGAAAACCGTTGTTGAAGTTGGATTCGTTACGGGTGTAACCCCGGCTACGATACCAACTGGTTCAGCAATTTCCATTAGTTGCTCTTCATCGTCTTCTTTAATGACGCCGACTGTCTTATCATGGCGCATGCTGTTCCAGATATATTCGCTGGCGTAGATGTTCTTAATCGCCTTATCTTCAACAACACCCCGACCGGTTTCCTCAACCGCCAACTTGGCTAACTTCATATGATTGTCCAGTGCGGCAACCGCAACCTTTTCACATAAATCATCGATTTGTGCTTGGGTATATGACTTCAAAACAGCTAATGCTTTCTTAGAACGTTGAACTAATTGATCAACTTCGTCAGTAACTTTGCTTGTTTGATTTTTTTCTGTCTTAATCATGAAGTGCTTCCTCCGTTCAATTCCTTTGTGAATTAATTTACAAACTTTATTATAGCCATCCTTGCTCATAATGCAACAAGAATTTGAAAAATTATTTAATATCATCCAAACAGTACACTTATAAACTCATGTTTAGCAGTATTTATAGCCAATAAAAAAATTCAATTGTTAAGTTCATTAATGAACAATAGCAGTCAAAAACAACCGCAAGCTCCTCATTAGCCATGATGAGCTTGCGGTTGTTAAAATTTCATCAGCTTGGATCTTAATCCCTGTCCCGAGTCTTGATTACCGAACAACGATAACTGAAATAGGTGCTTTTCGGGCCAAACGCGGACCAATTGCCCCAGCAATCTTAGAATGTGGAAATTCAGTATCGGCACCGGTCACTAATAGATCTGGTTTAAATTCTGGAATAACTTGCTCTAAAATGACGTCATCCACATCACCGCCTTCATAGACAAGCGGCTCTACTTGATTAACGCCTCGTTGTTCAGCAAGCTGAACATACTCAGCAACAACATCTTCAACGTGTTTCCGTTTAGCTTGGATCTTCGACGGTGTTAATGAATCAAAGATATTGATATCTTCGCTTTCCAGCACCGAACAAATTCCTAACGGAACATCATAGTCGTGGGCCAAAGTCGTTGCGTATCGAAACGCACGTTCTGAAGAGGTATTATCGTCCTCATCAACGGTCAGTAAAATTCGCCGATAGACAAGTGGCTCTTGCATTTTTTGATTTTCCATAGTTAATCTCCTCATTGAAGTGAATTGATATTGACCACTGCCATTATACCAGTTTCAGAATTCAAACGGCACCATTTCTCACACGCATATAATCATAAGCTGATTTCCTTCAAACGCCGCTCTAAATAATTAAGGGTAGCTTTTAACGCTATGATTCCAGCCACCAGTTAGAGTGGCAGCACTCTCCCCATTACTCCGGTAAGGCTTTCAACGTCTGCTTCAACCAATTCACATAGTAGTCTTCTCGTCCGATCGCATGTTGTAAGATCAAATAGTGACCATAATGTTGCTTAGCAGCTTTAGCTTGCGGGAAAACGGTCGCCAATCGCTGTTGTAAGTGTGCTAACTTAGCTGTGTGCAGGGTGAGCTGTTCCTGTAACATCGCTAGTAGGCGTGGATCACGATCCGTTTGAATAAAGTATAGTTTTAAAATAAATTCATCTTTCGTAGCGGTTAAGTCTGGTGTACCGACACTGATCCACTCATGTAACAGCTGCCGACCAGTTGCGGTGATGTGGTAGAGTTTCTTTTCAAGTTTTTCGCCACTGACCGTAATTTCATGCGTGACGTAACCTTGTTCTTCTAGTCGTTTCAATTGCGGATAAATTTGACTATGTTGAGCTTGCCAGAATTCACCGATCTCGTCATCAAAGGCTTTAGTTAGATCATAGCCCGTTAATGGTTGCTGGTTTAATAACCCTAGAATAATAAATTGTAACTTGTTTTTTTGCGCCATTGGAAATTCCTCCTTGACGATTCCTTGATAACAGTATACACTAACCTTGTTGTTTAAAACATGTAATAAATTACATGATTAAAATGACATATTAGACATAAGGAAGGTAATTCTAATGACAAAAACTTTTAAAACACTTGATGACTTTCTCGGCACACACTTTATCTACACTTATGATAACGGCTGGGAATACGAGTGGTACGCCAAGAACGACCACACCGTTGATTACCGAATCCACGGTGGGATGGTTGCCGGTCGTTGGGTCACTGATCAAAAAGCTGACATCGTCATGTTGACCGAAGGCATTTACAAAATTTCTTGGACTGAACCAACTGGGACTGACGTTGCACTAGACTTCATGCCCAATGAGAAGAAACTACACGGTACGATTTTCTTCCCAAAGTGGGTTGAAGAACACCCTGAAATTACGGTCACTTACCAAAACGAACACATCGATTTAATGGAACAGTCTCGTGAAAAGTATGCCACTTATCCAAAACTAGTTGTACCCGAATTTGCCAATATTACTTACATGGGCGACGCCGGCCAAAACAATGAAGATGTAATCAGTGAAGCACCTTACAAAGAAATGCCGAATGATATTCGCAACGGCAAGTACTTTGATCAAAACTACCATCGTTTAAATAAGTAATGTTTCACGTGAAACATTCTGGTCTACAAATTGGATAATTAGCAGTCTGTCCAATCTTTGAAAATTACTAATCATCTGAAAAACATTCATTTAGCAACACTTCAAAAAGGCCTTCATAAATGTCATGACATTTATGAAGGCCTTTTTCGTAATTATTTTACTTAGGCTTCTGTTACATCCAGCGCAACCTGTCCCAGCCCGGCATCGAAGTCGGCTTGCCAGTGCCCCGCGGTCAAATGTGGTGGTAGGACAAACGTCCCCGACGAAACTCGTTGACCAGCCGTTAATGTCTTACCTTGCTCTGCAAGCTTGCCGACTAACCACTTCAATGACTCAAGCGGGTTACCCAACACTTCACTCGCTTGACCAGTTTTAACCGTTTCCCCATCATGGACTAGCGTACACTTTGGCGTTGCCACTGCATCAGCTGAAGCGAATAACTCGGCAGTCTCCCGTTCAGTTCCATATACCACTAGCCCACCGACTGCGGCATCCGCGACCACCAAATTTTTAGGCAAATCGGGAAACCAGTCAGCAAAACGTGAATCTGGCAATTCAAGTCCCGGCGCGACAGTCGTTTTTTGCCATAAATCGGTCAATGAATCGGTGGTTGACAGGTCTTCTTTAGCCTTAAAGACCAACTCCACTTCGACGAGTGGGTCCATTAGTTGCCCGCGTCGAACCGTGGTTGGTGCCGCCAAAAAGTGATCTGCAACCTGGACACCGTACAGCGGCGTATGAGCATCAAACATCTTTTGAGTTTCCGCACTCGTCAACGAGACCTTGTATCCACCAACCGGCTGCTGTTTTAAGGCCGTTAATGCGGCTTGAACTCGATACGCAGCGTCTTCGTCAACGACACTACTTGTAAAATCAGCCATTGTTAACGCATGCTGTGTCTGATAGGCCGTAAATAGCTGTTGTGCAACTTGAGTTTCTGTTTCTGTGGTGGTAGTTGTCATTATAAAACCTCCATTATGTGTTTGTGGTTACTGTTATCCTAATATGTGTTCGTAATGAGGCCGTCTAACCATTGCTAATACGTTAACTCATTACAATTAATCTAGTTGTCACTTCATTATTTGGATGTATTCAGTGCGCCAGCTAATTGTACGGGCGTCTTAAATACGAATTATTAAGACTACGGGTCATAAATATCGTTCATGTTAAAACTATGTGTGCCTAAACGTATAAATTGCACGTTGCTAAAACTATGTGTTAATCGATACACGTGGTATCGTATGTGATCTACCCGGAGTACTCAGTTATACTATGTGTTTTTGATTCCTTGTTGACCTATGTGTTACTCGAGGAGCAAGTCCTCGTGCGACTAGTTACCATTGCCCACATTTGTTGGTAACTAGCCACCTGAATGTCCGATTCCATACTCCTCACCACCTTTAAATCATAAAAAAACGTCCTTTAACTAACTCCTATGAGTTAATTAAAGGACGTCCAGAACGGGTTACCACCTTTATTCGCGACTACTTCACAATAGTCACCTTAGTACGTACAGCAATTGCGATACGCCGGTACATTAATGGGTACCATCCAGCACCATCTCCACGAATTTCGAGGCGCAACTCCAAGGTGATCTATGTTAAGTGGTATTGACTGCCTTACACCAATCCGCAGCTCGCTAACTAACCAGCTTAACACCGTTCCTTATCACGGTTTTTAATCTAAATTTAATTAATGATTAGATTCTAGCGCCAGATTATCACAATGTCAACCTTAAAATTAAAAATAAATTAGATTAATTAAGTTTGCGCTCATTGGCCATAACATCCACTAATGCCACGTACTGCTCAGTATGCGTATCACGCAACGTATAATTTGGTGGGAGCGCGTCCGCATCTGCTTTGACAATTCGAAACCCTACTTGCGCATAAAATCGCAGGGCATTTTCGTTGGCCATCACACACTTCAACGTGAGTGGTTCGGTTGCATACTGGCGCATTTCTGTCAGTAGCCGTTCACCAACTTTCAAGTGGCGGAAATCTGGGGCCACAAAAAGCAGATGAATGAAGTTGGCCAGCCGGTACAACGAACAAAAGCCAGCCCGCTGACCATCAATCCACGCGACCAGCACGAATTCACCACGGCTGTCTTCGTTAAAATCTTGCAGTTGTGGATCAGTGACCCATGGAAAATCTTGCTGACGGTCCACTAAATATATTTCAGCCAGCGCTGCTTGATCCGCAGCTGTTGCCGGTTTTATCTCAATTCGTTTGGTCATCCTGCGCCCTCCCCCATTTAATGATTCTCATTATGACGTTAGTTGTTGAGAATTTCAAACATTAATCGCCTTAATCTATTCATCAAAGCTAGCTTTCAACTACTGACAAGCGTTATAATGTTAGGCAATACTTTCACCAAATGAAAGCGGGGGAAAAATGAAAACCGCAATTGTAACGGATAGCGCAAGCTACCTCTCAGCGGCCGATGTTGAAAAGTATCATATTCACGTCGTCCCAATTACTGTTATTTTTGGTCACCAAACCTACTTAGAAAACGTCGAAATAACGTCCAAAGAATTTTATGAACGAATGCGTACCGCGCCTGAGTTACCAACGACCACTCAGATTACCCTTGGTCAGATGCAAACGACTTATGATCAGCTGGCAAAGGCGAGCTATGATGCTGTCATTAGTATCCATCTTTCTTCTGGTATCACCAGCTTTATTACTAATCTCGAAAGTTACCTGCCAAACGTAACCAACATCAAGGTTTATCCGTTTGATTCACTAATTACGGCTGGTGGAGAAGCTTACATGGTCTTGTTAGCTGCTAAATTAGTCGCTGAAGGATACTCACCCGAACAAGTTATTGCTCAGCTCAAAAAAATCCGTGAAACAACCGGCGTATATTTTGTTGTCGCTAATCTCAGTCACTTGGTTCGGACTGGTCGGCTCTCAAACGCTTCTGGACTCGTTGGCAACCTCTTACGCATTAAACCCGTTTTGACCTTTCAAGATGGCAAGATCGTCGCTATTCAAAAAGAACGAACGATGCGGCGGGCATACGCAGCCATCAAAGCCAAGCTGGCTGCTGAGATTGCTGCCGTTGACTATCCACTTCGCGTCACAATCGAAAATGGCAACAATCCGAAACTCCAAGCCGAATGGACAGCTGACTTGAAGGCTAGCTTTCCTGATCTCACCATCGATGAAGGCGAGATTGGTCCCGTCGTTGGGGTTCACGTTGGAGAAGGCGTCATGGGACTGATTTGGGCGCGTGACTGGGAAAAATGGACCATTTAGTTCACCATTATCAACCCCTGATAATTCATCATGACAGTCAAAAAACAACTTTTGCTCCTCACGACGAGCTGAGGAGCAAAAGTTGTTTTTTGCATTGCCTTATTTCCGTTTCTTGCCTTATTTCCGTTTCTTGCCTTTTTTCTTTTTCTTGTTCTTTTTCCGCTTTGTGTTGGGCTGTTCGGCCGATTTAGTCAACAACTTCCGTGCCTTTTTGATCAACTTAGATCGTTGTTTGGTATCCAGCTGTTCCCACAATGTTATTAATTCGGGGTCAACGGCAGGGGTTGGCGTGACCGATACTGGAATCGGTACCGCTTCCGGGGCCACCGCTGTTGCAACATCAGTCGTACCTAGCAGCCAATCTGGCGACACATTCAGTACTGTCGCTAACGCCGTAACCTTATCATGTTTAGCCACGTATTTATTACTTAACCACTGGCTGATTGATGAACGACCAATTCCCGTTTGTTTAGATAACTGAGCAGAGGTTATGTTCGCTTGTTGCATCGCTTCTTTTAATCGTTCTGAAAATATTCCCATCACATTACCCTCCTAGTGCAACGGATCCCATGCGGGTAGCCGCTGTGCACGTTCGTTAAGCAGCGCCTGAAATTCCGGTGCCAAGAAATGCTTGTGAACAACTACTTCATAGACGTACTCATTAAACCAATCTTGGCTCATTACGAAGTAGCCTTGATCACCTACTTGCTCACCCCAACTATTTTCGACCTTCCACTTAGTTGGCGTATCAGCCACTAAATCAACGCCGGTTAACGTCATGGCATGGCTAACTTCACCTTCACCTGTTAACAGCCGTTACGCCTTAGTCAGATGATCGTTGGTTCCAAATAACTTGCCAGTTTCAAATAAATGGGCATCCAAGTATCCCGTCTTCCGGTCCATCTGTCGCAACACATCGTTGCCAAACCAAACCGTTTCGCCAGCCTGTAACTGTTGCACAGCAACGTCCGTCAGCACACCCATATCAAGGTTCAAAAATTCGATAGGCTTACCACCAATCACGTTATCCTCGTCTGGCAAGCTATAAAGTCGATTAAACGGCTTATCTGGTGAATTAGTAACGACCACGTAATCATCCAGATCAGTTTCAAAGTAGTCCTGATAGAATTGCTGAGGCGTTAAATTAGCCGTACGATGGTACTGTTGCTCATCATCACGATATTCTAAATCAAAGCTAGTTGGTGGTTCACCAAATGAGTACGCCGTCATCCGATAGACCGTTTGCAACATTGATTTCTCCAGTGATTGTAGCTCGGCCTCGCTTGCACCATCCATCACGAGTTGCCGAAGTTTTAACCCATCTTTACGAAGCTGCCGTGATAAACTGGCTTGAAATGCCGTCGTATTATCAGTGTTGAAGGACTCTGGCATCACACTAGCTGGAACGACACCATACTTTTGAACCAAGCTGGCCGCCATCGCCCACTGACCACCATCTTCGCCCGGATTAGCAAATAAGAACTGAACAAGCCGGTCATCAATCGGCTGACGCGCCGTTTGTTCAACATTCCGATAAAAAATATTAGCCCTTTCAATCTTATCCCAGAAAAACAAATAGTTTTGTGATAACTCAAAGTCTTTGACGTGATACCGGGTCGCAAACTTATGCCGGAGCGTGTTTAATAATGAAAACTCCCAGCAACGACCGCTGTGCTTCTGATTACTGACCTTACCCGTTAGTACTTCAACAGAAAAAGTCCGCGCTAAGCGACTCGCAGCTTGATTATCAAAACTTGCAGCCTCAATCCCATTCTTCGTAATCGCTCGCGTCAATACTGGTGCCATTCGATCCTGCGCATGCGTTGTCCGTAAAGCGGCAAGTGCATCCGGTGTTAGTTCAGTTGCCATATTTACCAGCCTCCATCGTGATACTTGCCATTATTCTAGGCTTATTGACCATTAAATTCAATTTAGATGCTACCTTTTGTTTGCTTTTCTGAACAACATTAGTCACTTTAACCATCCCACGTTGTTCTCCCTGTAAAGAATGACTAACCAACTTAGTTCCCCCCTACCATTCAGTTGGTGAGCATACAAAAAAAGCGCGCTCACTAACGAGTCGCGCTGGCTGCTATTCAGTAACTAATTGAATTAATATTATGGCGCTTAGTTTTATTCGAGTCCCAAAATGGCACTTTGACCACGCCCAATACCTTATTGGCTGGGACAAATCCCCAGTAACGACTATCATTTGACACTGACCGATGATCACCTAACACAAAGTACGAATGCTTAGGGACCTTAGTTGTTTTCAGATTCCAACTGTAACGGTTCTCCAGCGTACTCAAATCCCAATTTGTCGTTCCCTGCGTCCGCTCATACTGACTGATGAACTTCTGCGGGACAAGCTTGCCATTGACATAGAGTCGGCCGTCTTCAGATTTAACTGTATCACCGGGCATTCCGATCACTCGTTTGACATATTTGACCGTCTTGGAGCGTGCGTCTGGATCAACTTGATAGGCGTTAAAAACGATGACACTGAGGTGCTGAATCTTAGCTGTCTTGACCACGGCGACGCGCTCATTGTCATCTAAGTTAGGTTCCATTGACGGTCCATCCACCCGAACCATCGTAAAAATAAAGTGCCTGATCACCATGGCGACGAGTAACCCCACTACAATTGGTAGTACCCAGCTCATAATACTCTTAAAAGTTTTCATCAAACGTTCTCCCTTACCCCGCTATAACTTCCAATCATTATAGTCCAATCAACTCAGCTTGTCTGGTATTGGTGAATCGTTTTTACAAATTTATAAGTAACCTTGCAACGATATCACACTAAAATGACCGCCAAAACAATCTTGACGGTCATTCATAATTTCCTTAATGACTAACTAACACATCTTGATGACATCTTTCTTCCACTCATCAAGATTGTGGTGTATCTTGCAAACTCCAATTGATCTTTCCATGATAGGATCCTGCATACAATTCGGGCTGAACATCGAGAAAAATACCTTGTCGCGCTTGCCAGGTTGCTGCAATATTTGTAGTTTGTTGATTAGGATTTGTATGTGTGCCATGGCCTACCAACGTTTCCTGATTGGTCATCACATGTTTTTGACCAGCAGCATCAATATAGACCAAATCCCCAATTAATGAGTGTTGAGCAGACTTCATTTTAGTTGCGGTGGCATACACATACCACTTTGAAGCAACTGATCGCGTATCATGAACCTCAATTTGCCACTGATTTGTGGGCGATAATAAGCGCTCGCTGTGTGGAATCGTGTTACTCCGAAAACGCATTTGAGCATTGATTTGACCAAACATGAGTCCTGAATTTACATTAACTGTTAACGTATCAATATTAGATCGTTGGCCGTGTTGATCTGACACCCACACTTTCACATCATTAGGCCCTTGTTTAAGCGATTCAGTGGGTAATTTCAGATGAAAATACCCCGCCTTATCTGGCTCATTCACCGAACCATTAGCCTTATAATTAGCGATGGGCGTTCCATCAGCATGGGCAAAGTGGATGGTTAGTGCGTTATTTTTTAAAACAACATCGCGATCAAAATCATTCTGATCAGTCCCCAAGATCATTCCGGTCACTAATACCTTGCGTCCCTTAGCGGTTGAAAAGGTATGACCATTAGTTAAAAACAAGTTGAGCTTAATCGTCGCATCCGTTCGTGGAGTTCCGTTATTAATCACCGTTTCAGTGTGCCCTGGAATATCATCATACGCATTTGTTTCCGTTACCATCAAGTGACCATTACCGCTAAAGCATTTCATCTGCCAGCGCCCCTCATGATCGACTCGTGTTTTTTTGATCTGATTACCAAATTTAGCCGTGATTAGATCACCACCTTGTGTGCCCGTCCCGGTAATGATGCGCTTATTAGCCTCAAATCCAGTAATATGTGGTGATAATTTAATCTGACTAACCATTTGACAGTACTGCTTCGTTACCATGTAAGCAGGCAGTGTTCGAATGGGATTACTGCTCGCATTAGTACTGCTCTTATTACCAATCCAAACCGGCTGACCTGCTTTGATTCCATGCGTCTTGATAGTATCTGTTCGATGCGGTCGCCAAACTCGATTATTGATATTATAAGCCAGGAAAGTTGCACCATACTCTTTGCCTTGGCGATTCAAAACCAGATCCCATAAATTATATAATCCCTTACCATTCGGCGAATGTACTACACCTTTCCCTAAAGTAATTTTCACTCGACTAGTCTTGTGCGTCATGTGACCATCTCGCACATAATTAGCCGCAATGTGTGTAATGGGCCATGGCACTCGACCAATTGTTCGTTGTTCGAAATTAGTTGTAATATCCTGCATCGCACTGGTCGGCTCATCGACAACCTTTGCCTGCCCATTAACAGCCATGAGGCAAACTACCAATAACAGCCCACCCACGACCAACGTGCCAGTAAGTAACCTTCTCACTTCTACGGTCCCTCCTTACCTAGCAATAGCTTTCTTTATTAAACCAACGGATAACCATCAATAATATCAGTAGCACGCTACCGAAACTCGCATAAAACCAGGTTAAGAGCTGCTCATCAGTCTGTGGCAATTGATAATACCCCTTTGGTCTTGTCAACGTCTTTTCTGTCACCACACGATATGGCCTGGTCCCATTAGGAATCTTAACGTTGCGATTATCTATCTGTTGCTGAGTTCTCTGACCAGCATAAAAGCTAACGGTGACTGTTGACCGCCCCCCAACGGCCGCAACTCCCGTTATTGTTAACATTATTAAACTGATTAAAATGGTTGCTACACACACGCTAAACCGTTGCACCATCCTACCCCCATTAATTAACCTAATCCTTCGACCGCCGTTGTCGCCGCCATAGCCAGACGATTACGCCTAACCCTAACCCCAGTACTAGCATTGAAATTGCGCCAATTCCAATTAGCATCCACATACTAACCCCCTTATTATCAATTGACTCATGATTATATTTTTGAGCTGCTGTCATACTAATATGAAAATCTCGTTTAAATCGCCAATGATGACGCTGATTATTAACCGTCATTTGTAACTGATAATCACCCGGTTGTAATTGTTGTGATCCTAATGGCATTGGTGCTTTAAAAACTGTGTTTGGCGCCATCATGACACCCGTTTTCGTATTCTTAATAATGACCTTTTGATGCCGCTTATTAATAATCACCGTTCGGATTTTTAAATTCGGAATGATTCTTGCGACAGGATTACGTAGCGCAACAATAATGCTTCGATGATAATTGTTCAAGCCAGCTTTCACCGGCCCTAGACACAAATTAGGAATTGGCAATTTTCCTGAAGATAATTTCAACCCAATAACATACGAATACTCATTCTTAACGTTGATACTTTTCTCCGTTACTCCTGTTACCTTGTCATCAACCCGTTTAAAATACCATCCACCCAACAAGACGCCATTTACTGGCTGCTTAGGTAACTTCACCTTGATTGCGACCGTTTTGGAGCCTTCAGCCGGAATCGTTATTGTCCGCTCACCCTGAATTGTGGCTAAATCACTGACTCGGTATTTTAACGACTGATCGTACGATTTGGCCGGATTAATATATTCAATCGTCCCATTAGTATTCGTATACGCGGTATGAATAGCCGTTCGAACCTTAATATCCTTATTAGTGACATTGTAAATGACTGTCCGTAACGTCTGCTGTTGACCGCTTGCCATTTTCAAATCAAAAAAAGAATTTTGTTTATGAATCTGATTTTTTGGTATCTCAGCGGCAACACTAAAACCGACATTGTTGTTGTGGACCGATTGTTGCCGATTAGCCGACACTCCTGTCTGTCCGATTAAAATACTAAATCCAAGACTCACACCCATTAGTCTTATGAATTGGATAACCACTTTCAATCTCAACACACCCCATATTATGACGCATCTTTTAAAGCTATCATTTAATAAAAGGGAAGCCACTGCTCGCGATTACATCAACGATTACTTTATCCATAATAACCGTTAGCCATCGCCATCTGCTTTAGCTTCCCCTCTTGGTTATATTCTAACTAACTTGCTGGTGTATCACTCAAACTCCAGTTCAAAGTTGTTTGGTACCCCTGCGCTTTAGCCGTGTTTGCCGGCACCGTTAACTTAACATTACTTGGATCAATTTGATCAACAGTTACACCAGCACCATGATCTTTCGCTGCCGATAATACTGTCGCCGAATTACCATCTAACACATTAAGAGCCTCAGTGGACTGCACGCCATTATTAGTTGCACCAGAATTAGTTACCGTACCTTTTGGTAGCTGAAGCGTTGCCCCTTTCATTACAGAACCGTCTGTACCAGTCAAACTACTCCCGGCAACGGCCAGTGTCCAACCAGCATTACTTCCTCGGACATCAGATACTTCTGTGACTGCTTTTTTGTTCCATAAGCCTGATAAATCCGAATCAGTTTCTGCGGCAGTGTACGTTTCTGGATTTAAAACATCGATCTCATGGCTTCCAAAATCTAATTTATTAGAAACGTAGATCAGCGATAAGCCGCCACCGGCTTTAGCACCGTTACCACTATCACCGCTATTATCAGGCTTATTGGGATTATCCGGATTAACTGGTGATACCGGACTACTATTTCCTTTAAACATCGCCTGAATATCAGTCGTACCAGTCGTATTGGCCGTACTATCTGCGTTGGGAGCAGCGGGCGTATCTGCCTGAGCGATGACACCCGAACTCACTAATAAACTACTTGCCACTAAAATACCACTGACTAACTTACTAACTCTTACCAACAATAACTCCCCCTTTATTTTGTAAACACTGTAAACAATGTTTACTAGTTCTGAAGTATAATACCTTAATTTAATTTAGTCATCATTAATTAAAGTGTTGTTGTTTTTTTAATGAAACGTGTACTAATTAAAAAGTAAGCTCACTAAAAAAGCACAATTCCAAGTTGGAATTGTGCTTTATCGTTAAAAATATTAATTTTTTCTTTCATCATTCGTTAATATCAACTGAACACACCAGTCATAACCTACTACTGATGATTATTGAACTTTAGCGATTCGCCCCTGTTGAATATAAACACTCAGAATTGCAATATCCGCGGGATTAACCCCACTGATCCGTGAAGCTTGTGCAATCGTTGTCGGCTGAATCTTCTTTAGCTTCTGATGAGCCTCAGTCGCTAATCCGTCGATCGCATCATAATCGATCCGATCCGGAATCTTTTTAGCTTCCATCTTCTTCAACCGATCAACACGTTCCTCTGCTTTTTGGATATAACCGGCATACTTGATCTGAATTTCAACTTGCTCAATAACATGCCGTTCTAGTGGTTCGGGTGCTGCCGGGATAAATTTCATTAAATCAGCATATTGTACCTCTGGCCGCTTTAAGAAATCTGCCGCCAACACACCATCCTTAAGCTCACCAGAATTATGAGCACGTAAGAAAGCATTGACCTCATCATTAGGCTTGATTCTTATTTTGCCTAAACGGTCAAGTTCATTCTTGATTGCTTGGCGTTTCGCCTCAAATGCCGCATACCGTTCATCATCAATCAATCCTAACTCGCGGCCCTTATCCGTTAACCGCAAATCAGCATTATCATGCCGTAAGATCAACCGGTATTCAGCCCGACTCGTTAGTAACCGATAGGGTTCATTGGTGCCCTTAGTAACTAAGTCATCAATCATGACTCCAATATAAGCATCACTACGCTTCAAAGTGAATTGACCACGATCAAGGGCTCGCAAACCAGCGTTGATACCGGCAATTAATCCTTGCCCAGCGGCTTCTTCATACCCAGAAGTCCCATTCGTTTGACCAGCAGTATAGAGATTCTTGACCAACTTTGTTTCCAAGGTTGCCTTTAACTGGTAAGGCGCCACCACGTCGTATTCGATGGCATAACCTGGGCGCATCATTTCAGCATCTTCAAGACCCTTAATGGAATGTAAAATCCGCTGTTGAACTTCTTCCGGCATCGACGTTGAAAGGCCCTGAACATACCATTCATCCGTATTACGGCCTTCTGGTTCCAAGAATAATTGGTGCCGCTTCTTATCAGCGAATCGCACGATCTTATCTTCGATCGATGGGCAGTACCGTGGTCCGACCCCTTCAATCACGCCTGTAAACATTGGTGCTCGATCAAGATTTTCACGAATGATCTTATGAGTCGTCTCATTCGTATAAGTTAACCAGCAAGATAATTGATGCTTTAGATCAATGTAGTCAGCATCCTTCGTTTCAAAACTAAAATGATGTGGTTCAGGATCACCAGGTTGTTCTTCCGTAACACTGTAGTCGATCGTATTACCATCGACTCGTGGTGGTGTACCGGTCTTAAACCGTTCCAAGTTAAATCCAAGTCGTTCCAGATCACCAGATAACTTCATCGCTGGTTGCGAATTATTTGGACCCGAAGAATACATTAGTTCACCAATGATAATCTTGCCACGAGCCGCCGTCCCAGTCGTCAAAACAACACTCTTGGCACTATAGCGCGCTCCCGTATTCGTGATAACGCCCTTGCAGACCCCATCTTCAACAATTAAGCCATCGACAATTCCTTGCCGTAACGTCAGATTAGGTTCCCGTTCAATCGTGTGTTTCATTTCCGCATGGTAAGCATGCTTATCAGCTTGGGCCCGTAAAGCTCGAACAGCTGGGCCTTTACCCGTATTAAGCATCCGCATCTGAACGTAAGTCTTATCAATGTTACGGCCCATTTCACCGCCCAAAGCATCAATCTCACGGACGACAATTCCTTTAGCCGGACCACCAACCGATGGATTACATGGCATAAAGGCCACCATGTCTAGGTTGATCGTCATTAAGAGTGTCCGGTTACCCATTCGGGCAGCGGCCAATGCTGCTTCAGAACCGGCATGACCAGCACCAACGACGATAACATCATAGTCGCGGCCTGGGTACTGCTTTACTTCTGTCATTCCAATTTCCTCCTACCACTACTTACCCAGACAGAACTGACTAAATAGCTGGTCTAATAATTCATCTTCATAGCTATCCCCGGTAATTTGACCGAGAAATTCCCAGCAACGGGTCATATCGATTTGAACCAAATCAACTGGCATACCAGCCGCAAGTCCCGTTTGAACATCTTGCAACGCTTGTTTGGCTTGATTCAACAAACCGATGTGACGCGCATTGGTCACCATCACGTTATTTTGACTACTTTCGATACCTTCATTGAAGAACATCTTGGCAATCCGTTGTTCAAGTTGCGTGACGCCACTTTGTTCCAAGACTGACATACTTAAAACGTCACTCAAATCGACTAGTTGCGCCAATTCAGCTTGATCAAGACGGGCTGGTAGATCAGTCTTATTCAAGATAACGATTCGTTTTGACTGGTCAGTCTCTTGCAACAACTCTCGGTCTTCAGCCGTCAACGGTTGGCTATTATCCAACACTAATAAGACTAAATCGGCGGCCCCGATTGCTTTGCGACTTCGCTCGACCCCAATCTTTTCGACCTTATCTTCAGTGTCCCGAATTCCTGCCGTATCGACGAGTTTCAATGGCACTCCACGAACATTGACGTATTCTTCGATCACATCGCGGGTCGTCCCGGCAACATCCGTCACAATAGCTTTGTCTTCATGCAAAAGGTGGTTAAGCAGACTAGATTTACCGACATTGGGACGCCCAATGATCGCCGTTGCCAAACCTTCGCGTAAGACCTTACCTTGCTTAGCCGTCGCTAACAGTTGATTAATGCTTTGGGCGACCTCGGTAGCCTTCTCCTTCAGCATCTTGGTGGTCATTGTTTCAACCGCGTCATACTCTGGATAATCAATATTGACCTCTACTTGGGCTAATACGTCCAAAATATCTTGCCGTAAATGTCGAATCAGCTTAGATAGATCACCATCTAATTGGTTTAACGCGACCTTCATGGACTTATCCGTCTTAGCACGAATCAGATCCATAACTGCTTCCGCCTGTGACAAGTCCAGCCGACCATTCAAGAATGCCCGCTTGGTAAATTCACCGGGTTCCGCCATTCGCGCACCGTGACTCAAGATCAATTGTAAAATTTCATTAGTTGCCACGAGTCCCCCGTGACAGTTGATTTCAACTACGTCTTCACGCGTATAAGTTTTAGGCGCGCGCATTACGGTCGCCATGACTTCGTCGACTTCCTGATGGGTATCAGGATCAACAATATGTCCATAGTTGATTGTGTGTGATTGCACTCGACTGAGATCTTTACCCTTAAAAATCTGGGTCACCACGTTAAACGTTTGGTCCCCACTAATCCGAATAATTGAAATACCACCCTCACCAGGCGGCGTTGAAATTGCCGCGATCGTGTCAAATTCTGTGGTCGTTGGCATACCATCATGTCCTTTCTTGTCAGCGTTTCATCGCCTAATACCATACCAAATTTACTTACAATTAGTTAATAATATGTCCTAAAATGCAGAAAAAAAGCGCCTAGTCCACGCCACCTTAAAGCGTGGATAAAGCACTTTGACTACTTTATCTAAAAGATAAGAATGATTAACACCTACTATAATAGCTCACCCGGAGTTTGTCAAACGCCTGTTTGCGTTACTTTGAATAAACTATTTGCGAATCGCCACAACCACGGCCCGGTGCGGATCGCGGCCTTCTGAGAATGTGGTTACATGGTGATTATTCGCTAGTTCAGCGTGAATTAATTTCCGTTCAAACGATGGCATCGGGTCCAAGAAAACTTGTTTGCCCGTTGCAATCACTTCTCGAGCCGTACTCTCGGCTAACCGCTTAAGTGTCGCAGCCCGGCGCTCCCGATAATCATCCACATCTAGCACCACGTTAACGTGTGACGCGCCATGATGATTCATATAAACTTGCGCCAAATCTTGCAGTGCATTGATCGTTCGACCGTGTTTGCCAATCAGCAAACCCTGCTTAGTTGTATCGAAATTCAATGTCGCATAGCGGTTGCCGAAGTCGACGTCAAGATCCGCCGTGACACCTAGTTCTTTGACCACCGCAAGCAAGTAATCACACAACGCCCGCACCGCGGTCTCGTTAGCTGCTTGGCGCGCTGCAATTTCTGCGGGTGTCCGCGGCGTCTGGCTCTGGTCAGCAGCCACTGATTTGGTCTTACTAGTGGTCGCTGGTTTAGATTGGTCGGTATCAGCGATAACCGGGCCGGTGGTAACCGCCATTGAAGCGGGTTTAGCCACTGCTTTCGCCTTGCTAGTCGCTGGTTTTGCGGCACTGGTCGTGGCCTGACTAGTTTTAGCTTGTCTGGTCGGCGTTGACTTTGGTGTCTGCACGGTTGGCCGCGGCATGGTCGGTGCTGTCGTTGATTCAGTAGCTACTGACTGTTGCGCTGTCGCCGTAGCGGAAGTTGGCGTCGTTGCAGGTGCTGCGGAGGCTGGCACCACCGTTAGCCGTACTTGGGCGGGGTGTTTGCCTAGCCCCAGAAATCCTTTTTTTGCTTCAGCGATCACTTCAACTTCAACTTGATCGCGTGTTCGGTGCAGTTGTTTTAGACCAGCCGCGATTGCGGCCGCGACGGTATTACCTTCAAATACTGTCATGCTTGAATCCTCCTCGTTAAAAATCCTGCTTTCATTATAGCATTACCATTCGCCATGCGAACACCTGAGTATGAACACTTAATGAACCCTTACAACGATTAGGACTTCGGCCGTTCTACTACCCCTGAAAACTCAGACTAGCAAAATCTAGTGCTTATTATGTCAATAACCAACCTGTTCATGGCGCGTTTCAGAGACGCGGCCCACAGCCTCCCTTTGCCGTATTTACTAATTGCCACTCGCGAGCCGTATCAAAGCTGCTCTAAACTCAATAAAACCGATTTTCCCGTCCGTAATGACTAGAAAATCGGTTTATAATGCTAGTATTTTTAGCCGACTAATTCACGGCATCTGACCTACTGATTGGCCACTAAATCAAACCACTATCAAATTCAAGCCAGAACCAGCCCACCTGTCAGTACACTAACTGGTCATATGACGAATCAAGACTACCCACACTTAGCCCTGATTCTCAATAAGACGGACTACCCGACCTGCCGTACAGGAACTTGCTCATCAACACCGGCCGTTTTAGCCGCTTGATGAACTTGAATGCCATGTTGGAAAACATCCTTATCTTGCTGAATAACCCGAATATCTTCGATTGGATTGGCGGTCATTGCAATAAAATCTGCAAATTTACCAGCAGAAATCGTCCCGTATTCATCCGCAACATGCATCGCACGGGCACAGTTGATTGTGGCCGTATCGATGGCTTGTGCGGGAGTCATGCCCGCCTTATCGACATAGAGCTGCATTTCGTATGCTGATTCATCCTCAAAGCCATTATAAGGCGTTCCAGCATCCGTCCCCATCGCGATGGGAATGCCAGCCGCCGCGGCTTTAGTGATACTTGCAAAATGCTTCTTGATGTTGACGATTACCTTTTCACGCGCCCATGCTGGAACGGTCTTCTCGCCATATTTATAAATAGCATACATCGCGTTCATCGTTGGTACGATCACAGTGCCATGTTGCCGCATCATCTCAATTGTTTCATCATCAATATCAAAGGCGTGTTCGACAGTATCGACGCCGGCTTGAACCGCCTCTTTTACCCCGGCATTCCCCTGCGCGTGAGCCGCCACCGTCTTGCCTTTATGATGGGCCTCAGCAACGGCTGCTTGAACTTCTTCAAAATTAAACTGAATATCATCTGGGGTCTCGCCGTTTCGAAGTACCCCACCGGTAACCATCATCTTGATATTATCGACGCCCATTTTAAGGGCCTGGCGAACACCTTGAACGACCGCATCCACACCATCGACTTCGTGGCCGCCATCCGCACCATGACCACCCGTAATTGAAAAGGCCTGGCCAGATGTCATCACGCGAGGACCCGCAATCTTTCCTTCTCGTTGCATCTTTGAAATCGCAACGTCAATATCATACTGGGCGCCAACATTGCGAATATAGGTTACCCCATGGTTTACCATATCTTGCATATTGTGAATCGCATACATGGTATTATACTCACGTGACTCCGGATGGCGGTCTTCCTGGCCGTCATGCCACCAGTAAGTTGGAATACTGGTAATATGTGTATGGGCATTCATGATGCCCGGCATAACATACTTTCCTTGCATGTCTGTCGTTTGTTCAGCAATCGTATCCGGGGTTCCTGTACCGACCGCGATGATTTTTCCGGTTGCGTCGTCAACAGTCATGAATTGATTATCGATAAAAGTTTGCTTTTCTGAACTGTAGATTGAGGCATTGATATAGTTGGTTTTGGTCATAATAATGACTTCCTTTCATTTTGGCAGGTCGCACACCGTTCATTAACGGTAACGGACCATCATTTTCATCACTGCATTGTTGGTTCTCTAACTGACTATTCACCACGCCTCACCACCTTTCATGACAAGTTTTTATTTCCAATAAGCATATTGAAGTTGACTGGACGTTCCAGAAAATTCATCCCATTGCAAGCCACCAACATCCTTGCTGACCAAAAATGCAGAAGAGGCTTGGTAAGTGGGAATCACGGCATCGAGTTTCATCAACCGGCGATCAGCTTGCTTTTCATAAGTCCACCGTTGCGCGGCCGTGTATTTCGCCGTATTAGATACCTTGGCCATCAACGCATCGTACTTCGCATCTTTCCACTGAGTAAAGTTGATGCTATTCGAGCTCTGCATCCCATCCAAAAAGTTTTGGGCATCCGGATAATCCGGCCCCCAACCGACTGTGACGAGGTCAAAGTTCCCCGTAAAATCACGTGATACATGGGTCGCGTGTGGAACCGCAACGATCTTGATCGTCACGCCTTTCAAATACTTTTCGGCCACGCCCTGGACGTATTCAGCGAGTTTCTTCTCAGTATCCGTATCGTCGCATAGAAAATTCAAAGTCACATTTTGCTTGCCGAGTTCCTTTTGGGCCTTCTGCCAATACTGCTTAGCTTGCTTGATATTAGTCGGTGATAAGTTCCCAACTTCCTTAACAAAATCCTCACCAGTAGTCGGATCACTCGCGTAGTTTTTCGGAACAATGTTCGTCGCGGCTTGCGAGCCGTCTTGCAAGACATCTTTTGCTAGTGTTTTTTGATTAATGACCAGGCTTAGCGCGTGCCGGAAATTCTCATTGGCAGTTACGGACTTCTTACTATTGAAATAAATGTAATTATTCCGGCCAGTTTTAGTGACCGTCATTTGACTATTATTGGCATTATTCTTCACGTACTGCCCCGAAATGTTGGTCACTTGGACCGTTCCGGCGTTGAAGAGGTTCTGCGCCGTATTATCATCCTTAGTGACCGTGACTTTGATGCGCTTGATCTTAACGTTCTTGGCATTCCAGTAGTACTTATTCTTAACGTAATACCAACTATCATTAGAGCCTTTCCAGCCCTTAATAACGTAGGCACCGTTCGCTACCGTCGTCGCTGAGTTACTCCCTAACTTAGACCCGTATTTCTGGACTGCCGCCGTATTGAGTGGGTAAAAGCTCGTAAACTCATAATTCATATAAGGCACCGGCTTGCTCAACTTGATGGAAAACGTTCGCTTATTAATAGCCGTCACACCTAATTTATTAACGGCCATTTTTCCTTTATTAACGGCATCAAAGTTCTTGATGTAACTAATGGCATCCAAGTTTTGAGACTTCGTTGTTGGATTAGCTTGCCGCCGCAACGCCGTCACGAAATCTTGTGAAGTGATCTTGGTTCCATTTTGCCAGCGTGCATTTTTGCGAATCGTAAACGTATACCGGGTCTTGTTTTCAGTAGGCTTGACCTTCTTCTCGACTACCCCCGCAACAATCTTATTATTCGCGTTTTTGCGGTAAATCCCTTCACCAGTCTGTGTAATTACGGCACCGCCGTTGGTTTCGATCGAAGTCGTTGGATCAGTCGTCATCGGTTCGCCAGGAATCGTGATGCCTAACGTCCTATTTTGATCAGCCGTACTGGTCGTTTTCGAAGAATTAGAGACCGCCCCCAAGCAGCCGGTTAATAATAAGGCGCTCACCACCCCTATAATGCTATATGTATACTTTGCTTGCATCTCTAATCCCTCCATTATGTTTTGATTTTAATCAGATCAACCGGCATCCCGCAAAACAAAAAGACGCCCTACTAAGCTGTTATGCTTAAAAGGACGTCTTCACGCGGTACCACCTCATTTGCGAGCCAGTCAGACTCACCACTTACATACGGCCAAATTTATTGACGATATGTTGGTACGTTATCGGGTACACCCGGAAATTGCTTCACGCAACTTCTCACTAGTAATCGACTTTTAGCTACCAGTTCAGATCGCTTTTCATCATCCGCGACTCGCTGTAACTGACTGATAACCGACTCCTCGACTGCCGTTCGCTTAATCTAATTATTTTTTAATGTGATTCACATCTTAGCGGTCATTTTTCAATTTGTCAAATCTTTTTTTGGAACTTTTTCATGCGCCGGGTCATTACGTTTTTAATCGCCCGTTCTAATTACGACTGACAAAGTAGCTCTCTCAAACCGCGGCACGCTATTAAAAACATGTGATCAAATGGTGCAGACAATTATTTTTATAGGCACCTTGATCCCCGGATGATTACTATTACCAGTATTTGATCGTTCATTACAATTTCCTCATCACGGACCGTCCAGGGGCCTTACATAAACGCACATTAGCATCCTGCCATCACAGTCCAAATCATATTGACCGATTGGTAAAAATGATACAGAGCCAACAAAAAAGACCCACCACACATGGCAGGTCTACTTGTATTTAACGTTTATGATTACGAATCGCGCGCTTTCTAGCTTTTTCAAGCGTTCGTTTACGATCACGTTCAGCTTGCTTCTTAGCTTCCCGTTCGCGATTAATCTTGAATGGGTTTTGTAATAACAAGGTTTGACCAACTTGGAACGCGTTGGAAATCACCCAGTACAAGGACAACGCTGATGGCACGTTAATGGCCGTAATCAAAATAATCACAGGCATCAAATACGTCATTGACGTTGTCATCCCGTTTTGTTCTGGCTGCGACTTCATCGCTAACCAGGAACTAGCAAACGTAAAGATCGCCGCTAGAATTGGCAAAACGTAGTACGGATCCTTGCTACCTAATTGCAACCATAAGAACGAACCGGTCTTCAAGGCTTGTGTCCGCCAGATTGCTTGGTACAACGCAATCAAAATAGGCAACTGAACTAGTAATGGCAACATGCTGGCCATTGGATGCACACCATGCTTGGCATACAACTTCTTCATTTCCGCTTGGAGCTTTTGCTGAGTTTCCATATCGCGTGACGAATACTTCTTTTGCAAAGCCTTCATCTGCGGTTGGACTTCTTGCATGGCTACCATGTTGCGGGTTTGGAAGATCATCAATGGCAAGATAATGATCCGGATGATCAACGTAAAGACGATGATCCCGAGACCATAACTATGACCAAACAAGTTTGATAACCAAATAATCGCCCGTGAGAAGTTCAAGATGATTAAGCCATCCCAAAACCCGGTGCTCTTATCCGTGATTGGGGTATTACTACACCCACTCAAAACTAGTACGATCGCTAGTACGGCCAGCATTGCCAGTATTTTTCTGTACTTTTTCAAACGAATGTCCTCACTTTAATCATTGTCCAGCAGGTGCGCTAGCTTTAGCGCATGGCTTAGATAAGCTTTGGTTTCGGCTTGCGACTTACCAGCAACGGTTGGTCGGGCAATGACGAGAAAGTCTGCATCTTGCTTAAGCTGCGGCTTTAGCTCGGTGATTGATTGCCGAATCCGGCGTTTGACCCAGTTACGCGCAACGGCGTTCCCGATCTTCTTACCGACCGAAATACCGACGCGGAAATGGGGTTGCCCCGGTTTTTCCAAAACGTAAATGACAAATTGACGATTGGCATACGAGTTGCGGGTCTCAAAAACTTGTTGGAACTCAGTTTCTTTTTTTACCCGATATGATTTTCGCATAATCCATCTCCATGTGTGCGCTCAAGCTCTTGAGCGAATTGCTACACAACTTTACAGCCCTAAACACCTGGTCTAGGACTGTAAAGAAAAAGCCACTGATTATCAGTGGCCTATGCAGACAATACTTTTCTGCCTCGTTGGCGTCGACGGGCTAACACTTTACGGCCATTGCTGGTGCTCATCCGTTTGCGGAAACCATGTACACGTTGACGATGGCGCTTCTTTGGTTGGTAAGTTCTCTTCATCATGACACCTCCTTCTCCATAATGACATGAATCAATTCGATTAAGTCGTTATTTTCAAAACGCAGTTTACATCTAAACGCATTTCCTGACTACTATAGCATATTTTTATTTGTTTGAAAACCAGTAAATTAAATTTCTCCGTAGTAATTCGAGGTCAAAAAATTATTTAATTGCGAATTTATTTGTGGATTATAGCAAAGTGACTTTCCGTTATTCGCAATTTACCCACAAGTTTTTCGACAAATTAACGGGTTGTTATTTAGTTATCCACAGGGCGTATTTGTTGTGTGTATAACTCCGATAAACGCTTTTATTGCGGCTTTAGTTTTAAACTCGTTTTTGTGGATAAGTGCTGTTTTATAAAATTCATTCCTAGTTTTCGACAAGCTGTGTATATTCAAATCCCAGCCTGTGAATTCTCTTAACTTTAACTTGTCCACTTGTGGAAAACTCTATATGTTCATGCTAAAATAGAATTACGTTTTTTAAGAAAAGGGGTATCCACGTGCTGGAACGTAATGACTTATGGAATCTCATTAAGTTCTCTATGGAACAAGATCTGTCCAAGATCACGTTTCAAACGTTTGTCGAACCGGCAAAACCACTCCAACTCGATAAAGCCCAAATGACGATCGAAGTCCCAACACAACTTCATCGTGACTATTGGGAGAAAAACTTGGCCGCAAAGTTCACGGACATTGCGATGCAAGCGACTAACGAGCAGATTCGGCCGGTCATGATAACGGAAGAAGAACGTCAGCAACTTACGAGAGACAAGGACTCGCAAGTGACTACCGGTAACGTTGCGGGACAACAACCAACAACCGCAACTACCCCCACATTTATGCGGGAAACGAAACTCAACCCGAAATACACTTTTGATACTTTCGTGATCGGTAAAGGCAATCAAATGGCCCATGCCGCTGCGTTAGTTGTGTCGGAAGAACCCGGCACCATGTATAATCCGTTGTTTTTCTACGGGGGCGTTGGTCTGGGAAAAACCCACCTAATGCACGCTATCGGTAACAAATTGTTAGAAACCGATCCGACTAGTAACATTAAATATGTGACTAGCGAATCTTTTACGAATGAATTAATTAATGCCATTCAAACTAAAAAACAGGAGGCGTTCCGCGAAGAATATCGGAACGTTGACCTGTTATTAGTCGACGACATTCAATTTTTTGCCAATAAGGAAGCAACCCAAGAAGAGTTCTTCCATACATTTAATGCTTTATATGAAGATGATAAGCAAATCGTGCTTACATCCGATCGCTTACCGAACGAAATTCCGCAACTCCAAGATCGCCTAGTTTCTAGGTTTAAGTGGGGATTATCCGTTGATATTACCCCACCTGATCTCGAGACGCGGATTGCTATTTTGCGCAATAAAGCCGATCTTGAAGGGATCGAAATCCCTGACGATACGTTAAGTTATATCGCCGGTCAGATCGACTCAAACGTGCGAGAACTCGAAGGTGCCTTAGCACGAGTGCAGGCATACTCACGACTGAATAATTCACCGATTACCACCAGTTTAGTGGCGGATGCATTGAAGAGTTTGCACCTTAGCAGTAAACTATCAGAGGTTTCGATTCCCGTCATTCAGGAAAAAGTCGCCAAGTACTTCCATGTAACAATGGCTGACCTTAAGGGAAAGAAACGCAATAAACAAATCGTGATTCCACGTCAAATTGCCATGTATTTATCACGCGAACTGACTGAAAGTTCACTTCCGCGCATCGGTAACGAGTTTGGTGGTAAGGACCATACGACTGTGATCCACGCCCATGATAAAATCACTAAGGCACTCAAAACTGATGCTGAATTACAAAAAGCCGTGGGTGATTTGACAGGCCAGCTCAAATCTTAGTGTGGATAAAAAAGGATAACTCAAAAAGTTTTCCACAACTTATACACATGTGGAAAACTTGATAACGCCGAGTCTTTACTCGGTTTTCCACAGTACCCACTGCTCTACTATTACTACGAACTTTTATTATTAATATATATCTAGTGCCCGTCGCTAGAATAAAGAGGGGATTAACTTATGAAATTCACGATCAATCGATCTGCCTTCATCAAAGAATTAAATAACGTCCAACGGGCCATTTCTTCAAAAACGACCATTCCAATTTTGACTGGTCTTAAACTTGACGTTAATACTGACGCTATTACCTTAACTGGTAGTGATGCTGATATTTCTATTGAAACCACCATTCCAGCAAGTGATGACAACAATACGTTAGTCGTTGAAGATGCCGGTTCAATCGTTTTACCTGCCCGTTTCTTTAGTGAAATCGTAAAAAAATTACCAGAAGACACCATGACTGTTAACGTGGTCGACGGTTTTCAAACACAAATTACTTCAGGGGCCGCTTCCTTTACAATCAACGGCTTAGACCCTGAAAACTACCCACACTTACCTGAAATTGATACGACTAATACCATCACGTTAGCTGGGGATGTACTCAAAGAGTTGATTGGTCAGACCGTTATTGCCGTTTCCAATCAGGAAAGTCGACCAATTCTGACCGGGGTTCATTTTATCTTAGCTAACGGTGAGTTCTTAGCGGTCGCAACCGATTCACACCGCCTAAGTCAACGCCGGATCAAGTTGCCAGAAGCCAATAATGCCAATTATGATGTAATCATTCCTGGTAAAAGTTTGACAGAATTATCTCGGATGATCGGCGACAATAATCCTGACGTGCAGATGCGGTTATCAGAAAACCAAGTCCTATTTGTGCTGGGGAATACGTCCTTCTATTCTCGCTTACTCGAAGGAAATTATCCCGACACGTCACGGCTGATTCCTAAAGAATCTAATACGACTGTTGAAATTTCAGCACCCGCACTTTCAGCAGCAATTGAACGGGCATCCCTGTTATCCCACGAAAGTCGCAATAATGTGGTTCGCTTCTCCGTTAACCCAACGGACAAAACGATTACGATTTTCGGTAACTCACCAGATGTCGGGGAAGTAACGGAACAACTACAGCCCACTGATTTGTCAGGTGACGAACTTGAAATTTCATTTAACCCAGACTACATGAAAGAAGCGTTACGTTCGTTTGGGCAAGCTATGATCAAAATCTCATTCACGATGGCATTGCGCCCATTCACTTTAGTGCCAACTGAAGAAGGCGAAAACTTTATTCAGTTGATTACACCAGTTCGAACGTTTTAATTAGCTGAATAAATATACAATTCTAAATAAAAGGCCCGCATTTCACCGTGAAATGCGGGCCTTTTATGACGGCTAAAACTAGCTAAAGATGGGGCAATGAATAGGCAATAGCGATGATGTAACTTTTGAAGTTTTAACTTATGCATATTATATTAGCTGCTGGTGAATTGTCACGCTAACTATCGATGTTGCCCTACTAAAATCCCACCATCTGATGAACCCCAGTCCTTGCACTCGTTCGCTACAAACGCTCGCTTTCAGATAATGAATGCTGGCTTTAGCCAATTTTTATAGGTAAAAAACAAGATATTTTATTAAAATCCGCAAAATTAGGGAATTTCAGCAAATTTACCCCTAGGCTAGTATCCCGATATTAAAAAGCCCTAAATCGTCTTAAAATGGCTCTGAGTGCGGTTATAAATTGAATTTTCATCAAAAAACAAGTATAATATAACCTGTTAGGAGTGTGTGTAGCACGCCAGACAGTCGTTTAATAGCTTGTAATCAGATAGGCAGGTGACATTGTGAAACAGCCAATAGATATTAAAACCCCATATATGACGTTGGGGCAACTCTTAAAAGAAACGGCCATCATTGGATCGGGTGGTCAGGCGAAGTGGTTCTTAAAAGAAACAACCGTGTTAGTTAATGGTGAACCAGATGATCGGCGGGGTCGGAAACTTTATCCAGGCGATACGATTGAAGTTGAAGACAACGGGTCATTTTTTATTCGCTCAAATCAAGAAACGACTGATTAGATGTACTTAGAAAACTTAGTCTTGCATGATTTTCGGAACTACGCGGATTTGACCATTAATTTTAGTCAGGGCGTTAATGTTCTATTAGGTGAAAATGCGCAGGGAAAGACGAACCTGTTGGAAGCCATTTATGTGTTGGCGTTAACGCGTAGTCACCGCACCGCTAACGATAAGGAATTAATTCGGTGGCAAACCACCACGGCAACGTTGCAAGGCCGGTTACATAAAAGTACCGGTGCTGTCCCCTTGGAACTTGAATTGGGGCGGCGGGGCAAGCGAGCGAAAGTCAATCATCTTGAGCAAGCCAAATTATCCCAGTACGTCGGAAATTTGAACGTGATCGTGTTTGCACCTGAAGATTTATCCATCGTTAAAGGGGCACCCGCGGTTCGCCGTCGGTTTATGGATATGGAATTTGGTCAGATGAGCCCTAAATACCTCTATAACCTAAGTCAGTATCGCACGATTTTAAAACAACGTAATCAATACTTACGGCAATTAAATCGGCAGCAGGCCAAGGATAAGGTTTATTTGGGTGTCTTGTCGGATCAATTGGCTGCATTTGGTGCGGAAATCATCCATAAACGACTACAACTGTTGCAGCAACTTGAGAAATGGGCGCAAGCTGTTCACAGCGAGATTACGCAAGAACAGGAACAATTAACGTTTCACTATGTCACTCAAGTGCCAACTGCCGACCAGACGTCGGTCGATCACATTTATCAAACGCTACAGGCCTTATATCAGCAACAACAAGCCAAAGAAATTTTTCAAGGGACGACTTTATTAGGTCCTCATCGCGATGATTTACAATTTGGTGTTAACGGCAAAAATGTGCAGACTTTTGGCTCCCAAGGCCAACAGCGTACAACTGCTTTGTCCGTTAAGCTTGCTGAAATTGATCTGATGAAAGCTGAGACGGGCGAGTACCCGGTCTTATTATTAGACGATGTCTTATCAGAATTAGACGCTGCACGGCAGACTCATCTGCTGACAGCGATCCAAGATAAAGTGCAGACCTTTTTAACCACGCCAAGTCTTGACGGGGTGGCCCGCAAATTAATTAATGCGCCAAAAGTATTTGAAGTTAGCCATGGCACTTTACATGAGGAGGAACCGCATTGACCGAAAACGAAAAAGAAACCAAACTTGAACAGGCTCGCGAATATGATGCTAGTCAAATTCAAGTTTTGGAAGGTTTAGAAGCTGTCCGGAAACGTCCCGGAATGTATATCGGTACGACGAGTAGCCAAGGACTCCACCACTTAGTTTGGGAAATTGTTGATAACGGAATTGATGAAGCCCTAGCAGGGTTTGCAAACGTGATCCACGTGACCGTTGAAAAGGATAATAGTATTACGGTTACTGATAACGGTCGTGGGATTCCTGTTGATATTCAAGAAAAAACGGGTAAACCAGCGCTTGAAACGGTTTATACGATTTTACATGCCGGTGGTAAATTCGGTGGTGGCGGTTATAAAGTCTCTGGTGGTCTTCACGGGGTCGGGGCTTCCGTTGTTAACGCCTTATCATCGACCCTGGACGTCAAAGTAACTCGGAATGGTCATGTTTATTACATGGACTTTGAACGTGGAAAGGTTAAAACACCGATGAAGATCATTGGTGATGCGCCTGATGATGCTCATGGTACGGCGGTTCATTTTGTTCCGGATCCTGATATTTTCCGGGAAACGACCACCTATGACATTAATATTTTGACGACTCGGATTCGCGAACTCGCTTTCTTAAATAAGGGATTACGGATCACGATTCGGGATAATCGCCCTGATGAACCCACTGAAGATGACTTTCTCTACGAAGGTGGGATTCGTCACTATGTTGAATATCTAGATAAGAATAAGACCGTTCTATTTCCAGAACCGATTTATGTGGAAGGGGAACAGAATGGGATTACGGTAGAAGTTGCGTTGCAATATACTGACGACTACCACAGTAATTTGATGACCTTCACCAACAATATTCATACGTACGAAGGTGGGACGCATGAAGAAGGTTTCAAACGTGCTTTGACGCGGGTCATCAACGACTATGCTCGTAAGAATAACTTGTTGAAGGAAAGCGATGCGAACCTATCTGGCGAAGATGTTCGTGAAGGGATGACGGCTGTTGTCAGCGTCAAGCATCCGGATCCTCAATTTGAAGGTCAAACGAAGACGAAACTTGGTAATTCCGATGCTCGGGCAGCAGTTGACCGGTTATTCTCAGAACACTTTAGCAAGTACTTGATGGAAAACCCAAGTGTTGCCCGTAAAGTGGTCGACAAAGGGTTACTTGCATCCAAGGCCCGGGTCGCTGCTAAGCGTGCGCGGGAAGTTACGCGAAAAAAGAGTGGCTTGGAAATTAGTAATTTACCAGGTAAGTTGGCGGACAATAGTAGTAAAGACCCTGAAATTAGTGAGTTGTTCATTGTCGAAGGGGATTCTGCCGGTGGGTCGGCTAAGCAGGGACGTTCCCGGTTGACGCAAGCGATTTTACCGATTCGGGGTAAAATTTTGAACGTTGAAAAGGCCAGCATTGATAAGATTTTAGCCAATGAAGAAATCCGGTCATTGTTTACGGCAATGGGAACTGGCTTCGGTGGTGACTTCGACTTGAGCAAAGCCAATTATCACAAATTAATTATCATGACTGATGCCGATGTCGATGGGGCACATATTCGGACCTTGTTATTGACGTTGTTTTACCGGTACATGCGGCCATTAGTTGACGCTGGCTTTGTGTACATCGCTCAACCACCGTTGTACCAAGTCCGGCAAGGTAAATTTGTGAAGTATATTGATTCAGATGAAGAATTGAGTGAGGTCATGGGGCAATTGGCACCATCACCGAAACCAGTTGTTCAACGGTACAAGGGGCTTGGTGAAATGGACGCGGAACAATTATGGGAAACGACCATGGATCCAGACAAGCGGCGCCTATTACGGGTTCGTGATGAAGACGCTGCGGATGCCGATGGGGTCTTCTCGATGTTGATGGGGGACCAAGTCAAACCACGGCGAGAATTTATTGAAGATAATGCCAAGTTCGTCCAGGATCTGGATGTTTAGTGTGTCAGTTTAGTCATTTTGACCTAAGAACTGAGGCGCAAGCTGTTAATCAGACTTAGGGTCGTAATGGCACGACGGTTGTCTTAATGGCGACTTTTACTTGAGACATGTAAAGCTTAATCAAGCTTTAATAGCGGCAAAACGGATGAAGGAGGACGAATATTTTGGCTGATTCAGATTTATCGAACAATCGTATTTCGGATGTGAACCTTTCGAAGACCATGCGAACGTCATTCTTAAGCTATGCCATGAGTGTTATCGTGGCACGGGCACTGCCGGACGTACGTGATGGGTTAAAGCCAGTGCACCGGCGGATTCTTTACGGTATGAGTGAATTAGGTGTGACGCCGGATAAGCCGTATAAGAAGTCGGCCCGGATTGTTGGGGATGTTATGGGGAAGTATCATCCCCATGGTGACTCCGCAATTTATGAGTCAATGGTGCGGATGGCCCAAGACTTTAGCTATCGCTACATGTTAGTGGATGGTCACGGGAACTTCGGTTCTGTCGATGGTGACGGGGCTGCCGCGATGCGGTATACCGAAGCCCGGATGAGTAAGATTGCGGTTGAAATGCTCCGCGATATTAACAAGGATACCGTTGATTGGCAACCAAACTATGATGATACAGAACGGGAACCAGCAGTCTTACCAGCACGTTTCCCGAACTTACTCGTTAACGGTGCCACTGGGATTGCTGTTGGGATGACAACAAACATTCCGCCACATAACTTAGCGGAAGTCATTTCAGCAATCCACCTGTTGATGGATAATCCTGATGCAACAGTTGCTGACTTGATGGAAGTCTTACCTGGACCAGATTTTCCAACTGGCGGGATCGTAATGGGAAAGTCCGGTATTCGTAAGGCTTACCAGACTGGTCGTGGGAACATTATTGTTCGTGCGAAGGTCGATATTCAAGACCAAAAGAATGGTAAGCAACGAATTATCGTGACTGAATTACCATATATGGTCAATAAAGCTAAATTGATCGAACGGATTGCTGGTTTAGCTCGAGACAAGGAAATTGAAGGTATCACTGATATCAATGATGAAAGTGACCGTGAAGGGATGCGGATCGTCATTGATGTTCGGCGGGATGCCAGCGCCTCGGTTATCTTGAATAACCTTTACAAGATGACATTGATGCAGACTAATTTTGGCTTTAACATGTTAGCCATCGTTAAGGGTGCTCCAAAAGTCTTAAGCTTAAAGCAAATCTTAATCTATTACCTGGAACACCAAGAAGACGTGATTCGGCGTCGGACTGAGTTTGACTTGAAGAAAGCCCAAGCACGGGCCCATATTCTTGAAGGCTTACGGATTGCCCTTGATCACATTGATGAAATCATTGCGATTATTCGTCAATCACAAACGAGTGAAATTGCGAAGAACCAATTGATGGATAATTACGGCTTGTCTGATAAGCAGGCACAAGCCATTCTTGATATGCGGTTAGTCCGGTTAACTGGTTTGGAACGTGAAAAGATCGAGAGTGAATACCAGGACTTATTGAAAGCCATTGCTGACTACAAAGAAATCTTAGCTAGCAAGGATCGTATCAACCAAATTATTTACGAAGAATTAATGGAAATTCAACGTAAGTTTGGTGATAAGCGTCGGACCGAATTGATGGTCGGTGAAGTCCTCAGTATTGAAGATGAAGACTTGATCGAAGAAGAAGAAGTGGCTGTTACCTTAACTCACAATGGCTACATCAAACGGTTACCAACGACTGAATTTAAGTCGCAACACCGTGGTGGTCGTGGGATTCAAGGGATGGACGTCCATGATGATGACTTTATTGAACATCTACTGACGACGTCGACCCATGATGTCCTACTCTTTTTCACTAATGCGGGTAAAGTTTACCGGATGAAGGCTTACGAGATTCCTGAATACGGTCGTACGGCCAAAGGAATCCCGGTCATCAATTTACTGGGAGTCAATTCTGGTGAAAAAATTCAGGCGGTCGTTAATGTCACGGGCGATGCGAGCGCTTCTGATAACTACCTGTTCTTTACAACCGTTAAAGGGGTTGTCAAACGGACACCAGTTCAAGAATTTGCCAATATCCGTAGCAATGGTTTGAAGGCCATTACGCTTAAGGATGATGATGAATTAATCGGGGTTACAATCACGGATGGTCACCAAAATGTAATCATCGGGACGCACGACGGTTATGCCGTCAGTTTCGACGAAACCACAGTGCGGTCCATGGGCCGGACGGCTTCTGGGGTTCGCGGGATTCGCTTACGCGATGATGACTTTGTGATTGGCTTTGACGTTTTGAAGCCCGACAGCAACGTCTTCATCATCACGGAAAAGGGTTATGGGAAACAAACGCCAGCTGCCGATTACCCAATTAAGGGGCGTGGTGGCAAAGGAATCAAGACCGCTAACGTGACTGAGAAGAATGGTCATTTAGCTGGTTTGACGACGGTTGATGGTCAAGAAGATATCATGGTAATGACGAACCAAGGAGTCATGATTCGCTTCAATATCGCAACCGTTTCTCAGACTGGTCGGGCAACCTTAGGTGTTCGTCTCATGCGGTTAGGCGATGATGGTCAAGTCGCAACGATGGCCAAGGTTGATCCAGAGCCAGAAGTTGATGAGACTGTCGCAACGGATGCAACGACTGAGGCACCAGTTGACGATCAAACCGTCAACGCCGATGCCACTACGACAGAACCAACAACTGATTCAAACGATTCAAACGAATAAATTGATAAAACAAGCGTGGTCGACAATCTTGTCGACCACGCTTGTTTTTTTATGCGAGTCAAGAATTATTTTGGCAACGGGTCGTGTGTGATTTACCGGTCATCGGTCCTATTCTGGCCTCCAAAGTCTTGTTTTGAACCGGTAGAAACAATCTTCCTGCGAAGAATAATTTGACTGCTGGAGGCTCATCACTTAGTCTTGCCATCTTCCAGTGATTGGCAGAAATGCCGATAAATTGGGAGAGGACAACATGAAGTAAGCAATTTTAGATTTACGCGGTCAAAACTGGCTTGTGCGATTGAGAGGATTACAGCAGTGCGTGTTATTCTGACGTCGACTTGGTTTAAATTAATGCTGTGTGGGTGTGGGAAAATGTAAGCGAAGGGGAGAATTTCAGAAAAAAGAAATATTTCCCGGGAAATAAAATGAAATATCGCTCAATTGACGTAATTGATTGGTGTAACGGATTCAGGATCTTTTTGTAACAGTCGGCCGCTTCAACCCTTGCAACAAACTGATTTAGATGCTATACTTTAAATTCGTGAGTATCTAGCATTAGCTAGATTACTTTCCTTGCTCTTCAAAAAGAAGGGCCTGAAGTCCATAAGGAGGTGCAAATTTCATGAGTGAATCAAAGAAATATGAAATTACTTACATCGTACGTCCCGACATCGACGATGCTGCCAAGACAGCTTTAGTTGATCGTTTCGACAAAATCTTAACTGATAACGGTGCGCAAGTAATTGATTCAAAAGACTGGTCAAAGCGTCGTTTCGCATACGAAATCGGTGGCTTTAACGAAGGTACTTACCATATCGTTAACTTAACAGCAACTGACGATGCTGCTTTAAACGAATTCGACCGTCTTTCAAAGATCAATGATGACATTTTACGTCACATGATCGTTAAACGCGAAGACTAATAGACAAAATTAATTTTAAGAGAGGAGCGCTTCTGCATGATTAACCGTACAATTCTTGTTGGCCGACTGACAAGAGATCCGGAATTACGTTACACGAATGGTGGTGCCGCCGTCGCGACGTTCACTATTGCCGTAAACCGTCAATTCACGAATCAAAATGGGGAACGTGAAGCAGATTTCATTAGTTGCGTCATTTGGCGTAAAGCTGCTGAAAATTTTGCGAACTTTACTCATAAAGGTTCACTTGTTGGTATCGATGGCCGGATTCAAACCCGGAACTACGAAAACCAACAAGGGGTACGTGTTTACGTTACAGAAGTTGTCGTTGAAAACTTCTCATTATTAGAATCACGGGCAGAGTCTGAACGTCATCAGTCTGCCAATGGTGGTAGTGGTAATAACAATTACAACAATGGTAATTCGAATTACAACAACAATAATAATGGGTATAGTAATCAAGGCCAAAATGCGGCTCCTCAACAATCATCAGCGAATAACAATAACCCATTTGGTAATGGTAATACTGGTAATGCTAGCAGTGCGGCACCATCAAGCAGTGCTAACAACAATAATCAGGCTGACCCATTCGCTAATAATGGCGATCAAATTGATATCTCGGATGATGATTTACCATTCTAGTCTAATTGCTTAGACAGATAACGAGGAGGGAAATATCAATGGCACAACAAAGAAGAGGTGGCCGTCGTCGTCGTAAAGTCGACTTCATCGCCGCAAACCATATCGAATACATCGATTATAAAGATACTGACTTATTACGTCGCTTTATTTCAGAACGTGGGAAGATTTTGCCACGTCGTGTAACGGGGACTAGTGCTAAGAACCAACGTTCTTTAACTATCGCCATCAAGCGTGCACGGATCATGGGCTTATTAGCCTTTGTATCTGAAGACTAATTTTTAGTCATTCAAAAACCACAGACTTCGGCTCTGTGGTTTTTATTTACCCTTAACTTGACTAGATAGGGTGGTGGCCGTTCAATGAAGCGTTTACGGTGATTGACACGAAACGCTGAAGCGGACGGTGGTTTGTGATAAAATATAGTCATTACTGAGAAGGCTTGAGGGATTTTTAATATGAAAAAGATCTTTTCGCGTGAAAAAATTCCATTTTTCCTACAAAATCAGCAGTTACGACTCTTAGCGTTGGTTATTTTTAGCTTGTCGTTAATTATGCTCGTCACTGGTTATTTAATGAACTGGATTTTTGGGACCGTTGTCCTCATCTTGATTGTGATGGCTGTGGTGATATCTTATAATACGTTGATTGAGCTCAGTTCGAGTGCAAATGAATATATCTCAGACTTGTCGTATCGTATTAAGCGCGGCGAACAAGAGGCACTGATTCAGATGCCTATCGGAGTAATGATTTTTAATTCCGACCAGACCATCGAATGGATCAATCCTTATCTTCAGCGCTATTTCGGTGATAAGGACGTCTTAGGATACCGCTTGGAAGATATTGAGCCAACACTGGCAGCGACGCTGAACGCTCATCTGGACGAGCCCGCGACGATTCGTTGGCAAGACTACCAGTTTGATGTACGTGTCCAGCAGAGCACTAATACGGTCTATATGATGGATGTGACCAAGTATGCTGAGCTGACGGATCAATTCGAAGATGAAAAACTCGTGATTGGACAAATCTTTTTGGATAATTACGATGAAATCACCCAGTCGATGACTGATACGGATATTTCCAACCTGAACAATTACGTGACCAATGAATTGTCTAAGTGGACCCAGATGTTTGGGATGTACCTGAAGCGCTTGGATGATGATCACTTCTTCTTGTTGGGCTATGCTAGTAGTTTACGACGTGTTGAAGAGAATAAGTTTCGCATTTTAGATCGAATTCGGGAGTCGACTTCTAAGCAAAATTTCCCACTAACATTGAGTATTGGGATTGCTTATGGTGAACGGAACATGAACAATTTGGCCGATTTAGCGCAGAGTAACATGGACCTTGCCTTGGGGCGGGGTGGTGACCAAGTTGTGGTGAAGTCTGAGGACGAACCTGCTCGTTTCTACGGTGGTAAAACCAACCCGATGGAAAAACGGACGCGGGTACGGGCCCGGATGATCAGTCAGACGTTACAAGAGTTAATGAATCAATCTGACCAGATCTTTGTTCAGGGGCACCGCCAACCAGATATGGATGCCGTTGGGGCCTGTCTCGGGATTCGCCGAATTGCTGAAATGAATGGTAAACAGTGTTGGATCGTCTTGGATGAGCAAAATGTGCATTCAGACATTCAGCGTTTACTGGACCAGTTGAAGTCTGATGAGAACATCGAGTCAGCGATTATCTCGCCGGAAGAAGCACTTGAGAAGGCCACTGACCAAAGTTTATTGATTATGGCTGACCATTCTAAGCCAAGTATTTCAATGTCACAGGCCCTTTATGAGCGGCTCGAAAATCGCGTTATGATTATTGATCACCATCGACGGGGCGAAGAATTTCCAGAAAACCCAGTTTTGGTTTATATTGAACCGTATGCTTCGTCGACTTGTGAGCTGATTACCGAGATGTTTGAATATCAATCGCACGATGCCGAACCAATCAATAAGATTGAGGCAACCGCAATGTTGACCGGAATCGTTATCGATACGAAGTCGTTTTCATTACGATCAGGATCGCGGACGTTTGATGCTGCTAGTTATCTACGATCAGCCGGTGCGGACTCGTTACTCGTTCAACAATTTATGAAGGAGAACGTTGATAGTTATCTACAACGCAATCATCTGATTGAAACCGTTGAATTTGTTAACCAGGATATGGCATTATGTGTTGGTGAAGATGATCAGGTCTATGACCCAGTAACGGCGGCTCAAGCTGCTGATTCACTATTATCTATGTCTGGTGTCGACGCATCATTCGTGATTACACGTCGTGAAGATGGACGGGTCGGAATTTCGGCACGATCACTTGGCGAGATCAACGTACAAGTTTATATGGAAAAATTGGGTGGTGGCGGTCATTTATCGAATGCTGCAACCCAGATTGAAGGGCAGTCAGTTGAAGCCGTCAAACAATCGTTGATTGATTTGTTAACGGCAACTGATGAGCCGACCACAGAATCTAATTAGGAGTGAGTCTAAATGCAAGTTATTTTTTTGAATGATGTCCGTGGTAAGGGCAAGCGGGGCCAAATCAAGAATGTCCCGGATGGTTACGCGCAGAACTTTTTAATTAAAAAGGGATTGGCCAAGGAAGCCACTAAAGCGGCAATCAATACGTTGAAGGCTGAACAGAAGTCTGAAGCAGCACGTGCCGCTGAGGAATTAGCCGAAGCTAAGCAAGTCAAGACAGTTTTGGAAGCTGATGAAACGGTTGTTGAATTGAAGGCCAAAGCTGGTACTGATGGTCGGTTGTTTGGGTCAATTCCTAGCAAACAAATTGCAACGGCGTTAGCTGACCAATACCAAGTTAAGCTTGATAAACGCAAGATCGAATTACCAGAACCAATTCGGGTATTAGGTTACACAAACGTGCCCGTTAAGTTACATCCAGAAGTAACGGCGAAAATTCGCGTGCACGTTGTCGAAAAGTAAAAGGACGGATCACAAATGAACAACGATGTGCTGGATCAAACCCCACCACAAAATATTGAAGCTGAAAAGGCAGTCTTGGGGGCTATTTTCTTAAACAGTGACGCCCTCGTGGAAGCGATGGAGTTTGTCGAAGCGCAAGATTTCTATCGGCGCGCACATCAGATCATTTTTGCCAGCATGGTGACTTTAAATGACCGTGACGAGGCTATTGATGCGGTGACCGTTAGTGATTTATTAACGGCCCAAAATCAATTGGATGATGTTGGTGGGATGAGCTACATTGCTGAATTAGCTGGGTCCGTACCGACTGCGGCTAACGCTGGCTACTATGCTAAGATTGTGGCGCAAAAGGCGACGGTGCGGCGGTTGATCAAGACGGCCACGGAGATTACGCAAAAGGCCTATACGGAAAATGATGACGTGACCACGTTATTAGATGACGCGGAACGCGACATTATGAACGTGTCTGAACAGCGTAATCAGAGTGGGTTTAAGTCGATTTCAGATGTGTTGAACGCGTCGATTGAAGAAATTGACCGCTTGTATCAAAATGATGATGACATTACCGGTTTACCGACTGGTTTTGCGGAGCTGGATAAAATGACCGCCGGCTTACAACCGGATAATCTGATTATTTTGGCTGCCCGGCCAGCCGTTGGTAAGACAGCCTTTGTCCTGAATATTGCCCAAAATGTGGCGACTAAAACGGATACGACAGTGGCCATTTTCAGTTTGGAAATGGGTGCCGAATCCTTAGTCAACCGGATGCTGTGTGCAGAAGGTAGTATTGACGCTGGGCATTTACGGACGGGGCAACTGAACGAAGAAGAGTGGGAACACTTGGTGGTTGCCATGGGGAGTTTGTCTAAAGCTAGTATTTTTATTGACGATACCCCCGGAATCAAGATGTCAGAAATCCGGGCCAAAAGTCGCCGCTTAGCGAAAGAGCAAGGTAACCTCGGCTTGATTGTGGTCGATTATTTGCAACTGATCGAAGGTAGTAACACAGAAAGTCGGCAACAGGAAGTTTCCGAAATTTCGCGGCAAATGAAGAAACTGGCTAAGGAACTAGGTGTTCCAGTCATTGCCTTATCACAGCTATCTCGTGGTGTTGAACAGCGTCAAGATAAGCGGCCAGTGCTTTCCGATATTCGTGAATCGGGTTCAATTGAACAAGATGCTGACATCGTTGCCTTCCTATACCGGGAAGATTATTATGATCGCGAAGGCGGCGACGATGATGATGGCGGTAATTTTGGTGGCGGTGGTGACTTTAATGGCGGCGATCCGCGGGACGAAGATGCTTCTGAGGATGTTGGTGAAGTTGAAGTGATTATCGAAAAGAACCGTGCTGGGGCGCGGGGAACGGTCAAACTATTATTTGTGAAACCATTTAATAAGTTCTCCTCAGTCTCTTATGCGCAGGATCCCCAAGCTTAATTGCAGTCGATCAATAAATTTGTTATCAAATTCCTCTTAAACTAATTAAGAGGAATTTTTTGTTTATCACGTGCCGAGGCTACTTGTTTTCCGCCAATTGGTTGGGCTGATGCACCAATTTGGCCGTGATAATAATGAGTTAGTGAGATAAATGTCCCTGTTATTTTAAATAAACTTTGCTATGATGAAAAGTAGACAGATTTAATAATGGTGGTGATGGCGTGGCACAAAAGCAACTCATTAAAACGCCGTGGCTAATTGCCGGGCAGTTTATGAATAACATTGGTATGAGTTTCATTTGGCCGTTAACGACGATCTACATGCACAATGTGTTAGGTAAGTCGTTGACGGAGACTGGAATTGTCCTGATGCTCAATTCAGTTGCCAACGTTTTGGCAAGTACGATTGGTGGGCGTATATTTGATCGAGGTAATCCTTATCACCTGTTACTGATGGGAATCACGTTGAATGGCCTCGCGAACTTTGCTCTGATCTTTTTTCATGGATGGCCGTGGTATCCGATGTTGTTAGTCGTGACCGGGTTTGCTAGTGGCTGGCTAAATACGATGTTTAATGCTTTGGCTGCCAGTGTCCCCCGCGATAAAGTGCGGCGAACGTTTACGTTGATGTATCTCGCTGCCAATCTCGGAGTTGTCTTCGGCACGATGCTGGTTGGTATCGTGTATAGCATGGGGATGGCCTTGCTATTCTCGATGACCACGAGCCTCTTCGTGATTTTCTTGATTATTGCATTATTTGAATACAATGTGGATTCGTCGAACGTGACCGGGGTTGATCCGCGCCAAGGACAAGATGTGCACTTGCCACGGGCCAATTTTCACATTGTCTGGACCTTCTTTATTAGTTTATTTATTATCTGGTTGCTATACGAACAGTGGGTCAGCAATTTATCCGTCTACATGACGAATTTGGGGATGCCGCTGCGGAATTACAGTTTTCTATGGACAATCAACGCGGGCTTACTGGTCCTTATTCAGAGTATTTTAAGTTTGCTGGGGAATCGGATTAAAAATTTATATAATCAATTTTTCTTCGGCATGCTATTCGTGGGCTTATCATTTCTATCACTTGTGATTGCGCATGATTACCCACACTTTATCTTTGCCATGATTTTATTGACGATTGGTGAAGCAACTTGGTCACCAGCCATGCCAACACTAGTGAGTCAGTTATCACCAGTTAGTGCTAAGGGGCGTTACCAAGGACTAGTACAAGCCTTTTGTGCGTTAGGGCGCTCGCTAGGGCCGTTATTTGGTGGTGTGATTATCGATAATTGGTCTTATAAGGTGCTGTTTTTGTTGGCATTTGTGGTTTTATTGATCGTGTTGGCAGTTAATATCGGTGTCGTTCACTTTAATTTACGCAAGGCCGTTAATTATATGAAGACGGACGTTCAGACCGATGTTTCACGTGAAACAAAATAATTAGAGAAGTTGGTGGCAGTAGTGAAAGTGATACGAAAACTAAAGGCTAAACGAGTCGTGATTAAAGTCGGGACAAGCACGCTAGTTTATCCAGATGGATCGATCAACTTACGGGCAATCGATCAATTAGCCTTTGTCATTAGCGCAATGCGACACCGTGGGCGTGAAGTTGTCTTGGTTTCGTCAGGGGCTATTGGTGTTGGCTTGAATTATATGGGACTCAAGCAACGTCCAAAAGCAATTCCTGAACAACAGGCGATTGCGGCGATTGGGCAAACTGAATTGATTTCGATTTACAAAGAACGTTTCGCCATTTATGAACAAAAAATTGGCCAGTTGTTATTAACACGTGATATCTTTGTTTATCCTAAGAGTCACCATAATGTGTTGAATACATTTGAGGCGCTATTAAAACAAAACGTGGTCCCAATTGTTAATGAAAATGATACGGTCGCGGTCGATGAATTGGATCATGAAACAAAGTTCGGTGATAACGATCAACTATCCGCAATCGTGGCCACGAATATCGGGGCGGATTTGTTAATCATGCTATCCGACATCGATGGCTTTTATGATGGTAATCCCAATGCGGATGCCCGAGCCCAGTTATTAGGGCACATTGAGAAGGTTGATCAACATACTTATAAGCTAGCTGGCGGTAGTGGCAGTCGGTTTGGTACTGGTGGGATGGTCACTAAGCTAAAAGCGGCAGAACGGATGATCGATGCGAATGGTCAAATGATTTTAGCCAATGGTGCGGATCCCACAATTATTTTTCAAATTTTAGCAGGCGAACCAGTCGGAACGCTATTCGGTTAAGTTGGGGAGGTTATCAAAATGGTAGATTTAGAACAGTTGGGTCAGCAGGCTCAACAAGCTAGCTATACGCTGGGGTTACTTTCAACGGCGCAAAAAAATCAAGTGTTGACCGCAATGGCAACGGCGTTAACGAGCCATCAAGATGAGATATTGGCAGCTAATGCGCAGGATTTAGAGAACCCGCAAGTACCAGTTAAGTTTGTTGACCGGCTCCGGCTAACAGCAGACCGCATCCAGGATATGGCGATCGGGCTCAAACAGGTCGTGAGTTTGCCAGATCCAATTGGAAATGTGGACCGCGCGTGGCGCAACGAGGCCGGGTTGATGATTGCCAAGGAACGGGTACCATTAGGTGTTATCGGCATGATTTTTGAAGCGCGCCCCAATGTGACGGTGGATGCATCAGCACTGTGTTTTAAAACCGGAAACGCTGTAATCTTACGCGGTGGTAAGGAAGCCCTTCACTCTAATCAAGCACTTGTCCAAGTCTTACGTGGTGCATTACGGGCCGAAGCGGTCGATGAGAATGCGATTCAACTGATTACGGATACGTCGCATGCGACTGCGGCTAAGTTCATGCAGCTCACTGATTACGTGGACGTCTTAATTCCACGCGGGAGCGCCCGTTTGATTCAAACGGTGTTGGCTAAAGCAACGGTACCCGTTATTGAAACGGGAGCCGGTAATTGTCACGTATACGTGGACAAAGACGCGCAATTGCAAATGGCAACCGATATCGTGATCAATGGGAAAGTTCAGCGGCCATCAGTTTGCAACGCCACTGAAAAGCTTCTAATTCATCGTGAGGTTGCGGCCGATTATTTACCTAGCATGATTCAGGCACTTCGTGAACAAGGCGTAGAAGTACGCGGGGATGCCGCAACTCAAGCCATTGTTCCTGATGTGGTTCCAGCAACGGATGCGGACTGGGGAACGGAATATAATGATTTAATTATTGCAGTGAAAGTTGTTGATTCAGAAGCAGCGGCCATTACGCACATCAATCGTTACAATACCCAACATTCCGAAGCTATTGTGACGGATAATTATCAAGCTGGGAAGCTCTTCCAGCAACGGGTCAACGCAGCGTGTGTTTATATCAATGCTTCCACCCGGTTTACGGATGGCTTTGAATTTGGGTTTGGCGCTGAAATCGGGATCTCAACGCAGAAGTTACATGCTCGCGGTCCGATGGGATTAGCGGAATTAACATCTTATAAATACGTCATTGATGGCAATGGTCAGATTCGCCATTGATGGGCAAGTATCGTTATTAGTCAGTATATCGGCTAATAGCGATTTTTTTATTGCCGATTGGGGGGACAAGTGTTTATCCGATTTTTGACTTCTTGATTTGATAACCCACCATAGCCGGTCTAGTTTTAAGCTCGCGTACCATACGTTTGGTTCAAAAGCGCAAGCTAGTTTCGGCCTGAATAGTGAAGGCATAATACCATGGTGACTTAGAATGCTGAGCGAAACTTTTAGTTGACAGATGTAAACTTAAAAGCTAATCTTATCTTAATTAGTTTTTAATCTAAGGGGAGGAATCATGATGATGAACGCAGGATTGCAAAACGTTATTGTAGTCGTGAAAACCAGTAATTACCGGTTTACCACGGATAACGGAGGCTTACCGTTGATGTGTTGTTGTCGGCGCCAATCGAAGTATCGTTGCCAGTAACCGACATCATCGTTAAGTTAGGAGTCAGCATTCATGAAAAAAAGAATATGGATCAGCAGTATTGCTATTGTAGCCCTAGGATTAGTGTTAACTGGCTGCGGTAGCCAGCAGAGTAGTCAGCAGAAGACGTTGAACGTAACGGCGACCCAGTCGATTGCGACCGCTGATCCTAATAAGGCCGACGATATCGCTAGTCAGGCCGCTATTGCTCAGTTTATGGAAGGCTTGTACACAACTAATCAAAAGGGGAAAGTCGTGCCGGCAATTGCCAAGAAAGTCGTCAAACCGACTAATAATGGGAAGACTTATACCTTTAATTTGCGGCACAATGCCAAGTGGTCGAATGGAAAAAAGGTCACGGCCGCTGACTTTGTTTATTCCGTGCAACGCCAGGTCGATCCGAATACCAAGTCACAGGAAGTCGGACACGTTGCTGAAATCAAGAATGCAACGGCAATCACGGCTGGTAAGAAGGCGGTGAAGACCTTAGGCGTTAAAGCGTTGGGTAAGTATAAGTTACAAATTACATTGCAACAGCGCGTGCCGTATTTTAATTATCGGCTAGCCACAGAGATCTATCCGTTAAACAAACAATTTACTGAGAAATACGGGAATAAGTATGGGACATCGGCACAGCGAACGCTCTCTAATGGTCCCTATGTCTTGAAGAGTTGGAATGGGACGAATGACACGTGGAAATATGTGAAGAACCCGTATTATTATGACCGTAAACAGGTCCGAATCAAGAATATTAAGGTGCAGACGGTCAAAAATAACAGTACGGCCGAGAACCTCTTCCAAAGCAATGAGGTCCAAGTCACCCAGATTACGGGCACCCAAGTATCGGCAGCTGAGCAAGGGTCACTAAAAAGTCAGATGAAGGTTACGAAGTTAAATCAACTCTACTTCATGTTGTGGAACCAGAAGCGCTCAGCATTGCAGAATACTGACTTGCGGCGTGCTGTGAGTTACGCTTTGAATCGCCAGTCATTGGTTAAGAACGTTCTCAAAGACGGCTCAGTAGCGGCGACGTCATTAGTTCCTGCTGGCAATACCAAGAACCCGACAACAGGGAAAGATTTTAATACGGATACCGGAAATTTGTATCCATACAGTCCAGCAAAGGCTAAACAGTATTGGCAGAAGGCTCAGGCGAGCTTAGGAAAGCAAAAGTTAACACTGCAATTATTGACGAACGATAATGATATTAATAAGTCGGTGGCAGAATATATTCAAGCTGCAATTGAGAAAAATCTTAGTGGTGTCACGGTCAATGTCAAGTCAGTACCACTGACAAATGAGATTTCAACTTTAAGCAAGGGTGATTTTGACTTTGCCACGTTGTCGTGGTCGAGTGATTTCCAAGATCCAGTTGATTTCTTGAATAAGGCTTCGATAACTAATTCTGTCAACTTTGGGAAGTTTAACAATGCGAAATATGAGCAATTAATCTCAACGATTACGGCCGATAAGCAGTCAACTAAGGCCCGATATCAGACGATGCAGCAAGCGGCTAAGCTAGTCGCTCAGCAACAGGGGGTCACACCGATTTATCAAACTGCTGCTGCTCACTTGATCAGTAACAAGGTTGGTGGGGTTCACTTCACATTGTTGCGAGACGCCCTTTATCGCTATGCCTACTGGAAGTAATCAGTCAGATAAATATTATTAATTTGATAGAAATGTAATTGAATAAATCAACTAGCCCGAAAAAACGCGTTTTTTCGGGCTTTTTTTGATGTTTTGGCAAACGGCGCAATAAAACGGATAACCACGGGCTTAACTGTGAATAGTTGTCCTGAATCAGTTTGCAGTGTTCTGGGTGACCAGTCATAATAATCGTTATCTTTTAGGGGTTTGTGCCCTGTTTGACCACTAAGTAAGGCGACCTTATCAAGGATAGGCAAACACCCTGTCACCTTCTTATAATAAGATTAATTTTATAAACTGCTCAGTTAATCACATAGGGGGTGTGATGCTTTGGTTAAACAAACTACGGAAATGAATGATGCAAGTTACTTATTTAATACCGGCGCAGGATTTAATAGTCAGGATTACTTAGGCTGTCATTTGGCCGCATCTGGTCGGGCGGTATTTCGCGTCTGGGCGCCGCATGCTAAGGCGGTCGGGGTTGTTGGCGATTTTAATGACTGGCAACCAAGCGCACTAAAGTTATTAGGGGCGACTGGGATTTGGCAAGGACAAGTTCCGAACGTTCATGCGGGTCAGTTATACAAGTTTCAGATCACAACACCAACTGGCCAAGTGCAACTAAAGATTGACCCGTTTGCACAACAGTTCGAACGAAAACCGGGGGATGCGGCCGTAGTTGTTGAGCCGATGACGATGCGTTGGCACGATAGTTTGTGGCTAGCTCGCCGGAAGAAGTCGCGCGCTGCCAATCGGCCAATTAACATTTATGAGGTGCACTTAGGTTCGTGGCGCCGTCATCTTGATGGTAGCTACTACACTTATGCGGAATTAGCCGCTGAACTGATTCCCTATGTAAAACAACGGGGCTATACCCACATTGAATTAATGCCCGTGATGGAACATTTATTAGATGCGTCTTGGGGTTATCAGCAATTAGGGTATTTTGCGCCAACCAGTCGTTTTGGCAAGCGTGACAGTTTTCTCAGCTTTGTTGACCAGTGTCACCAAGCGAATATCGGGGTATTCGTTGATTGGGTACCGGGTCACTTTATTCGCAATTATGATGCGTTGTACCAGTATGATGGTACGCCGACATTTGAATACGCTGATCCTGAGCGCGCGAATAACCGTCGTTGGGGGGCGTGGAATTTTGATCTCGGTAAAACACAGGTTCAGAGTTTTCTGATTTCAAGCGCCGAATATTGGCTCGACCAGTGTCATCTAGATGGCTTGCGAGTGGATGCTGTCTCTAACATGTTGTATTGCGACTATGATGAAGGGCGCGAAGGGCAGGTTAATCAGTATGGGGATAATCGTAATTTAGAAGGCATCGCCTTTTTACAAAAGTTGAACACCACGGTCTTAACCCACCATCCCGATATCTTGATGATTGCGGAAGAGTCGTCCGCCTATCCGCAGGTTACGGGTTCGGTGGCCAATGGCGGATTGGGATTTAACTATAAGTGGAACATGGGGTGGATGCACGATACCCTGGATTTCTTTATGATGGATCCGTTATATCGGCACGATCACTTTAATCTACTGACATTTGCATTCGTGTACATGTTCGATGAACGGTTTATTCTACCGTTTTCACATGATGAAGTCGTGCACGGCAAGAAATCATTAATGCATAAAATGCCGGGGGACCGCTATAATCAGTTTGCAAATTTGCGGACGATGCTAACTTATATGGCTGCCTTTCCAGGAAAACAACTGAATTTTATGGGTTCAGAGTGGGGGCAGTTTCTAGAGTGGCGGGACTGGAGTGCGTTGGAATGGGTCGACTTAAAGGATGATCTCAACCATCGGATGCAACAGTTCACAACGCAACTGAACGCGGTCTATCGGCACAATCGGCCGTTGTGGGAACAAGACCATGATCCTGCGGGGATTATTTATACACATACCGATGATCCTGACAGTTCGACCATGGGGTTTATCCGGCAGGCCAAACGAAAATACAGTTTTGTGGTCGCTGCTTTCAATTTTGTTCCTGTTGAACGTCAAGATTACCGGATTGGCGTACCGTATCGTGGCCGTTATGAGTTGTTACTCAATACTGAAGCGCAGGCTTTTGGCGGCACGTGGACAAAGCTAGAAACAACGTTTACGGCGGTCGATAAGCCGTATCGGGGGCAACCAGCTAGTTTTACCGTGACCTTGCCGGCGATGGGTGCATTGTTGATTCGACCAGTTAAAGTGATAGGGGGAGTTAAGCATGCAAGATGAAATGTTAGGGATTATTTTAGCGGGCGGTCAGGGCACCCGGCTTGGTAAGTTGACAAAGGATACGGCTAAGCCCGCCGTGCCATTCGGCGGTCGTTACCGAATTATTGATTTTACACTCAGCAACTGTGCTAACTCGGGTGTGAATACTGTTGGGGTTATCACGCAATATCAACCCCTAGAACTGAATGCACATATTGGTAGCGGTGCGAGCTGGGGCTTTGATAGCTTAAATGGTGGGGTGACGGTTTTACAACCATACTCGTCTAGTGAAGGTGAGAAGTTCTTTCAAGGGACGGCGCACGCCATTTATCAAAATATCGAATATATTGATCAACAAGACCCCAAGTACCTGCTCGTCTTATCTGGCGATCATATTTATAAGATGGATTATGACGCTATGCTGAAATATCATCAGGAGAAGAAGGCTTCGTTGACCGTTGGGGTGATCCACGTGACTAACGAAGAAGCCAAACGCTTTGGCATGATGAATACGGATGCGACGGATCGAATCATTGAGTTTGAGGAAAAACCGGAACATCCTAAGAGTGATAAAGCCTCGATGGGTATTTATATCTTCAATTGGCCGACTTTGCGGGATTACTTAGTTAAGAGTTATGCTACCGATAAGTCACTTGAAGACTTTGGTAAAAATGTCATTCCATCATACTTAGCCAATAATGAATCCGTTTACGCTTATGCTTTTAAGGGTTACTGGCGAGATGTTGGAACGATTAAGAGTCTGTGGCAAGCCAATATGGAATTCCTATCGCCCCATAACCGGTTAAATATCGGCGATCGTTACTGGCGGATTTACTCTAAAGCAGAGGTGCTACCACCGATGTTTTTGACGGAAACGAGCCAGGTCAATAATGCCATGGTCGTTGATAGTTGTTACGTTGCGGGCGAAATTGATCATTCAATCTTATCGCAACGCGTGTCAGTTGGGATGGGTAGTCGCGTGGTTGACAGTATGATTATGCCCGGTGCAACGATTGGAAAAAATGTGGTGATTGACCACGCATTGATTGGCGAAGATGCAGTGATTGGTGATGATGCCCAGATTATTGGTACGACTGATAAGATTGCAGTTGTTGGGTATCACGAAACGATGGGGGTGGAACAACCATGAGACGTGAACAAGTGAGTGCCATTATTAATTTACTGGAACCAAGTGACGCGTTACAACCATTGACTGCAGTTCGGCCAGTTGGAATGTTACCCTTTGGTGGTCGTTATCGGTTGGTTGATTTTCAATTATCGAGTGTCATCAATGCGGGGATTCAAAATGTGATGGTGACGGTCCCGCGGTCAGGGCGTTCCGTGGCTGACCATTTGCGTAGCGGGCGTGACTGGAGCCTGAACACAATTCGCGGCGGCCTATTCTTGTCCCCATACAATGACTTGAAATTAGTGGCGCCAGAAAAGAAGGCCGCATTACTGCACCATTACTATGATAATTCGATTCAGTTTCTGAAATGCAGCCAGAGTGAGTACTCGGTAGTGATGAGTACTCGCAATGTTGGTAATATTGATTTAAAGGCGCTACTACGGTATCACGAGGAACGTAACAGTCCCGTGACGGCGGTTTATAAGCGCGTTGATCCAGCTAGTTTGATTCCCGAAAATACAATCTTACAATTGACTGCTAAGGGAGAAGCAACGGCGGTCGTTCCGATGAGCAAGGCCAAGATTAGCCCGAAGACGAAACAAGTTGCCAAGAGCATGGCTATTTACTTGATGAGTACGGTCGATTTAATCGAATTATTGCAGTCGGCCAATCAACGGGGTGACATGATCAGCCTAGAGGAATTGATGCGGCAAGCAGTCATCCAACATAACGCTAATGCTTTTGAATATACGGGCTTTCAGGCGAATATTCATGATATCAACAGCTACTTTGCGGCCAATATGGCCGTTTTGGATGAAGCTAATTTCCGAGCGTTATTCTACAGTTCGCGCCGTATTTACACCAAGGTCAAAAATGAAATCCCGACGTTCTTTGCGACTGGTTCACAGTGTCGTGATAGTTTATGTGGTACTGGGGGCTATATTGAAGGGCAACTTGACCACTCCGTCATCTTTCGGGATGTACTGATTAATCGTGATAGCCAAGTTAAAAATGCCATCATTATGCAGGGGGCCCGGATCGGTGCCGGTTGTAAGTTAGAAAACGTCATTATCGATAAAGACGCCGTAATCGGGCCCAACCTAGTGCTTAAAGGAACTTCAACGACACCGTTAGTCATCAGCAAAGGGCAGCACGTCTTTCAACAAGCGGAGGTGGCTGTGCATGACTAGGGTATTATTCGCGGCGGCAGAAGCGGCCCCTTTTTATAAGACTGGTGGCTTAGGCGATGTTAGTATGGCGTTACCGCGCGCCTTGCAAGCGGAAGGAATCGAGACGCGTGTAGTGATTCCGTATTACCCTCACCAGATGCCGACCGAATATCAGCAGCAGTTAGTGCCAGTGACGCATTTTACTGTTCAAGTGGGTGAACATGCGATGTATTGCGGTATTAAAACTCTGACAGTCGCGCACGTTCAGTATTATCTAATTGATAATTTAGATTATTTTGGTCGTGAAGGATTATATGGTTATTGGGATGATGGTGCACGCTTTGCCTTCTTTCAGATGGCGGTTTGTGAAATGATGGAGCAGATCGATTATATCCCTGATATTTTACAACTCAATGATTGGCATACGGCGTTTATTCCTGTCTTGCTAGCTGAAAAGTACTATTGGATCGAAGCGTATCGTGATATTAAAACGGTGCTGACGATTCATAACTTACAGTTTCAAGGTGTCTACGATCCGATTATTTTGGATAGTCTCTTTCGAATCGGAACTGAGACTTACACCGAAGCCGGCGTGGCGTTTTACGATCAAGTGAACTGGCTGAAGGGCGGTATTAACTTTGCAGATGCCGTTAATACGGTGTCACCGACCTACGCACAAGAGATTCAAACACCAGCTTTTGGGGAACGTCTCGACGGGGTACTGCGGGCCAATCGGTACAAACTGAGTGGGATTCTTAATGGCATTGATATGCAATTATACGATCCCGCAACCGACCTGGCACTAACGGCGAATTATTCGGCTAAGAATTTGAAACCTAAACGTCAGAATAAACGTGCTTTACAGCGCCGATTAGGGTTGCCTGTCAAAAACGTGCCGGTATTGGCAGTCGTTTCTCGGTTAACGAAGCAAAAGGGTATCGACCTCTTGCTGGATGCATTGAATCCATTCTTGCAGCAACAAGATGTGCAACTCATTGTTTTGGGAACGGGTGACCCAGCATTGGAACGCGCGTTACGCACCTATCAGTCGGCGTATCCGCAAAAGGTGGTCGCCGCGATTCAATTTGATACGCAGCTAGCTCAGCAAATCTATGCGGCCAGTGATATCTTTCTTATGCCTTCTGCCTTTGAACCGTGTGGCTTGTCGCAGATGATGGCGATGCATTACGGGACGTTACCGATCGTGCACGCGGTCGGTGGGTTGCGGGACACGGTCATTCCGTACAATCGCTATACCGATCAGGGAACCGGCTTTAGCTTTGACGACTACCAGCCAGCGGTTCTACGTAAAATTATGGTTCTAGCCGTGACCTTATATCGGCAGCATCCACTGGTTTGGCGGCAGCTGCAGCACCAAGCAATGACTTGTGATTTTGGCTGGGAACATTCTGCACAGCAGTACCGTGCGACTTATCAGAAGCTAATGCGTTAGGTTTGATGGGGGTGTGAATTTGAAATTAACGTGTGCGCAATTTAAAAAGGACTTTCTAAGTGAAATTGAGACCTTGTATTCAACATCGCTGAGTGACACCTCGACGATTGGGCAATTTATTGCACTGGGACAGCTAGTTCGGCGCTATAACAGTCAGAGTTGGACACGAACAGCTAAATTTTACCGCGATCATCATCAGAAACAAGTCTATTATTTTTCCATCGAGTTCTTGCCGGGACGCTTACTCGCTTCTAATTTGTTGAATCTCAACTTATTGACGACGGTAAAAAAGGGCTAACGGAATTAGGCTTAGACTTTGAGACAATCAGTCAGGCTGAACCTGATCCGGCGCTTGGTAACGGAGGATTAGGTCGGTTGGCAGCCTGTTATATGGACGCGATGGCTAGTTTGAAAATTGCCGGCAACGGTAACGGCATCCGCTATCGTTACGGCTTGTTCAAACAAGTTTTCATGGATGGCTATCAAGTAGAATTACCCGATGATTGGCTCCATCATGGCAACGTGTGGGAGACCCGGCGCGATAACAAGAGCTGCATTGTCCAGTTCGGCGGCAATGTGTGGTTACAACCGCAAGCGGATGGTAGTTTACAACCGCAATCTGAAAATACGGAAGACGTGCTAGCGGTTCCTTACGACGTTGGTATCGTCGGGTATCACAACGATATTACGAACACCTTGCGTTTGTGGTCCGCGGAGTTACCACCCAGTGCGACCTATTCTTCGCAGGATCAGCGTGATCGAATCAGTGAGATTACCAAGGTCTTGTATCCTGACGATTCTAACTCGGCCGGGCAACAACTGCGTTTACGCCAAGAATACTTTTTCTCTTCTGCGGGTGTTCAAAGTATCGTGCGTGATTTTTGTGCGACGCACCATGGCATCAAATTGTTAGGCAAAAAGGTCGCGATTCACATTAACGATACGCACCCGACGCTGGTGATCCCTGAGATGATGCGGCTATTAATGGATGAACATCACTGTTCATGGGAAGTTGCGTGGACGTTAACGACGCAAGTCATGAGTTACACGAACCATACGATTTTACAAGAGGCCCTCGAGACTTGGCCAATCGATATGTTTAAAAACCTGCTACCTCGGATTTATCAGATTATTGCGGAAATCGACCGGCGCTACCGGGAACAACAAACGCCGATTTTTGGCAAAGCGCTCGTTGATCAGACGGCGCCTTTAGGCAACGGACAAGTACGGATGGCCTACCTAGCTGTGATTGGGAGTCACAGTGTGAACGGTGTCGCGCCACTGCATACGGAATTACTGAAAACGGATGTGTTACGGGGCCTGTATCAAGTTTATCCGGAGCGGTTTAATAATAAGACGAATGGCATTGCAACCCGGCGGTGGGTTCAATTGGCGAACCAACCACTAGCGCAATTGATTGATCAGACGATTGGTTCGGACTGGCGGCGGCAACCAGATTTATTACAGACGCTACTGCCGTATCAACAAGATGACCACTTTTTGTACCAGTTAGGTCAAGTTAAACTGACTAACAAGCAAGCTTTAGCCGCGTACGTTCAGCGTACTATGGGGATCAAGATTCGCACCGACGCGATTTACGATGTTCAAATCAAACGGTTGCATGCTTATAAGCGGCAACTCCTACACGTCTTTGAAATCTTGCGCGAGTATTTTGCCATTAAGGATCATCCGCAACAGCCAGTCGTGCCGCGAGTACACATTTTCGGTGCCAAGGCGGCTCCTAGTTATCACTATGCCAAGGCGATTATCAAACTCATTAATGTCGTCGCTGACATGGTGAATCAGGACCCGGCGATTGGTGATCGGTTAAAGATCGTCTTTATTCCGAACTACGGGGTCTCCATTGCCGAACTGATCATTCCCGCCGCCGACCGTTAGCGAGCAGATTTCAACGGCCTCCAAAGAAGCGTCGGGGACTAGTAACATGAAACTGATGGCCAACGGTGCATTATCATTGGCAACGTATGACGGCGCGAATATCGACATTATGCAAGCGGCGGGTGCTGAAAATGAATATCCGTTTGGGCTTAAGGTCAATGAAGTGTACGACTATTACCATCGCGGCAACTATCACGCCGCTGACTTTTACGATGCTGATCCTGAATTAAAACGGCTCTTAGATAGTTTGATTGATGGCACGATTCCGGGAATTCCAACGGTTGGTCGGGAAATCTATGATTCATTACTGCGGTATAATGATGAATTCTTTGTCTTAGCCGATTACCGGGCTTATGTCACCCAACAACAGCAGATCAGTCGTGATTTTCAAAATCAACCCACTTGGCAACAACGCTCGTTAGCCAATATTGCCGCTTCGGGACACTTTGCCGCGGACTTAGCAGTGGCGCGGTATGCTGACGATATTTGGCAAGTGCCCCACGAACGACTGAATTAAGAAAGGAAGGGTGACGGATGCAGGTAACGTATAACTCATTTTTACCCACGTATAAGACGCCCTTTGGTGCCGTGACCCGCCAGACACCCGTTCAATTCACAATCAGTGTTCAGACAGTAACGCCGGTTAAGCAGATTGATTTATGCGTGGCTCATGATGGTCAGTGGGATGATGAACAGGCCTTACCGTTACATCCAATCAGTCCCACAATGTATACGGCCACGTTTATACCGACCCAGGTTGGCCTGTACTTCTACTATTTTCGGATTGAAACGGCGACCATGACCGCTTATTATGGTTGCGTTGATGGTGGTTATGGTGGCCCGGGCGTTCAATACGTCTTGCGCGAGCATGTTCAAATGTATCAATTGACAATCTTGAAAGCAGTAGAAACATTGCCACAATGGTATCGTGAAGGGGTTGCTTATCAGATCTTTGTTGACCGCTTCAATAATGGCAACGCGGATGGCCACGTTAATGCGCCCAAGCCAAATAGCTTTATTTATGGTCAACTAACGGATCGCCCACTATACGTGCGTGATGAACACCGGGCGATTTTACGCTGGGATTTTTACGGTGGTAATTTGCGCGGTATTAGTGCTAAGATTCCATATTTACAGCGACTCGGTGTGACAATTATTTATCTGACGCCGATCTTTGAGGCCAGCAGTAATCATCGGTATGATACGGGTGACTATCTGAAGATTGATCCGGTCGTCGGCGATTTGACGGACTTTGATAACCTGGTCGCGGCCGTACACCGGGCCGGTATGCGACTGATCTTAGACGGTGTTTTTAACCATGTTGGTGTGGATTCTAAGTATTTCAATCAGGCGGGCCATTACCCGACGGTTGGGGCAACTCAGTCGACCACGAGTCCGTACTACCCGTGGTTCACATTCATTCATTATCCCCACGATTACGATAGCTGGTGGGGCATCCGTGATCTGCCGACAGTTGATAAAGACGATCCAACATACCGCGATTTTATCTTTGGTAAACCCGATTCGGTCATTGATTATTGGACGCAACGCGGTGTGGATGGCTGGCGCCTAGATGTCGCGGATGAGTTGCCAGACGATTTCATTGCTGGAATTCGACGGACCCTTGACCGTTATCCGGATAAGGTTTTGATCGGTGAAGTTTGGGAGGATGCCTCTCATAAATTAGCGTATGGGATGCGCCGGCACTACTTAGAGGGCGGCGGCTTACAGGCTGTCATGAATTATCCGCTCCGCCGCTTGATTATTCACGTTTTAAACGGCACGCTAACACCGGCCGAATGGTGGCGTGAACTAATGACCCTCAAGGAAAATTATCCCGCTACGACGTTTCGCTTTAACTTCAATAACATCGGTAGCCATGATACGCCCAGAATCCTGACTATGTTAGCCGAAGATCGCCAACGCCTACGTTTGGCCGTCCAACTACTCTTGACGCTTCCAGGTGTACCGTGCCTGTATTACGGTGATGAGGCGTTGATGATGGGGGGGAAAGACCCTGATAACCGTGCGTTTTATCCGTGGCAGGACGCAGATCAGGCGCAAGTTCAGTTAGTCGCTGACTGGGCGAATTGGCGTCAACGGCACCCGTGGTTAAACACAGCCCACTTTGTGCCGTTTTACTTGGCAGATTATGGCATTGGCTACCTTTATTGGCAGGCTGATCAGACCGTGATGGTGATTGTCAATGTGACTACTGAGCCGCGAACCATGACGAGTCACGATTTAAAGTTGAGTGGTGTGCCCATAAAATTAGCACAAGCGATTCAACGCTGCCTTGTGACGCAGACGCTGGGTGGTGAACAGTTGCGCCTTATTGAAAACTTTACCTAAATTTTACAGGAACTTGATGATTGTTAGTACGGTTCAGCCGTATAGTATAATTGTACTTTTTAATAGCACCCCGCTATTGATTATGTATTACGAAGTACTCATCGATCCTTAATGAGACGTAGGCACATTAGTGCGTGGCTTTCCTTGATTGGCCACGCATTTTTGTGCGCTTATAAGCAGAATGTCTGCGTTGTTCAGACGAGGTGCTTATAATAAAGGTAAACACTAAAGCACCTTTTCGGATGGTTTTAAATAGACGTCATCACGAAGGTAATTAGTGTATTGGTGGCGCTGGTTATTGGCCAGTGACTGATTAATTAGGGGGTAATTGGTTGTATCAAGCAGTAGTGTTTTTTGATTTGGATGGAACGTTAATGCAGGACGATAAGACGGTTGCGGCCAGCAGTGTGCGGGCAATCCAGCAATTACGAGCTAACCACGTCCTACCCGTCATTGCCACGGGTCGCAATGTATTCGAAGTTCAAGATGTGATGACAACGACGGGGATCGATTCAATCGTCAGTGCGAATGGGAGTTACGTCGCGTATCAAGGGCAGTTTTTGAGTGCGCACGAACTGGATAAGGAGCTTTTGACCGATATTACTCATTTTGCCAATCGCCAACAGAATGCGCTAGCTTATTATAATAACGCCGGTTTTGCGTTAAGCCATCGTGATGCATTGACAACCAGTAATTATCGGGCACTCAGACAGACGGCCCGGGTCGCACCGCACTTTTATGAACATCAACATATTAATTTCTTACTGACGTTTGATCCGTTGAATGCGGCGCAATATCGGCAGCGATATCGAGGCCGACTACATTTTGTTCGTAATAATCCGCGTGCGCTGGACACTATGCAATGGGGCGTCTCCAAGGCGGTTGGAATTCAGGATATCTTAACCAAGGCGCATTTAACTAAGGTACCGACCTATGCGTTTGGTGATCAATTAAATGATATTGAGATGTTCCGAATGATCCAGACACCGATTGCAATGGGCAATGGTCATCCGCAGGTCAAACAACTCGCGCGGTACGTGACCGCTGACAACATGCACGGCGGGATTGCCCAAGGATTGCAACATTTTGATTTGATTTGAGAATTGACAGCTAGTCTGATAATTATAAGCTTCCAGTGAGCAGTCCAACTGGTGAGATTAGCGACTGGCTTAAACAAAACAAACCGGATTTGGTAACCATGACGTGGTCGCCAAATCCGGTTTGTTTTGTGATGAGTTTAATGGAAATACGTTAGTTTAGTTGTGCCTTAATATTGGCGAGTGTGAGCTGAGTCGTATCGGTAAAATTGATATCTGCCGCCGCTAAAACGGTCGGGTCACCAATACCGATGGCAGTTTCGCCAGCGCCTTTGATCGATTGTACGCCAGCCGCCGCGTCCTCGACACCAATACAGTCAGCTGGATTAAGGCCTAAAATCTCAGCACCGCGCCGAAAAATCTCGGGATCAGGTTTACCGTGTTTGAGACTAGCGGGGTCGACGGCCTTCGTAAAGTAGTCACTAAGACCGAGTTTACGTAGCACAAGCGGAGCATTTTTTGATGCTGAAGCGAGTGACAATGCGTAGCCAGCCGTTGTTAATTCAGTCAAAAAGGCGGTGATGCCTGGTAGAATGTTGGCTGGGGTCATTTGGTTAACGAGCTGCAAATAATTGGTGTTCTTTTCCGTAGCTAGCGCTTGTTTTTGGGCCGGTGTGAAGTCATTTTCTCGGTGCCCTTGAGCTAGAATGAGGTTGAGTGAATCCATCCGACTGATACCTTTGAGCGCGTCAGCTAATTGATCATTCCAACTGACCCCGACTTTATCGGCGATCTGGTGCCAAGCTTGGCTATGAAAAGTAGATGTGTCCGTGATAACGCCATCGAGGTCAAAGACAAACCCCTTGATTGCTGCAAATTTAACCATGTTGATTGCCTCCTAGATTAATCGGTATAAGTGACGGAAAGTGGTTTCTTAGCTTGTAATTGGCAATGCTGTTTTCCAATCATAATCGTGCTGGGTTGGTCCGCAGTGACGGTTACCCGTTGATGATCGATAACGAAAACATAGTGAACACCCCGAAAGAGATGCTTGAATTTCAATGTTTGCCAGTGTTCAGGTAGCCGTGGGCTCACCTGTAAGTGGGCACCTAGTGGATTGACCCCGCCAAAGTTCCGTGTCGTCAGGTTTAAGGTCGCACACATGACGCCGAGGTGAATCCCTTCAGCGGTCGTCCCACCTTGAATGTCGTAATAGTCGGATGCGAGGGCCTCTGAGAAAAGCTTCCAGGCGTCATCGTCATTATCGTCAAGCTGATTCAAAACGGCGTAAACGATCCGCGAGAGAGTGGAACCATGCGTTGTGCGCGCTAAATAGTATTGAATGTTATGGGTCAGATACTCTTTAGGAAGTTGATATCCCATTTTTTCAATAATCTTCTGAACAGTTGTGACATCGAAGTTATAAAAGGCCATCAAGGCGTCTGCTTGTTTGGCCACTTGGTAAGCATCGGGTGTCTTAGACTCTGCTTTCAAGATCCGGTCCATCCGGGCGATGTCACCGTACTTTTGCCGGTAAGCTTGAAAGTCAAGCGTCGGTAGGTTGAAGTACCCCTCAAATTGAGCAATGATTCCCCGACGGTTGATTTCAAGTGTTAATTGATGACTGATCGTCGTTAACGCTTGCTCAGCCGTTGAGTCAAATTGTGCGGCCTGAGCTGCCGCTTGAAAAGCAGCTTGGGGCATCTGCGCCCGAAGCGTGGTAATCGTGTCAAAGAGCCACGCAACCATGATATTGGTATAGGCGTTATTCTTCAATCCAGCGGTCGTGCTGTTTGGATAGTTTTCATGGAATTCATCTGGTCCCATGACCCCACTAATGTTATAACGGCCATTAGCTTGGTCATAATCTGCTTTACTGATCCAAAAGGCTGCGATCGATAGCAACATTTCCATACCATAATGAGTTAAGAAATCACGGTCCTGAGTAACGTGGTAGTAAAACCAGACGTTGTAGGCAATATCTAACGAGACGTGTCGCTGGAGCCGGCTATTATCTGGATCCCAGGTTTTAGTAATGGGATTTAAGTGAGTGAATTGAGATTGTTCATCACCCTTGGATGCTGATTGCCAGGGGTACATGGCTCCCGCATAGCCTTCTGCTTCGGCATTTTTACGCGCCATTGGTAGTCGCCGGTAACGATAAGCTAAGAGTTGTTTGGCTAGTTCCGGTCGGTGCAACGTGTAGAATGGTAAAATGAACATTTCGTCCCAAAAGACGTGTCCCCGGTAAGCTTCTCCGTGGAGCCCCCGAGCACCAACGGAAGCGTCTAATTGGCCGCTTTCAATTGCGGCAGCGGAAACGAAACTGTGGTAAATATTGACGCGCAGTAAGCGTTGGCTTGTAATATCGCCACGGATCTTAATATCTGTGGCGCGCCAAGTCGCTTCCCAATAGTCCTTGCTAGTGGTTACCGTATTGTCAAAACTGGACTGGTCGAGCTCGGCTTGGACGTGGGTCAACTGGGGATCACTATGGTCATTACTAGTTGCAATGACGACGTTCTTATCGAAGGTATACGTTTTACCAGCTTCTACCGCCAGTGAAACGGTTTGCTGAACGCCCTGAGGTTGTTGCGTGCTATTAAAGTTCTCAATTGCAGGAACGTCTGGGCTAGTTAGTTTGGCCCCAATCGTGTAATTGATATGTGATGATTTGGTCTGACCAGAAAGGTAGACGGTATTAGCAGCCGTTTCGATGCCCATAGTCTTCAGATGATGCTGATCGAAGACGTTATAGCGGCTAACGTTGCTATTCACGACGCTACCGTCGATTTCGGTATAGATTTGTAGACTACCCGCAAAGTTGAGTGGGGTGACTTGGTAACGAATGCTGTAACGGTGCCAATCACGCATGTTGGCGACTTTCTGCGACCGGATTCTGAGTTGATGTCCGGAAGCGAGCTGAATCAATTTAGTGGTCGTCAAGAGTCCCGTTTTCAAATCAAGGCTCCGATAAGCATCTTGTAAATCATGTTCGTTGAGTGTAAAGGGAGTCTGATGATCAATACCGAAAGTCATGAACTGAGCGTTCGGTAAATTGACTAAATCTTCATTCTTCACTTGGTGGTCATGAACAGTCGTGGTGGTTTGATCATAGACCCCGGCAACGTATGTCCCAGGATAATTGTCCTTGTCGGCGTGACTTTCCAAAAAGGCGCCCCGTAGACCAAAATAACCGTTACCAATGGTCAACATGGCTTCTTGACCATTATTACGGACACCGTGGTATTGGCCGTAGTAATCCAAATGCCATTTTAAATAGGCACTTTTAGCTTTAACTGCGGCTACTAGTCCAAGTTGATCAACGGCAGCTTGGCTAACGACTGGGATATTAAGCAAATTAGTCAAAGCTAGCCCGACATCAATGCGATCATAGTTGACACCGACGATTGTGTCTGAGAATGGATAGGACAGTCCGTTTTCAAGAATAGCAGCATCGAATTGAAGTCCGGCTAAGCGAACCTTGATGTTCTCTAGATTTTCACCAATTGTTTGGTCAGAATTATAGGCAATCAGGTAATGGGCCGTTGCGGCTTGCCCCGATACTGGATGATAAGCGATATCCATCGCGTCATTTTCAATTCGCAATCTAATAAGTTTCATAAGTCCACACTCCTTAGTTCGGTCATTAAAAATTGCAATAAGTAATCCTAAATATAAAAATATTAACCATAACTACAGCCTAGTCTCTTTTTACAAGACTCGCAAATATTGGTGATGAAAGTAGGGGCTGACGAGGTTGAAAGTGGCGTTGTTTTCGAAGGTGAATGAACAAAGTGTTCTGGCTTGTGCTGATGATACTTGGTCTTTGATGCACGTCCGGAATAGTCGGACGTGCTTGCATTAATAACTGGTTTGAAAGTGATATCACGCTTCGAGCCATGCTAGTTGTTGGGTGACCAAAGCACGAAGCGCCACAACTAGAATTTGCGTAGAATCTAGTCGTGGCGCTTCGGTTGTGTCTTTCTGAGAAGGCCTAATTTGTAACGGCTAATCTAAGTGAGCGGGGCCGTCAGTGGGCTGATCAACGAGTTCGAGATGGTCGATCGTCATCATCTGGCGAATCTTGATTGAACTTGTCTGAAACCTGAGAATGACGGGGTCTTTGTAATTTAGTTGCTGCTGAAAGTCCGTTAGTTCAGCCCGCCAATCTTGTTCAAAAACGTTGGTACCGACTAATGAGAGTTTTCCCCGAAGCATAATTGACGCATAGTCTGACAGTTGGTAATAGAATAAACTCGCTTGACGCCAGTTTTGAATGTTCTGCGTTGTTGAAGTTTGACGACTAGTATAGAAGTAAAGTTCTTCTAGGCTCCGTTTGATAGGTAAGGGACTGAGCGCTACCATGGTCGGAAAGCCGTCCGCATCAACAGTTGCTAACGTGAAGACGGGGGCGGTTTGGATCATATGTAGGGCTGCCTGACGAGTCGTGTGTTGCATACTTAGTCACCCCTTTACACCTCAGTATGCAGGAATCATGGGGGAAAGTCATACGTTATGCACACCGTTTTCAGCGATTAAAAACTAGGGATGTGATATACTTAAGCCACTTAACGCGTGGAACGTTATGATTGATTGGCGCTCCCAAGGTTAACGATGTTGTTACTGCAGTCAGTTCTGAGAGGACTTATCTAATAATGAAGAATGGTACAGTAAAATGGTTCAATGCGGATAAAGGGTTTGGTTTTATTACGGGTGAAGACGGTACCGATGTCTTTGTTCATTTTTCAGCGATTCAAACTGATGGCTTTAAAACCTTAGATGAAGGTCAAAAAGTAACTTATGATGAAGAACAGGGCGATCGTGGCCCCCAAGCAACGAACGTTCAACCACAATAGTAACTGTTGGGCCGAACCATTATCATTAACTGGTTCGGTTTTTATTTGAAGTGACGGGTTGTCAGCTAAACAAGAAAGCTAAGTGGTCGGAATGGATTTTGTAGATGTTTACGGCATTAAGCATGAGAATTGTACGTTAGTTGCACCTGCGCGTGAATATCAGCGGGTCGTTATTTTTATGGACGCATTGGGCCGGCGCTTTGTTGCAATGGGACCGGATCCACAACCAACTAAATATGGAAGTAGTAGCCAACATTGGCATCAAGCACAGCCGAGTGCAGCTCCTGAAGGTTATTTCCATATTGATCAAGAATAACCCTAGCAATTGAGTTACTTAGCTACGCTGATGGTAAACATTAGATCGTTAGAAAAAGCCTCAGGGACGTCACACGCACTTTGCGTTGTGCTTCCTGAGGCTTTTTTGTAGGAATAAAAAAATCAGCTTTCACGGTGGATTATCACGGCGTGAAAACTGATTAGTGTGGTTATATGATGGGCAGTCAGGGGTTTGAACCCAACTGAAACATAAACGCTATTAAACCAGTGCTTATGCGGTGTTTCACGTGAAACTTTTTACCCTTGGCTTACCAATTGGCTTACTTTTACTATAGAACGTTAAAATAACCCGGTTTCCTGCTGGAGCTGAAACTTTTCGTTTTAACGTGGTACACGTGGTACACGCGGACAATCGTTGATTTAACAACGTTTCAAAGTGCCCTAACGTGGTTCATTACCCAGTACAACGTGGTACACTTAGTAAAAATTGTCTGAATATACCAAGTTTAAAAGCCTAAATAATTGGCTAACTTGTTGGCCGCCTGTTGATTTTGGCCCTTAGTGACGTGTGTGTAAACATTTAGGGTTGTTGCAACGTCCTCATGGCCTAATCGGGTTTGTACTTCTTTAATGGTAGCACCAGCGGCAAACAGAGCGGAGGCGTGACTGTGTCGAAAGCCATGTATGGTAATACTAGGGGTTAGGTGGTAGTCAGTGATGATCCGCTTTAACCACTTACCCGGAGTATTAAGCGATTTAAAACCGTTCTTAGTGTTAGCAAAAACTAACTGATCCGGTTGTAACGTATTAAAACCTAAAAACAAATAATATTCACGTTGCTGTTTATGCCAGCGTTGTAATATTTCTACCGTCGTATTGTCTAAGCTGACAGTGCGGCGGCCTTTTTTTGTCTTAGGGGCTTGAATAATCTGCTTGCCGCGTTTCCCTTGGGTGAGCGTTTTATTAACCCGCAAGGTCTTATGGACAAAGTCAATGTCTTGCCATGTCAGGGCTAAACACTCGCCGCGTCGCACGCCTGCAAACGCTAGTAGCCGGAAGAGACAATACTTTTCGGGCTCTTTTTGTTGGTCAATGCACTTGAAGAACGTTTTTAGTTGATCGCGATCCCAAAAGTTATCGGGCTTGTCGCCCCAACTATCAGGCTTGACTGGCATTGTAATCATTCTAGCTGGATTATGTGTGATATAGCCGTGTTTTAAGCCGTATTCAAAGACTGCTACCAGATAATTGTACCAACGCTTGTAATTGTACGTGACTTCTTTAAACCACAGATTAACAGCACGCTGGCACTGGTTGACGGTGATGGTTCGCAACCGCTTGTTACCAAACAACGGCAAGATGTGATTATCGAACATGCCGGCAGTCCGTGCCCAAGTGCTTTCACGAACGGTATTAATATACTGGTCGTACCATTCGTGATAAACGTCAATGAAAAGAATATTATTATCAACTGGTAAAACCGGTTCTTGTTGTAACTCTACTTCAATTCTGGATAAAGCAATACGAGCAGCGCTTTTTGATTTAAAACCCCGCCGCCGGGTTGATTTCTTTTTACCAGTTTGAGGATCAACACCTAAATAAACTTGAAACTGATAACGGGTATTCCCGTCCTTGTCCTGATATTTCTTGATTGTTGCCATTTATAATTTCCTCCATAACGTACCGTGCGGGGGCAGTGTTATGTAGAGAAAAATCATATTAATACTCAAACATAGTTATTAATGATCTTCCAATAAAACATGATCATCTTTTTCGTGCAATGTAAAGCTATATACGCTTCCTTGATTGGGGACGTTAAATACAATAGAGACTTTTTGGGGAAGAGCTATTTTTTTATTCCAATAATTTTCTAAATATATCCCAGTAGCTTGTTTACTAATGGAAGCTCGATTTCTTTCGTTGAGTGACACTAGCCATTTTGTGGTTTTCTCTTCCGAATCGGTTGGTGTATTAAAAAAACCACTACCAACTGGCAAACCAACAAAAAAGATTGCTTCATTATCAGTGTATGAAATTAATTTTACATGAAAAATGTTTTCTTCGGCATCAGCATCATACATAGAATTTTCGACAATTGATTTGTGTATGACTGTTTCTTTTACCCCTATGGCGTATATTGCGTCGTCTTTGCTTTTTTGGGCGGGCACTTGAACTATATAATCATCAGGTAAAACTTTAATTATATCATTCGGTGTACAGGTTAAAAAGCGACATATTTTATCAAGGGTATCGAATTGGATACCTGTTGACACGTTTCTGCCTAATACTGATAGTGTGTTCATTGAAATACCAGTAGCCTTTGAAATGTCTGTCAGAGTAAAACCTTTCGATTTTGCCAGCTTTTTCAAATCTATTTTAATCAAAGCAATCACTTCCTTATATTTAGAATATACAACAACTCGGACTTAACTGCAAGGGATAAAAAAAATAACCGTCAACAGTTATTTTATCTTGAACCATACAGTAATTTATGTTACTGTTTAAATGTAATCGAGAAGAGGTGAATTTATATGAATAGCAAAGACAAAAGCTGGCTTACGTACCAGCAAGTGATGGAAGAGCTTCACATTGGTAGTGTGAATACAGTCTATAAGATGATTAATGACGGTTTAAAGGTAACTAGCATTGGTAGATTAAAACGCATTGAACGCAAAGAGCTAGATAAGTATTTAGCCTCAAAAACAATTTAATTGTACCGTGCGGGGGCAGCATAAGTTTGAGGAGGTGATTTCATGATAGCAACAACAATCTTATGGGCAATCAAGTTTATGATTGTGTCGTTTGTCGGCAACGTGGTAGTTAAGTTAATCAAGAATCCACGTCGGTATTTTGGAGTGTGAGGTCAGTCGCATGGGAAAGCATACAAAAAAGACCTACTTTACTTTGGAAGGTAGTAGGTCTAAGAGAAATAATCAAAATATGCTTTCCCTTATTTTAACACGAATAAGGAGAATGGAAAATGACAAATAAAGAATTAATGGAACAATCTGAAAAATTAGCAACGGCGTGGGAATCATTGAAAGTAAGTATTGATAATTTATCAATGGCAATGACTGTTGTGAAATATGATAGTGATTGGTGCAAATACTTCTTCAAAAGCGAGCAGTCAAGCAACCTTGAAAGTAATCTATTGAATATTGCTAGTGTGATGTTGGACGTTAGCAATGACATTTGTCCCGAAGATTAGGCGGTGATGAACAATGAAAGAGTTCGCAACGCTTGATAAAGCCATTGAGCTGGCCCAACAAGGCTATGCGGTTTACCCACTGATTGAGAATACGAAGAAGCCACCTAAAGGGGTGGCCGGCTACCAAGCCGCAACTAGTGACCAGAACAACATCTTTGCATGGTTCAAAAAGCACCCGACTTACAACTTAGGCTTGCGGCTAGACTTATCGGATTTATTAGTCGTTGACATTGATATGCACGAGCCAACTAAAAACGGCCGGACTAGCTTGGTACAACTATTTAAGCAAGGGCTGACATTGCCGAATGATACCTACATTGAACGGACGGCTAACGGCGGCGTGCATTACTTTTTGAAATACACGGATGCTAAGGTTCGCAAAATTGACGTTTGGCCCGGGATTGATTTGCTAAGTGACTTCACAGTGATCGCACCAAGTGAGATTAACGGCAAAATGTATGAACCTTTAGATGGTCGAACCTTAGCTGATATTAAGCCGGCTCCTCAATGGTTAGTCGATAAGTTGACGGGGCAAAAAGTGAACTGGACGTCAGAACACGCCTATGCCACACGCCAAAAGAAGTATACCGGTCGCTTGTTAGATGAAATGGTAACCGGGACAACCCAAGGCAATCGCAATGCTTGGTTAACTAAAATTGCCGGTCGAATGTTTGGCGTCGGTGCTGATCCCAAGACAGTCTATAACATGCTGTCAGTGATCAATGATTCGTTCGTGGATCCGGCACTACCAAGCAAGGAAGTTAATGTGATTTTTCAATCCATTTTAAAACGAGAAAGTAAGGGGGTTCATTAATGGGTAAAGCGATGGATTTACCAGCAGAGACCCAAGAAGCGGCCAACAATGTTATCAAAATGCAACGTGCCGCTGATTGGCAGAACGATTTTAAAAAGAATTCGGACGATGGAATCAAAACACAGTCTCTTTACAATATCCGCTTAATTATGGAACATGACGAAATGTTGAAAGGACTAATTGTCTTTGACGAGTTCTCGGAACAAATTGTTAAAACACCACAAGCAGAAAATTCACTGTTCAAAAAAGGTTTTTGGAATGATGGTGATGACACGTTATTGAGAAGTTATATTGAAGATCATTACAACTTGTTATTCAGCAAGGAAAACATTACTGATGCGGTAGTTACAGAGGCACGCCGCAAGACAATCAATCCGGTTAAGGCTCGTATTGAAGCGGTAGAATGGGATGGCCAGCCACGTGCTGAACGTTATTTCATTGATTACTTAGGTGCCGAAGATAATCACTATACCCGCACCATCACTAAGAAATGGCTAACTGGTCTTATTGCCCGGGCCTATGTTCCCGGAGTTAAGTTTGAAATTGTCCCTATCTTAGAGGGAAGCCAAGGACTTGGCAAGAGTACGGCTGGTAAGAATCTATACCCGGATAAATTCAATGATTCGTTGAAAGGAATGGGTAAGCAGAAAGACGATTATCAACAGTTACAAGGTAGTTGGATTATTGAAGTTGCCGAGCTTTCCGCCATGAAGAAAACGGACGTTGAGGGAATTAAAAATTTTATTAGTGCACAATCCGACACATATCGGAATAGTTACGGCCGCTATGCGTTGCCACACCCGCGTAAATGCGTATTTATTGGCACAACTAACCAAACCGACTATTTAAAGGACGCGACCGGTGAACGGCGCTTCTATCCAATTAAATGTGGGGTCAACAAGGCCAAATTAGATGTATGGCACCCGGACGAGAATTACATGCTTCAAGTATTGGCGGAGGCCGCGTACTGGTTTAGGAATGGCGAACAGCTATATCTGGATCAGGCCACCATGAAAGAGGCTAAGGCGTATCAGATGGCTGCGGAAGCTGTCGACCCTATGCGAGATGCCATCGAAGCGTTTTTAGCAATGGAAGTTCCCACAGATTGGGAAAACATGAGTACCGGCTTAAAACAAAGCTATGTCAGTGACTACGGCCATCAATCTAAGTGGTTACAAGATCAAGTTAGTAATGAACGGAAACCACTCAACCAAACAACAACTCTGGAAATCATGGAAGTTGTCTTCCATAAAACAGTTGATCGTTATTTAACCGGGCGAACAAACTCGGAAGCTAAGCGAATCAAGTTATTAATGGACAATATGGACGGCTGGGAAGCTAAAAGAATTAGAATGAATGGAAAGTTTCCACATGGATATGTTCACGTACAATGATTGAAAATGCTAAGTGTACCACGTTGTACCACCAAATGTACCACGCCAAGGCACTTGAAAACACTGTTATATCAACGATTGTCCGCGTGTACCACGTGTACCACGTTAAAACGAAAAGTTTCAGTTACAGGAGGAAACAGAGAAATGAAAGTAATTTATCCAAGTTTGGTTGAGCAAGCTTTCAACATCTACGTTAAACAATATGGACCAGTTGTTCCAAGTAGAGTTAACGAATTAAAATCATATATTTACGGAGTCTTGATTAAAAATGGTGTTTTAGACCAAAATGGTGATCCAACTCAAAAAGCAAAAGATAAAGGATTGGTTGGGAGCTTTACCCTAAATGAAGATGGAGAATATGAGCCAGAAACTGTAAGAGACTTAAAACTCATGTACCCCATGTATGCACAATTTAGTGACGATCACTTTATGAAATCAAGTCAAGGGTGGTTAGCTGACGCCTACGTTATCCGAAACGTTTCAAGCCAAGTTTTGAATAATCCTTTAAGCGATGAAGAACAACGCAAAAATGCGTACAAGATGTTGGAACAATTAGATGATTAATATATAGAAAGGATCTAACTATAATGAAAATTAGAATGATTGACTGTGACAATAAGATGGGGCAATGTGAGTTATTCGTTACTCGGGAACCTAACCAACATGAACATTTATATTTACGAAATGGGAGTGAGGTGGTAGTTCTTAATATTTATCAATTTGTGCGAAATACAAAAGACAATTTTGCCGAAGAACCTGATTTCGTGGCAATTGTCCAGTATCAAGAAAATGGTAATCCGGCACTAACAGACTTACGCAAAGAGGAAAGCCAAGCGGTACTAGATTGGTTCAATAACCCCGAATCAGGATTGTTAGGTGGTAGCAATGAAGAACTATAATCTAAGTCGACTAAATAAGCGGGTACAGTTTGGCGTTGAGAAAATGTCAGGGTTCAATAATAACACTGGTGAAAACATTACTAAGTTCTCGCCGACTTTCTCGGTATGGTGTGGTGAGTATACGTTGACCATCAGTAACACGATTAGCCTTACTGGTACGACTGCGACAACCAACCAGCTAATTGCGGTGCGTCATGACGATCGAATCACGACGACCTTGGAAGCAATATTAGATGGGGTGACGTATCGCGTTGCTGGCGTTAGTTCTGAGAGTGAGATGAATGCTTATGACGTGGTCACACTAACTAAGGTCAACGGTCATGGCTAAGCCAATGAAGCAATGTGAGCACCCGGGTTGTCGGACGCTAGTTGCTTATGACACGCGCTACTGCGAGAAGCACCGCAAGGCGACTAACAAGTGGCGGTACCACAAACGCATGTACGATTCAGATGAAAGCAAGTATCAACAGTTCTACAAGTCGTCAGCATGGCGCAAGTTGTCACGGCGGTTCCTTGAAAGCAATCCGGTATGCGTGCAATGCTACCAAGATGGTGTGATCCGTAAAGCCGATGTGGTCGATCACGTTATTGAAATCAAAGACGATTGGTCACGTCGCTTAGATGAAAGTAACCTACAACCATTATGTTACCGACATCATAACCGGAAGACCAGACTGGCTAGAGAACAACGGGAACAACAAACTAAATAACCAATGAGTGTCGTGCTGAAAGGTGCGGCGCTTTTTAGTATCTGCGGTCGCAAGTTACGACCCCGACGCACTAACTTGGTGCACTAGCTGACTCGCTAAGATGACGTGACAGGTTGCTTGTGTTACCTAAGCTTAACTTAGATAGGTAAATAAAAAGCCGCCCGTTAAGGCGACCACTGACATCTATGATAATTAATTGGCAAAGTTAATTATATCACGTGAAAGCGAGAAAATAATTTGTGAGTTTCAATTTCATACCCACAATTCAAGATTCATATTAAAAGGTGTTTCCACAAATGTGCGGAATAATCTGCGCAATACTGCGCTGAACTTTCAGCTGAGTTACTGAGTCGAAATTTTCGACCTTGTTAACCAACCCGCATTTTGCGTCTACGTTGCCAAAATTGGCAATGGACTGCGACGATTTTTCGGCCGAGTGAGCAATCCAAGTTGGCGGCTGAATTTTCGGCCACGAGACTAATTCAAAACAGCATGACAGCCCAGAAACGCTGATATGGGGGGGTTATGGTCGACCCGAAAGGAGCGGACAGCATACTTTTGTGTTTATAAAAGTCCCTTTTGAACTTTGATTTTTTGCTGATTTTGCTGGATTGTGAAATATCACTACTAATAATGCGAAATTTAAACAAATAGCCAGTCAGGGGGTGACGTGTAAATATATACATGTTATTAATTGCACTTTTTGGAAATATGTGCGATAATATAGATATAATAAACGAATTCTGGATATATGTATCAATCAGCCGCTATGGGTCTAACCCGTGGGGGCTTTTTGGTACGTAAATTTAAACGAAAGGAGTGCTCCGAATGAGCCAAAAAGTAAAAGCCTTAGCCAGTATGAAGAAACATTTAACCAATGATGAGCGTGATCAACGTAAAGACGCTGAAAAAGCGTTATTTGATTATCCGGTGCTTGATTTAACCCCGCCAGATTGGTTACATGATCGGGCCTTAACTGAATGGCAACGGGTAGCGCCTTATTTAAAGGCCAATACCCCAATTAGTGAACTTGACCGGGCCATGTTAGCCAGTTATTGCCGCGCTTATGCTACAGTACAGACTTGTGAGAATGATATTCGTAAGAACGGACTGGTACAAACTAATCAAGAGACTGGCGCCCGTAAGCCCAACCCGTACGTGGCCTTGCAGTCACAAGCAATGAAAGATTTAAAAGCCTTAGCCAATGATTTAGGCATGTCGCTATCAAGCCGGGCCCGCATGGAATTAAACAAGCAAAAAGATGAGACACCCGAAGATACTTTCGAGGCGATGTTGTCATGATTGAATATGTTGACCAAGTGTTATCGGGTCAAGTATTGGCTGGTCAAAAAATCAAATGGGCGTGCGAGCGATTTAAACGCGATTTAAGCCGTTCTAAGGACGACAGCTTCCCGTTCTACTACGACGAAGACAAAGCGGCACAGGCAGTTAAATTTATCGAATTAATGCCTAAGACTGACGGTAGCCAACTCACCATGCAACCCTTTCAAAAATGGCTTATTAGTGAGCTGTATGGCTGGCGTGAAAAAACTACTGGTAACCGCCGTTATGATCGGGCGTTTATTAGTATGGCCCGGAAGAACGGTAAAACCTATCTGGCTTCTGGTATGGCCGCTAATGGTCTTTTAAGAGAACGTCAGCCCGCCCGCAACCGACAAGTATTATTCGTCAGCAACGCCCTTAAACAAGCTAAATTAGGCTACGACATGCTTTCAAGTGGGCTACGGCAAGTCCGCAAGCAATCGAAGTACATGCGGCAACGGATTAAGGTACAGAAACAAGCCATTACTGACTTAGAAACTGATTCGCAAGCCTTGGCCCTTGCCAGTGATACCAGTACGCTTGATGGTTATGCCGGGACTACCGTTATTTTAGATGAATGGCACGAAGCTAAAGACCGCAAGGTGTACAACGTTTTAAAGTCTGGTCAAGCACAAGAAGATAACTCCCTGCTGGCGGTGATTTCCACCTCGGGCCTTAACCTTAACGTCCCAATGCACGCCGAATATGACATGCTGACGGACGTTTTAAAGGGCAAGACTGAAGCTGACCGTTACTTTGTGGCAATCTGGGAACTGGACGACCGCGAAGAAGTTTACGATCAAGCCAATTGGATCAAGGCCAACCCGTTATTCAGTGAACCACACGTTAAACAACGCATGACGGAAAAGATTCAGGCCGATGTTGACCTGGCCATTAAACAAAATAATCTCATTCCGGTACTGGTTAAGAATTTCAATATGTGGTTGCAAGCCAGTGAGGACAGCTATATTTCAGCCGACGATTGGGCCGCTGGTAAATTGGCCAAGGTACCCGACTTACATAATCGTGACGCCTATATTGGCATTGATTTATCTAAAAGTAATGACTTGACCGCAGTTAGTTGGCTTGTTCCAATTGGCAACGGTCAGTTTTATTGTGATAGTCATTCTTTTGTGGGGACTAAATATGGCCTCGATTCTAAGATTAAACGTGATGGGATTGATTACCGGTCAATGGAGCGTGCCGGTGAGTGTAGTATTACTCGCCTTGATAGTGGTGTGATTGATTATGATGAGCTATTCGACTATGTACAAAAGTTGGTCGGTCAATATAACTGGAAAGTTAAGGCGATTGCCTATGATCCGTATAATGCGCAGACCTTGATTACTAAGTTTGAAAAACTCAATTATCCATTGTTTGAAGTGCGACAAGGCACCAAGACTTTGAATATTCCAACCCGCAATTTTCGTGATCAGCTTTACGATGACAAGATCAAACATAACGGCAACAAGATTCTCGCTTATGCGGTCAATAACGCCATCTTGAAGGTGCTAAACAATGGTTGGCAACTAGATAAAGCCCGCAATAGTAACCGGATTGACCCGATTGCGGCGTTGATTAACGCGTTTGTAGCGGGTATGGACTATTACCAAGAAAGTGAGGATCAACAACATGCAGAAGATTACTACAAAACAGCGACTGCGGCGGATCTGTTCTGATTATGTACAAACGATCTTGTTGGTGATTGGCTTAATCTGCTTAGTGATTGGTTTTGGCTGCTGGATCAGTTGGCAAGCGGGGTTAATATTGGCTGGTATAGCCATGATTCTGCTGGCCTTGCTAATTAATTATGAAAAGCAAAGAGGTGATTAAATGAGTTTCTTCGTTAAAAGCAGTAGCACCAGTGGCACGCATGATCCGGTGGCCGACGCCTTGGTTAGTTTATCAAGCAATGACCCCTATACGTTTGTGAGTGCGGCGGTGTTGCGTAATAGTGACATTTACGCGGCAATTAACATTATTGCGAGCGACATTGCCAGCAATCCGATTGTTTGCGATACGGCCATTTTTAACACGATGATTAATCAGACCCCCAATAGCCAAATGGACGGCTACCATTTCAAATATGCGTTGGCGGCCAACCTGTTACTCAATGGTAATAGTTTTGCGGAAATTTTGCCTAATCACACACTTAAATTTGTGCAAAACAACCAAATAACAGTTGAACAAGATGACGTCAGTGGGGCGTTGACCTACACCTATACCCCGATTGGTGGTAACAGTCGTCAGATCACGCCTAACAACATTTTACATTTTAAATATTTCACCAAAGATGGTGTATCGGGGATTAGCCCCTTATATGCCCTCAAAGATGAGCGCCAGATTCAGTCGGCCGGCAATAAATTGCTAACCGGCTTTTTTACTGCTGGTGTGCACGGCACCACGATTATTAAAGTCCATCAATCTGATTTAGGACCGGAAGCTAAGGGCAATATTCGCAACCAGTTTGATGAAGCCAATACGGGTGACAACGCGATCAACACGATTGTGACTGACGATACGATGGACATTAGCAACTTAGCCTTAAATACCGATGTATTAAAGCTGGTCAATTCGAATGACTGGACGACTCGACAAATTGCTAAAGCCTTTGGCTTACCACCGGAGCGCTTAGGGGTTGAAAACGATCATTCTAACCAAGAACAAAGTGGCGTGCAGTATCTGCAAGGCACGTTGCAACATTACTTTGATAGCTTTACCAGCGAGCTGTCATTCAAGCTTGGCCATGACTTCACGTTTAATACGGACAAGTTATTGAGCCTTGACCCGCAAACCCAGCAAGCCCAAGCCGTGGCCGGCTATACGGGCGGTATTATGAGCCGCAATGAAGCGCGGGCCAAGATTGGCTTACCACCAACTGACGATGGCAATATTTTCCTAAACTTACAAAAGAATGGAGTGAATACGAGTGAAGAATAAGCAACGATTTACCTTGGCGGCTGAACTGAAAGCTGAAAAACGCGACGCCGTCCCAACTGAACCCGAAAATCAGGATCAGTCTAATCCCGGTGAACCAGCCACGCAAGCCCAACAAGTTGATGGCAAACCGGTTATTTCGGGTTATGCCGTGGTGTTCAATAGTCCCTCATTGAAAATGAGTACGAATGATGGCACTGAATTTGTTGAAATGATTGACCCCGCCGCCCTTGATGGCTTGGACTTATCAAAATTAGTCCTATTGAATAGTCATAATTGGGCCCAACCGTTAGCCCGAGCCGACAACGGAACCCTCACCACGAGCGTTGATGATACGGGTTTAAAGTTTACGGCGGAGCTAGACCCTAGCGTTAGTTATGCGATGGATACGTATAACAATATTAAAAATGGGGTAATCGGTGGGTGCTCGTTTACCTTTGATTTAGACAATGGCGATGATACTTGGACGCAAGATACTGCGAGCGGTCAAGTTACCCGGACGGTCAATCATATAAAAGACTTATACGAATTAACGACTACGGCTATTCCAAGTTATGGACAGTCGAGTGTTCAGCAAGTAATTCAAATTGAAAGTCGTAGTTACGAAAAATTTATCAATCAAGCAAAGGAGCCTGATAACATGGCAAAACAAACAATTATTGATCCTAATACCAACGACAATGGCAACGAAAACAAAACTGGTATTCCCGCCTTTGAACAATTTGTGCGGACACACGGGGAAACCCGAGACGGCTTAAAGACGGACGGTGCCAGTGCCGTTATCCCTAAGGAACTGATTACCCCCGTTTTCCAATTAAAGCAATCTAAGTACAACCTTGCCCAATATGCAACGGTTAAGCAAGTTTCTAGCGGTTCCGGGACTTATCCAATTGCCACTAGTCAACAATCTGCGGTACTGGCTACCAAGGATGAACTAGCGGACATTGCCGACGTTGACGCGAACATGTTTACGGAAGTGCCGTTTGATGTGAAGACCCGGGCGGGTAAGATTGCCTTATCTAATGAAGTGGTGGAAGACGCCGAAGTTGATATTGTCAGTGAAGTTAAAACGCAATTACAACAATTGGTTGATAACACGGACAACACACAGATTATGGGTCTGTTAACGGGTAGCAACTTTACTAAAGCAACGGCCACCAGTATTGATGACCTTAAAAAGATTTTCAACGTAACATTAGATCCCGCCTTGAGCAAAATGTGGTTAGTGAACCAATCCGGGTTCAATTACCTTGATACACTCAAGGATACCGAGGGTCGTTACTTATTACAACCTAACCCAACAGCACCCAGTGGTTTCACCTTGTTAGGGGCGCCAGTCGTCATGATCAGTGACAAGCTACTGGCTAACAACGCGGACGGGACGTTCCCAATGATTGCGGGGGACTTATCACAAGCGGTGGCTGTTTTCCGTCGTAACCAAGTAACTGCCCAATGGGACAAGTTCGACCAGTTCAGCCAAGGTCTTTCCGTAATTGTGCGGAATGATTATGAAGTGATTGATAAAACCGCTGTAATCAACGTGGCGTTAGGAACTGCGACTGCTGGTAAATAGGAAGACAAAATGAGTGGGATTTCAAACAACAAGTGATAGTATGATGATAACGCTTATCAGATTTTAATAGAACGTGCAGCTATAATTTTAGGGGTGATTTCATGAAGAACACATTTATCCTTGCATACAGTGGTATTATCATCACGTATGTATTCGCCGCATATGTTGCTTTTAAAGTGTTTGAGGTAATCTATTATGCTATGACTTGGTAATAAAAAGGCCGTGACTTCAAGGTCACGGCCTTTTATGATAAATATGTGTTTTGGAGACTGCTCGGGCTGGGATCGAACCAGCGACCTCTTGATTAACAGTCAATTATTCTACCGCTGAACTACCGAGCAATGAGTACTCTATATTTATACCATATAATTTTATGAGAGTAAAGTTAAACTTATGAGGAAGTGATTAGTTGTCAGTGACTGTAGACGACATTAAACTAAGCCTGCGAATCGATGTAACCGAAGATGATCCAATGATCCAAAGTTATTTAGACGCCGCCAAGGACTACGTTCAGACGGCTGTTAGCAAGAATGAAGATCTGACTGTCTACAAACAGTACGATTTTGCCGTGTCCTTGTTGACGCAATTCTGGTACCAAAACCGAGTAACTGATATGAAACAAACACCATACCAAGTTATCAGCATGATTCAACAATTACGTGGCCTTATTTCATAATAAAATGGAGAAGTTCTAACTGGACAAATTAAAAAGGAGTGATAAACTTACTTGAAGTAAGCGTGTTCTATTACCCCTAAGGGACAGAGAGCCCCCCTCTCTGTCCCTTTTACATATATCTGGAACCAGAAAGTGTGATTCCAATGCGTCAAGATGTTAAGAAAATTCGTAATTTATTAAAGCAATATGCCAAACTAAAACGTGACTTGACGGTTTTTAATCAGGTTTCTAGTCCCTCGTTCGATGGAGTATCAAGCCATAGTAGCCGAAACGGTGCTGAAAGCCGCCTGATAAACCATGTTGATCTGTCTTACCAGCTAAAAGAAGTCGATGATGCTCTCAATGCAATTGATGATCCACAATATCAATTTATCTTACATGATTATATTATTGAGAAACGTTTCAACCGCAACGAAGCCTGTAATCAATTATCGGTTAGTGTCAGCAAGTTTAACTACTTAAAGAACCGGGCACTTGAAGTGTTTAAATTAAACTATCTTCGAACTCTGTGATATACTGAACACGGTTAACATATTCGGAAGTTTTAAGTATCATTAAACTTGCTATCTATAATTTTCTTAGATGTTAATTCGGCTGGTTACTTTGATTTAGTTTCTAGGAGGAATATTAAGTATATGCAAAGTGGTACTGTGAAATGGTTTAACGCGGATAAGGGCTTTGGATTTATCACCGGTTCGGATAATAAAGATGTATTCGTTCATTTCTCATCAATCCAAACAGATGGGTTTAAAAGCCTTGATGAAGGTCAAAAGGTAAGCTATGAAGTTGAACAAGGGGATCGTGGCCCTCAAGCAACGAATGTTGTTCCACAATAATTTATTTTGATACTGATGAAACTGCTTTGTAATAAGGCAGTTTTTTATTTTATGGCACTGAAACATACGGGAAAGCAATGTGAAATATGGACTTTACAGATGTTTATGGCATTAAGCATGAAAACTGTACGTTGATTACACCAACTGAAGAATATCGTCGGATAATCATATTTATGGATTCAGTTGGGCGTCGATTTGTTGCGATTAGTCCTAATCCTGAACCGACTAAGTATGGTTCTGCAAAAAGTCATTGGAAGCAAGGAAAGCCGAATGACGCACCCAAAGAATATTTTCATATCGACAAAAAAAACTGCTAACCAATATGGTTAACAGTCACTGCCCCGCGCAAGTATTAAGTCACTGGAAACAGTGGCTTTTTTGTTATATTTTTGGCTTACCAATTGGCTTACTTTTATTGAAAAACAATGACATCTAATGACAATGTTATTTGCGCTGAAGGTACAAAAAAACCAGTAATCACGGTGTTTATGACACTGCATGAAAACTGGTTAATGGTTTATGATGGGCAGTCAGGGGATCGAACCCTGGACCCACGGATTAAGAGTCCGTTGCTCTGCCAGCTGAGCTAACTGCCCATAACTCAACAAAAAATATAATATCATGAATTTTGAGTTCTGACAACACTATTTCGAAAGTTTTTTCAAAAAAAGTGATTTTTTGAGTAATTAATTGGTGAAAACGATTGCTTGAACTGGCAAATGATTTCCCGGGAAATACTACGGCCACGCGGATTAGCAATCAAAGAAAGCCAACTACATTTGTGATATACTAAAACCAGTGTTGAATTTAGTTTCAACCAACCCTGACACGAGAAAGGACCTGTTTTCTCGTAATATATCGCGAATCACCCTAAAAATTGAAATGTAAACCTGTTTTCCCCTAAGGAGGAAGAATCGTTATGAAAAAAATCTTAGTAGTTGATGATGAAAAGCCCATCTCTGATATCATGAAATTTAATCTGACCAAAGAAGGCTATGAAGTTCACGTTGCAGCTGACGGAGAGGAAGCCTTACAAAAAGTGGATGAAGTCCACCCTGATTTGATTTTGTTAGATTTGATGTTGCCTAAGATGGATGGCTTGGAAGTTGCTCGACAAGTACGGAAGAACTATGATATGCCAATTATCATGGTAACGGCAAAGGACTCTGAATTAGACAAGGTGTTGGGCTTGGAACTGGGCGCGGACGACTATGTGACCAAACCGTTCTCAAACCGGGAACTCGTGGCTCGAGTCAAAGCAAATCTACGGCGGCAAGGTGCACCAAGTGCTCAACCAGCTGAAGTTGAAGAAAATTCAGACATTGAAATTGGCGATCTGGTGATTCATCCAGAAGCTTATATGGTTTCCAAACGCGGTGAAAACATCGAATTAACGCACCGTGAATTTGAACTGTTACATTACTTAGCCCAACATATCGGCCAAGTCATGACGCGGGAACACTTGTTGCAGACGGTCTGGGGCTATGATTACTTTGGTGATGTCCGGACAGTTGATGTGACCGTGCGGCGGTTACGTGAAAAAGTTGAAGATAACCCGAGTCATCCAAAATGGCTGGTGACGCGGCGGGGCGTGGGTTACTATCTCCGCAATCCTGAAAATGAGTAGAGGTTGCTAAACCGTGTTGAGATTTAAACGGAAAAATTTTTTTAAAACAATTAATTTCAAAATTGCGCTCGTGTTTGCCCTTCTATTATTGATTACGTTGGAAATCGTGGGTGCAATCTTTGTGAAACAGTTGGAATCAAAGAACATCCAGGATTTTAAACAGTCGGTGCAAATTCCAACTTATATTGATAATTCGTTGTCCGAACAATTGACCGTCAGCAGTACGCGCAAGGCCAACGGCCAAATCAAGACGATTTTGTCGAACTACAACAATACGAATGTTGATGAAATCCAAGTTGTTGACAGCAAAGGAACAATTCGTGGGACGAGTGATGTTAATGATCAGTCAGTAGTTGGACAAAAAACGACCGATCGAAACGTCAAGAATGCAATCTATAATAATCGAACTTACACTAAAAGTACCTATGACACTCAGAATAATGGACGCTACTACGTTTCAATCGTGCCGCTATATAGCTCCAATTCAGCGGGTAATAGCAGTCAGTTAGTTGGGGTACTGTATGTACGGGCAAATATGAAGTCTGTCTACAGTACGATTAACAACATTATGGGAATCTTTGTGATTGCGTCACTTGCTGCGATGGTCTTGGGACTGGGAATTGCAATCATTATTGCCCGGGCAATAACTCGTCCAATCGAAGAAATGAAGCAGCAGACGCAACGAATTGCCCGTGGTGATTATGCGGGGCAAGTCCGAGTTTATAGCGATGATGAGTTGGGCCAGTTGGCTAAAGCCATTAATAACTTGTCGATTCGAGTGGAAGAATCGCAAGAGTCGACAGAAGCTGAGCGACGCCGGTTGGATAGTGTGCTCTCACACATGAGTGATGGCGTGATTGCCACGGATCGCCGGGGTAATATTACCATCATCAATGAAACAGCCTCGGACTTTATGGACGTTACGGCCGAAAAGGCAATCGGTAACTCGATTTTAGATATTTTAAAAATCCGTGATGATTATTCATTGCGTGATTTGATTGAAAATCAAGATGAATTGATGCTTGATTTTTCTTCGAACGAGCGTGACCTAATCTTGAATGCCTACTTCTCGTTAATTCAACGGGAGTCTGGGTTTATTAGTGGGTTAGTCTGTGTGCTCCACGATGTCACGGAACAACAAAAGATTGATAATGACCGGAAACAATTTGTTTCGAACGTGTCTCATGAATTACGGACACCACTGACTAGTTTGCGGAGTTATATTGAAGCACTGAGTGATGGTGCGTGGAAGGATCCTGAAGTGGCCCCAGGATTTTTGAAGGTCACTCAAGAAGAAACCGATCGTATGATTCGAATGATCAATGAACTCTTAAGTCTATCACGGATGGACTCAGGGACCACCCGGGTCGATATGGAATTGGTCAATATTAATGAGATGTTCAATTACGTGCTTGATCGGTTTGATATGATCTTAAAGAAGGATGATAATCCAGCTAAGTATTACACTATTAAGCGCGAGTTTACCAAGCGTGATCTGTGGGTTGAAATTGATACCGATAAATTCACTCAAGTATTGGATAACATTATGAATAATGCGATCAAGTATTCACCTGATGGCGGTGTCGTGACTTGTCGGCTGTTAGAGACGCATAACCAAGTGATCATTAGTATTAGTGATCAGGGCTTGGGTATCCCACGGGCCGACTTAGGACACGTCTTTGACCGATTCTTCCGAGTCGACAAGGCGCGGTCACGGGCCCAAGGTGGGACGGGCCTCGGTTTGGCAATTTCAAAAGAAGTTGTTCAGATGCTCGGCGGTCGTATTTGGGTTGATAGTGTTGAAGGTAAGGGGTCTACGTTCTATATCTCCTTGCCATACGAACCTTATGAGGAGGAGGACCTTTGGGATGACGACTCACAAGCTTAGACGCTTTATCTTACCCATTTTATTGACGATTCTGATCTTATTGAGCGTGGTTTTATCCATGTATATCTGGTTGAATCCGTCACGCTATGAGCATGAAAGCAAGGTTAGTACGACGTCATCGAACTCTTCGTTGACAACTCGGACAATCGATGATATTTATTTACCGACACAATTAATTCACACTAACAGTCAGGGTGGCCAATCCCTGCTGATTAATAAAAATGTCAGCTTAGTCAGTCAATTTAGTGAGCAGTTACGCAAATGGGATGCGCGGAGTATCTCTAAAGTTCGCATTACGTCGGCAAAAAGCTACCGTGCGCTCTTAAATGGAACTGATTCGTACGTATTGAACTTTCCTGACAGTATTACTGTCAGTATGTTTAATACGGTCTTCAAGCAACATCTCAGTAATTTTCGCTCCTCGGAATTTAGTCGGATCGTGATTCCAATCAATGATACGAATCACATCTACTTTTTGAATGATGACCATCATGAGATTTATAGTGTTCGGTTGAAGAAAAAATCTCTGTCGTCGTTGAAAAAAGTTTTGGCAGTCGACAAGGTCAAACGGATTGCTGTCAAGATGACCTATGAGGATAATACAACGTATATTGATTATCCAAAGCAAGTTACGATGCAACATTATAGCTACTTGATGAGTAAAGCGGCTGCGAGTGAGATTGCCAACCGATTACTAGATGCGGATGGTAATTCGACCGTTTCAGTGCATAATCGCAGTGGTAAGCAGGAGTATACAACGGGTAGTTACAAGCGCATGACGGTGGATTCTAAGCTAGGAACAGTGTATTTCGAAGATTATAGTGATTCAGGAACCACGCGGAACCTATCACTGACTAATCAGCTAAAGAAGAGCTTCAATTTGTTAACTAGTCTCGGTGTCCCAATGGATAATATCCGCTACTACGGTTTTGATGCAACGAGTAATAGTGTCATTTACCGGAGCTATGTTGAAGGGTTCCCGATCTTTAATCAGACCGAAAATGGCGATGTCCGGATTCAGCTCACTTCTAACGGGTTAGACCGTTACTACTTCTCACTGTACAGTTTGCAGGTGCCAGTACCAACTACTGGTCAGAAGCAAGCGGTGACCTTACCGAGTTCGACAAGTGTGTTAAAACGTCTGAAGGCCGCTGGTTATAAAGACAGTAAAATTGGCAGTATTGAACTTGGCTACGAATGGTCACAGAACAAGTCGTCCAAACTCGTGATCGACCTGACGCCGACGTATTATGTCTACTATAATGGCACTTGGCGGACATATACGTCGATGTTAAGTGGATCTTAGGAGGTGGCCGCATGAATTTTCGGAGAATTGAGTGGATTTTCCTACTAGCATTTGTTGTTCTAGATATCTTCTTGGGTTTTATGTTCGTGCAAACGAGCTCTAAGTCGACACAAACGACTGGTGATACGGCGACCACGATAATTCGTGAAATGCGCGCAGATAATATTAGCTTTAAAAACCCGGACACGAGCGAAGGGACGGGTTACTATATTGCGGGCAGTAACGAGAGTGGTCTCAAACAATTGTTGAGTCAGTTAACTGAACAGACAGCCCGGGTGCAAAGTGGCGGTAAGCTCGTGAGCACACTACGGGCAACCACCACTATCGATACCCGCAATCCTAAAGCGGACTTGACGACGTTTATGAGTCAGCGGACCAATGTAATCCATGGAACCGAGTACGTCTATGATGCGGATTTGTCGTCTAACGGCGATTACGTTTTTGTTCAAAAGGTTGCGGATGGCGAGATCATGACTGGCGCTGGGCAAGTCCACCTATTTGTTAATAAAAACAAGCAGCTGACAAGTTATACTCAGACGTACGTCAATCACGTCAAAACTTTACGCGAAAAGGCTGTTACGATCAGTGAAAAAAAGGCCCTGGTTGCGTTGTATCAATATAATCAGGTGGCAAGTAGCTCCCGGGTCGTTTGGGCAAAGCTTGGGTATTCTCGGTTATTGAAATTGAAGGATAGTAGTGTTTACGTCCCAACGTGGATCTTTGCGGTCCGGGGTAAGAATAGTTCTAACGTTACACTGCACCGTATCAATGCCTTTACTGGTTCTTCAATGAAGAACGGTAGTACGGCTAGTGATACGAGTAGTTTAGATGCGACGGTCGGAATGATGTGGAATGCAATTGATTAGTGAAAACCAATTTAACGACTAGGTGTCGTTGTCGAATAACGGGTGCTGTGAAGAAGGGTGTTTTTCTTAACAGGCCCGTTTTTTGGTGACTAGATTTTTGACTAGTTGTGATACGCCAATGTTGAGGTGCCATGGACGTAGCGTGGATTGCTCAGCGTTGATGTTCGCGGTTTCGTGTGAGTTTATAATGGTCGGTAAACTAGTGCGCGCATACACGACAGTAAACTAGACTAACCGCGTGATGGCGATAGTCGTGGACGTTAAGTTTGAGCACTTGCAGGTGGCTTGCTTTTCAACCCCGCTAAAAGCGTGTATCATATGAAGATAGTAATGGATTTCAGAGATAGGAAGAGCCTAAATAATGGTATTAAAATTAGCAACGGATGATATGAAAGTAAGCATTCTGGCATCGGGTAGTACGGGTAACGTGACGTACATCGAAACGCCAGAGCACAAAGTATTGGTTGATGCGGGGCTAAGTGGCAAAAAAATTGCTAATTTAATGGCGTCGATCGATCGTGATATTAATGAAGTCGATAGTTTATTTATTAGCCATGAACACACTGATCACTGCCATTCTGCGGGGATTTTAGCGCGGAAGTATGGTATGGATGTTTATGCTAATCAGGGGACCTGGGACGCAATGGCGCATAAAATCGGCAACGTTCCTGCCGAATTATGTCATGTCTTTGACCCGAACACGACGCTTGGACTAGGTGATCTCGACGTGGAATCATTTAGTGTGTCACATGATGCGGCCGAGCCACAATTTTATGAGCTACATCATGCCGGAAAATCGTTTGTCATCATTACGGATACGGGCTACGTTTCAGAGCACGTTGAAGGTGTAATCAAAGACGCTGACGGCTATTTATTTGAATGTAATCATGACTTAGAAATGTTGCGGATGGGTCGGTATCCATGGCCATTAAAGCAGCGAATTATTGGTGATGAGGGCCATTTATCGAATGAAGATGGTGCGAACGCCTTGATGGATGTGATTGGCCGGCATACCAAGCGGATTTACTTAGGGCATCGTAGTCAGGATAATAACTTGAAGTCCTTGGCGCATTTAACGGTTGCTTCCATGATGACGGAACGAGATTTTGGTGTTGAGCATGATTTTCAATTGTACGATACGGAGCCAGAACAAGCGACTAAGTTAATCACGTTATAGGTTAGCTTTAATGTTTCACAACGCTTCAGTCATAAAAAAATCACACTTTTTCGCTAAAATAAACTTAAAATAAGCATTAGTAGGGAGGGATCGCGTTTCGACGCGCAATTATGGCTAATAAATCATTAATCAAAGTCGCAGTAACCGCACTAGTAGCTGGTTTAATCGGTGGTGGTGTTGCTTACGGCGGTATTAATTATTTCCAAAACAATAACATCGCAACGTCATCGACCAGTGTACCAACTGGTTCTAATAAATCGGGGTCAACGTCAACGACGAACGTTAAGGTCAATGTCAGTTCACAGGCGACCAAGGTGTTTGAAAATAACAAGGCGGCCGTTGTATCGGTCATTAATCTCCAAAAGAAGAGCTCTTCAAGCAGTTGGAGTGGTATTTTGGGTGGCGATGACTCGTCTGGCAGTGATAGTTCATCCAGTTCAGATTCTAGCTCTAGTAAGCTGGAAGAGTACAGTGAAGGTTCTGGGTTGATCTATAAGAAGAGCGGTGACGCGGCTTATATTGTAACGAATAATCACGTGGTGAGTGGTTCAAGTGCCATTCGAGTGATTATGAGTGATGGGACTAAGTTGTCAGCTAAAATTGTCGGAACCGATTCTGTGACTGACTTGGCCGTTCTGAAAATCAATTCTTCTAAAGTAACGAAGACGGCTAGCTTTGGTAACTCAGATAATATCAAGGTTGGTGAAACGGCCTTAGCCATTGGGTCACCGATGGGCTCTAATTACGCAACGACCTTGACGCAAGGAATCATTTCAGCGAAGAAGCGGACCGTGGCGACGACGAATACATCTGGTCAAACGACGGGGTACGCGACGGTTATCCAAACAGATACGGCAATTAACTCTGGAAACTCTGGTGGTCCGTTGTTCAACATTGCTGGACAAGTTATCGGGATCAACTCGATGAAGTTGGCCTCAGATAATTCTGGGACTAGTGTCGAAGGGATGGGCTTTGCAATTCCAAGTAATGAAGTTGTGAAGATCATCAATGAATTGGTTCAAAAGGGTGAAGTCGTTCGGCCGGCTTTAGGGGTTGCAACCTATGACCTATCCAATATTTCTTCTAGTGATCAGAAGTCTGTTCTTAAGTTACCAACCAGTGTGACGAAGGGTGTCGTCATCATGAAGACGTACTCAGGTTCACCGGCTAAAGCTGCTGGGTTAACGAAGTACGATGTGATTACGGAGCTAGGTGGCAAGAAAGTGACCAGCTTAGCCACGTTACGGAGTGCCCTGTATGCCCATTCGGTTAATGATACCGTGACGGTGAAATACTACCATAACGGAAAACTCAAGACAGCCAACATGAAGTTGACGGAAACTACCAAAACGTTAACTAAACAAAGTAACTAATAAATGAGAATTTCATAAACGTCCCTGACTGGATAAAGCAGTCGGGGGCGTTTTTTTAGGTTAGTAGCCGAAATTATGAAAAAACGAAGAATCGATTTTCAATAATCGACTAAATTTGCGAAAGCTGGCAATGGTTGCGACAAAAGCCGAACAAACTGGTTGAAATAGCAGAAAGCATTTATTGTCGAATTTGATGGTGTGCAAAAGTGTGGACAACTTTGGTGATAAATTTTAGTCGCGTTAGTCGAAATTTATGAACAGCCGGAACCACGGGGTTGAAGCTTGTTTAAAAGTTATCCACAGGCGCCGGACTGGCCTGTGGATTTAATTTTAAAAAGTTATTTTAATAGGCCTCGGTTCTTGATATAATAGGATTTGTAACCGGAATCCACGAACAAGTGTTGCTGTGCAAAACTGTGGATAAGTCGGAAAGGTCTTGACAAAACGAGGCTAAATAAATATTGTGGCGAACTGGTGTTCAACACAATATATTGATTATTGAGTTATGCACCTGTGGATAACTATGTTAATAACTTGTGTAAAGGCGGTCAATTATGAACATCAAAATTATCTGTGTCGGGAAATTAAAAGAGAAATACTTCAAACAGGGGATTGCGGAATATGCGAAAAGAATGAGTAAATTTGCAAAATTCCAGATTGTTGAAGTGCCAGATGAAAAGGCTCCAGAGTCATTAAGTAACGCAGAGATGGAAAATGTGAAGGCCAAAGAGGGCCAACGGATCCTAGAAAAGATCAAGGATCGCGATTACGTATACGCGCTAGCAATTTTGGGCAAAGAACGCTCGAGTGAAGAATTTGCGGCGGAAATTGATAAACTAACGACGTATGGTCACAGTGATATTGATTTCGTAATCGGTGGTTCGCTGGGATTATCACCGGAAGTGCTGAAGCGCGCGGATACTCAGATTTCGTTTGGGCGTTTCACGTTACCTCACCAATTAATGCGGTTAGTGCTGTCGGAGCAGGTTTATCGGGCGTTTATGATTAATGTGGGAAGTCCGTACCATAAGTGATGCTAAAATTTGTTTTTCAATAGTTACGGATTTATTAGGTGAATAGGAATTCTAATCTGTTTTTGATGGTCGTATTTATAACAGTTTAGATAAGGCTGCAAAGAATTACAGTTACCTTACTAAAGTGTAAGCAGTATATAGATATGCAATTACCATTAAATAATGGCGAAATAAAAAAGGACGGTAGCAACGATTTTTCAGATGCTGATATTAAGGCTAGATTGAAATAGCCTGGTTATCACTATACTCAATTGATTGATAATAGCAAAGTAAGCGGCAGGTGCTCCTCAAAAAGGCTTGCCGTTTTTGAGTATACCCAATCCCCAAGATGCTGATTGTAGATTCTCAGGTATATATAGCTAGTGATTTTTTGCGTACAGGTGCCACATCCATAAAATTTCTAATAATTTTAATTGACATTTATTAGGGATAGTTTTATATTATTAATCGAACGTTCAATCGATTAAAAGAGGGCGCCAAATATGCGGGAAAAAGATTTAGACAAAGAGAAGAGTATTATCGATGAAGTAAGTCGTATTATTCTAAAAGAGGGAATTGCGGATGTTTCGATGTCCAAAATTGCCAAAGCGAGTGGTATTTCTTCGTCAACTATTTACGTTTATTTTTCAAATAAAGAGGATCTTCTAAAGCAGGTCTACCTTGCTAAAAAGCGACAGTTAGCAGCATTTTTAAGTCAAAATATCAATACCAAACCCAATAACTCAGTTAAGTTTGTCCAACAGTTTATGTATGCGTTATACGATTTCGGCATGCAATATTACGAAGCATTAATGATTATTGAACAATTCAATAATTCGCCCATTCTTGATAGCTTAAAAATCAAAAAGGAGGAATCCTATCAAGGTTTCGAGCAACTTTTTGAAGCAGTCAAACATACACCTGAATTTGTCATTTCTTCACCAGCAGTTATTTTAGGTTTTGTTTATGCACCAATTGTTTTGTTTGTTAAAGCCTTAAAAACACGTCAAATTGATAATAAGACAATTATGATCGATCAAGTGGTTGTGATGTGTATGAATGCACTATTGAAAAAATAAAATATCAGAACATGATATTTTTTGTCTATAATTAAACGATTGTTCGATTAAAAAGGAGAGCTATGATGACTACAATTAATGAGATGCACCAAATTTTTTACTTACAAAAGACACAGTATGACCGTGCGCAACCAATGACCTATGAAGAGCGTGTGACTGTTTTAAATCAGATTGAGGTATTGATTCGGGATAATATTTCAGAATTAATCACGGCACTTCAAGCGGATTTTGGGCAGCGTGATCCGCTACAAATTGTAAGTGCTGATTTAACCGGACCACTAGCGACGATTGCATATATTAAGAAGCATCTTCGTAAATGGATACTACCAGCTAAGCAACGGTCGGGTTTGATGGCATTAACTGGAACTAAACAGTATGTTTATAATGAACCATTAGGTGTAGTTGGTATCATGTCGCCGTTTAATGCACCAATCGATCTTGCGCTAGATCCAGCGGTAGAAGCGATTGCAGCGGGGAATCGAGTGATGGTAAAGATCTCTGAGTATACCCCTCAGACAGCGGCACTGGTCCAGAAATTGTCACAACAGTATTTAAATGAAAAGAACTTTGCAGTAGTGACAGGAGAAGCTGATATTGCGGCTCAGTTTTCAGCACTGGATTGGGACAAACTAGTTTTTACAGGTGGCTCTGAAACTGGTAAGAAGGTATTATCGGCGGCGGCTCCTAATTTAACACCGGTTGTTTTAGAACTGGGTGGTAAAAATCCAGCCGTTGTTTTACCAGATGCTAACAAGCAAATGACAGCTGCCAAGATTGCGCGTAGTCGTTCTGGTAATAGTGGTCAGATTTGTTTGGACACCGATTATGTGTTACTTCCCACTGACCAGTTGGATGAATACGTGCGCTTAATCACTGCACAACTTGCGCAAGCATTTCCAACTTACATTAATAATTCTGAATATTCTGCCATTATCAACGATCGTTCTTACGATCGGATTTTGGGAATGCTTACTGAAGCTCGGCAACGGGGAACTAGGCTGATAACGATTAATCCAAATAATGAATTGGTTCCGGACGTGAAAAGACGGCTAATTCCATTAACGTTGGCGATTAATCCTGATCGAGATTTACAGATTGCCAGAAATGAAATTTTTGGACCTATTTTATCGATCTTTACGTATGATTCACTTGATGAAGCCATCGCTTTTATTAACTCTCATGAAAAGCCGTTAGCCATGTACTTATTTGGTAGGAGTTCAAGGCATTTGAATCAAATTATTTCGCAGACATCATCTGGCGGAGTAGATATTAATGAGTTATCCTTGCATGCGGGTTCGCATTCAATGGGTTTCGGTGGTGTGGGTTATTCTGGAATGGGACGCTATAAAGGCGGTAAGACAGGCTTTGAGACGTTTAGTAATCAAAAATCTGTGTATAAGCAAGGTGTTTTGGCAAAATATACCACGCGCTTAATGGTACCGATCCATAATAAACGTAATGAAAAGCTGCTGAAGCGAATGTTGGGACTATGAAGTCGTGTTTAATCTAGGGCAATAACATGGTTAGGACTTTTCTTCGTGTCTATGACTAATTGATGTAAAATACTAGTATAAGTATGAACATTAATATGGATTTTTATAAATTGAATAAGACAAAGTAGCACTGGTCATTGGAGATTATGAAGTAATTATAAAAGATGATACTCAGATTGAATATATTCTGAGCTTAATCAAACAGGCATGGGAAAAGTATCGTCACTAAAACTAAAAACGAATCGCAGGTGCATCTATATCACAACAATCAAAGAAATTACTGAAGCTATCAAGGCTGATCCCGATAACGCTGAATATACGGCGAAGGGGTGGGACCCATTATTTCATGTGTTACCGACAGCCACTATTTTAGTGATTAGTCAGGCACCGGGACGTATTGCCCAAAATACCAAGACGTATTTCAATGATGCGAGCGGCGACCGACTTCGGGATTGGATGGGCGTGACGCGGGAGCAATTCTATCAAAGTGACCGCATTGCAGTTATGCCACTAGATTTCTACTATCCTGGTAAGGGCAAAAGCGGTGACTTGCCACCGCGCAAGGGCTTCATGGATAAATGGCATGAACCGCTGCTAGCAATGATGCCTAACGTTCAACTGACGTTACTTGTGGGCCAATATGCAATTAAGGCTTATTTAGGACGTTCACGGCAAAAGACGTTGACTGCAACGGTTCAAAATTATCAGGATTACTTGCCTGATTATTTCCCATTAGTGCATCCATCGCCCCTAAATTATGGCTGGCAAAAGAAGAATCCATGGTTCCAAGCGACCGTGGTGCCAGATCTTCAACGACGGGTACAGATTGCATTAAAATAAGGTCTACGACAGCCTTGTTAAGGCCAGTGTTCATAGCTTGTTGACTGTAACTTCAAGGGCCTGATTTGGTTAAAAACGTGGTAATACTGAGCATGAATGGCTCGGTATTACCACGTTTTTAGTTTACTGGTTTATGACGATGCGCTTAGCTAGCCAAGTTTCCTTGCTTGAAAAAGATAGTTCTATCTTTTATAATGATACTTATTCTCTTTGTTCATCACTATTTAAAATATAGGAGCTAAAAATTCATGGAAACAATTAAAGCGATTCACACCCGGCATTCAGTCCGGGCTTTTAAAGACGACCCTATTGAGCCACAGTTATTAACAACGATTGTTACAGATGCTCAGCAAACCCCCTCGTGGGGTAATTCACAACCATGGCAAGTCTATATTGCAACGGGGCACGCACTAACTAATATTAAGCAACACTATGCTACTGCCGCTGAGCAAGGGATTACGGAAGACGCTGATCTCGCCAAAGTACACCGGGGTGATTTTTCGGCGTTTGCTAGCCAAAATATGGGGCACTGGGTCGGAACTTTTCGGCCCGTGATCGACTCAGACCCGACCACTTATTGGGATAGTCGTGCTAATCTTTATCGCGCACCGGCGATTGCCTATCTCGTGCTCGACGCTAACCCTAATAGTTGGTCAATCTATGATTTAGGCGCTTTTTCGCAGACGTTAATGTTAGCCGCAACTGCTCGCGGAGTACAGTCAGTACCATCTTATGAACTGGTTAAATATCCGGCCATTGTACGAAACGCACTCGGGATGCCTGCAGATAAAGTAGTGGCGATGGGGATTGCTTTAGGCTATGAGAAACCTGAAAAACCGTTAAATCAATTTCGAACTGACCGAGTTGCTACGCCGCAAGTCTTGCACATCATCAATTAATTTAGACTCACTTTTGCAGCAGAAACCAGCTGTTTACCAGCAGACACTATTGCCAACTGACACCGTTTCATCTAAGATGGAGGGTAACTTGAACCTGATAGGGGAGGCTGGGCAATGACGACTAAACAACGAACGTACAAAATTAAGTCCTATGTCAACGCTAGCCATGCGGTGCGGTGGGCAACTGGCTCCGGAAAAAAGCACACGCACACGTGGGAAATTGTTTGTGAATTGCACACGGTTGATGCGATGGTTGCTTTTTATGATATTGAAAAAAATTTGCATCAAGCGTTGGATGAATTGTCAGGTAAATTTTTGAACGACTTACCTGAATTTAAAACCGTTAATCCAACTGTGGAAAATGTCACGGAGTATTTGTTTACCAAGATTGATAAGACATTGCGAGACAACGGGGCGCAACTGTTGCGAATTGAAGTTAGTGATTCGCCAACACGCGCTTATTGTATTAGTGTCACCGAATAAGATTAATGAAGGGGCCACCAAGAACGACAGTTGCAGCTGTTCTTGGTGGCCCTGATTTTTATTTAATTATTGTTTTGGACGGACAACTGCTAAAAAGTCAGCTAAAGCCTGCGGGTCGGTCAATTGTCGATTACACTGATTACTGTCACGACAAATGTAATTGCCGTTACGCGTGTAAGGTCCGAGACCAGATGACTTGGTTGTCGACATAAAGAGTGCGACGTTGCCAATTGTTTGGCAAATGGCACAGACGCCCTTGACTGTTTGTGGTGCTAGATCTCCCTGGATACCAATGAGACGATCATGATCCGGGATTACTAAATACTTTTTCTGGTTACCACCATCATTCCAACCTAGGTAAGTCAATTCGTGTAATGCTAATTGTGACCATACAGGCTGCTTCAACTTTTTGACCTTGCGAAACAACTTGCTTAGTTGCTTTGTCGTCAAGGATGGAAACGGAATAATTAGCGGAATTAGCGTTTCTAGTAGTTGAGGGGCCTTGGCACGGGTTAGCCGGTCCGTTTGCAAATGGGACAAGAAATTAGCGGTGATTGGATCGTCACTAGGAAGCAGTGGTGTAATCCGCTCGATAGCTTGTGCCCGTACGACGGCTCTAATTTGAAGATCGTTTACGGCGAGCTCGGCGCTAATTAACTGATTGACTTGCTGAGTAATATAACTGTATTGATAGGTGGTAATTGTCGGTTGCATAATATAATTCCTTTCAGATTCAAACCAGACACTTCTCTGAAAGGTTCTGTCGAAAAGTGTCGCTAACGAGCAGCACTTTTGCGTACAGATAATGATGCCATCATCATTAATCATCTCCTTATTTGTGGCCGATTATAGCCACAGCGATAAACAGTATAACGGATGTTGTTGATTTTGGCAATAGATGGTGTCTGTTTTGATAGGCACCTTGCATAACTTATATTTGGAAATCAAATACCGTAAGTCCTAAAATGTTTCACGTGAAACTTTCGCCACGGGACACTAAAACATCACGCAACTCGTGAGTTACGTGATGTTCTCAAATACATATTCGCTTTGAATTGTGCTTAATTCGTGACTGAATCTTTGACTTGTTTCAGCGCATTTTGGACCGCTTCTTTAATAGCTCGGCTAGATGCAGAGGCACCTGAAACGGCGTCAACGCTAGTGGAGTTGGCTGCCACAATTTCTTGTGGAATTTGATCGATAGCGGTTAAACCAACATCTTCACTTTCATGGTGTTGAATAACATCGACTGCTTGAATTTTATGGTCGTTGTAAGTCACACGCACAATAACTTTGCCACCTAGCCCGGCATTGGAACTGCCGAGATATTGATCAGCGGCCAGTTTAACATTAGATGCTGTTTCGCCATCAACAAGGTCATTAATTCCGTTGGCTTCGTTGGCGGTGACAGATTCACTATCTACCTTTGGACGAGCAGCGTTTTCACCGGCTAACTTACCAAAGATCAAACATTCGGCTAAATTACCACCACCTTGATAGCAGTTTGCAACGATACCGCCTAATTCACCAGCGCCGAACAAGTGTGGAATAGGTTCGTCATTGACGTTGAGAATTTGGGCATTTTCATTGCGTTGTGGCCCCCCTTGCGTGTTGAGGACGTCATTGGCCGCAGCAATGGCATAGTAAGGGCCATCGTCCAGTTGACGCATCGTTTGCGGATCACGACCAAATTCAAAATCACGTCCCACTTCTGTGTAGTGATTAAAGTCAGTTACCGTCTGTTGTAGATTATTAGCAGGAACTCCCAATTTGGCGGCCAATTGTGCAATCGTTGGCGCGGAAACGAGTTTGGTCATGAATTTCGGATACGGTAACTGACCATCCTGACTTTCTTTTTGTTTGAAGGCATCGTACTGGGTTTGATCAAAAATTAAGTAGGGGTGCTGATTATTCATTGGGATTAGCCAAGAGCCATGTGTGTAAACGTGTCCGTGACGGTGCTTAGCGTCTTCTTGGAAGTAGCGTGTCCCATCATCAGCGATAACGAAAATACTACCGTTCTTTAATAAAGGCCAGTGTTCAATTTGACGGCCCCGTTCATTGGCGTCTTCTTTGAAGGTGATTCCAGGTAAGATACCGTGAGATTCATAATTGGTCATGTGCCACATTTTGGCATCAACTTCTTGAGCCATTTTGATACCATCACCGCGGTTATAGAGCGTCCCAAGTGGTGTCAGATTATCACTGTGCAAGTAGGTTTGCTTTAACTCAGGATTGTTTTCAAAACCACCCATAGCTAAAACGACGCCATTATTGGCATGGATATTAAGCAGTCGTTCGCCCCGTTTGATTTGGACCCCTTGGATCACTTTAGTATTAGGATCTTGGATCAAATGTTGTGCCCGTGAGTCCAACCAAACGTCAATATTGTCAGCTCGTTCAAGGACTTTTTGCCGGAGTAGTTTCCATAATGCAGCGTCTTTATCACGTTTGTGAACGAGGGCAAAGTCAATCGTATCACTTCCGGCTAGTTCTGGGTATTCCGCCATGGTTTTCTTGATGGCAACGGCATCACCGGGTTTAATATCATGTTTCCAACTAACGGCTTTAATCCCCAGATATTTTTCAAAATATGCTGGAATTTTACTCATACCGCTTAAATAGGCGTTGAGTGTCTTAGTAGGGGTACTGAATGGCGCGCCCAGTGCTTGATAATAAGCGGTTAGTTTATCTAAGCTTTCACCCGTAACGACGTGTTGGGCGGAGTAGCGGGTGTTGCCACCTTCACGGCCAAATGGTGCCGCATCAACTACTAGTACGTGGGCACCATTATCAGCAGCAAAACGAGCCGCTGAAGCACCGGCACCACCAAAGCCTAAAACGATAACGTCGTAGTTACCGTGCCAGTTCACATTGAGCGCGGGCGTGCCGTTGAGTGCCTTAACGTATTTTTCAAAGTTATCGAAGCACCGTTCCAAGAACTTGATAGAAGGGGCATCGGTCATTTGACCATTCTGATCAAAGGCTTTAGCAGCGTAGCTTAACATGTATTCATTGCCAGGGAGTACCTGAGCATCAACTCCGGGCGCATTGAGAATATTGCGTAAGTCACCTTGAGCACGGCACGTCCCCTGTACGCCAAGGGAAGTACCAACTAACATGACCGGTTTATTAGCAAAGGGGTGGAGCTGGTAAGAAAGCCATTCAATAACGTTCTTGAGTGCGGCCGGAATGGCATGATCGTATTCGGGTACCCCGATGATCACCCCATCGGCCTGGCTAATTTTATCATTTAAGGCTTGAACGGTCGCCGGGATATGATTTTGAGTTGGTTCATTAAAAAGGGGAATCCCTGTAATTTCATTAACGTCAATGGTAGCCCGTTGACTAAAATGATGCTTCATAAATTGTAATAATTCACGGTTGTAAGACTGTTGTGCCGCCGTACCAATCAAGGCAATATATTTCATAATTAACATTCCTTTATTAGTTTTTTAGTTGGATAAGTACACGGATTGTTTACGCTTTCAATATAAATAGTTACCTAGAAAAAACAACCGTTAATTTTAACGAAGCCAACAGAATGCTATTGTGACAAGGATAACAAGCTGTGATTAATTTGACGGGTTGTCGAAACTTTAGTGAGAATTAAGCAAGTGGCAAACTTTATTTTAGCTTTTTATAAATTCTATTTATAAAAGTGTCCGATAAAAGGCACTAGTCGCTATGATAGTTTCAGGTATTTTTAATCGCAAACAGGTCCCTGTAGGCTGTATATAACGGGTTTTATTGCGACACCTCAAGCAACTACAACTAAATTTAAATTGACAGACTTATAAATTAAGTTATGGTGATATTGAAAAACGGCAAACAACCGTTAATGGCAAGATATGTGAAAATCTTAACAATTATATGAAGATTAGGAGGAAGTGCAGATGTTGAGTGAAATAAAATGGAAGGGCTTTCTGTTACCGCTAATTTTTGGAATTGGGTTATGGCTAGTTACGCCACTACGACCAGTAGCAATTAGTATTATGGCGTGGCACTTATTTGCAATTTTTGTGGCAACGATTATTGCTTGTATTACCAAGCCATTACCGATGATGGCCGTCACGCTGATTGGGATTGTTGTCGCGACGTTAACGGGTGTTTTTACGATGGACGAAGTCGCTACTGGTTTTGGTAATTCGACGGCGTGGATGGTTGCCATGTGCATGTTCATGGCTGCTGGTTTTATTAAATCAGGACTTGGCAAGCGGATCGCCTATCTGTTTGTCAGTTTATTTGGCAAGCGCACGCTGAGCTTAGCATACGCCTTATCCTTTGTTGATGCCGTATTGGCGATTGGTATTCCTAGCAATAATGCGCGGGTCAACGGGATTATGTATCCCATTATTGATAACCTTTCTCGTGAAATGGGATCTGATCCGAAACAGGGCACACAGCGAAAATTAGGCTCATTTCTAGTTTTTAATGAATATGAAGTTAATAATATTACATCAGGCTTGTTTTTGACCGGTTTAGCTGGCAACATGGTGGCTATTGGTTTAGCTAAGATGCAGGGAATCACGGTAACTTGGATGCAATGGTTTACGGCTGCTTGTGTCCCAGGTATTTTATCGCTACTAATTATTCCATGGGTACTATATAAAGTCTATCCCCCTGAGGTGAAACAAACGCCAGGCGCGCACCGCTGGGCAACGACGCGTTTGGCCGCACTTGGAAAAATGACAGCTAGTGAAAAAATTATGTCAATTACCTTTATTTTAGCGATTGTTTTATGGTTGATCGGGACTAAAATTGGCATCGATGCGACCGAAGTAAGTTTTATCGCAGTTGTTATTTTGCTGATTACGGGCGTGTTAACGACTAACGATTTGCTCAATGAACATTTTGCTTGGAATATTTTAGTCTGGTTATCGATCATCATGATGATGTCTAAGAAGCTAATGACACTAGGCTTTTTCCCATGGTTTTCCAAAACGTTAGGTCATTTACTGAATGGTATGAACTGGATTAGCGTGCTCATTATCCTGTTTTTAGCTTATTTTTACTTACATTACATGTTTCCGAGTGTTTCAACACAGATTTCGGCGTTATATGCTGGCTTTTTATCCATCGCCATTGGTGCCGGTGTTCCCCATGTTTTAGCGGCGTTACTATTGGCATTTGCTGGTTCAATCAACTTGTCAACGACGCCGTACTCGGCCGGGCCCGCGGCATTATTGTCAAGTACAGGCTATGTGACTAGTGCGGAGTGGTGGCGATTGAGTGCAATTATTGGGGTTATTTTTAACGTCATCTGGTTAGGTGGGGGCTTGCTGTGGACCAAGTTATTAGGCTTTTGGTAAGACTAACTGAGCAATATAGATGCGGTAAGTCGTGATTGCTCCTGACCACGATTTGCCGCATCTTTCGTGTTAAAATTAGGTATTAAATAGATTGAATGGGGGCGTTGACGTGAATGAACGCGATTTAAAGTACTTCTGTTCATTAGTTGAGACGGGAAATTACACGGCCACGGCGACCAAGTTTCACGTCACACAACCGGCTATTTCTGCAGCTTTACGACGATTGGAAGAAGAATACCAAGCAGTATTACTAACGCAGGCCAACCATCGGGCCCAACTAGTAGCGACGGCAGCGGGGCGGACCTTGTATATTAAGTCTAAGCAACTCTTAAAAGACGTTGCGCAGATGGCACTGGAAGTTCATCACGCTAATGAGCAGCAAGTTCGGCTCGGATTTTCCAATGTTGCAGGTGGTATATGGCTTCCCCGGGTGATAAAAAAATTTATCTCAGTTGATTTATTAGACCAGGTCACAACGACCGTTGCTGATTCAGAACAATTGTTAGTTGATTTGCGGCAAGGCAAGTTAGACGCAGCGGTTTTTTCAACTTTGGTCCCAGAACGCGCCACAGATTTATGAGTGAGCCTCTTAGAGGAACATCAGATGCAGGTCTTGGCCAATGTCAATAGTCCATTAAGTCACTTAAAAACGATTCGAGCAACTGACTTACAAGGAGTGCCTATCATCGCTCGTCCTAAACACGCATTACCACGGTTAGCGTTAGAACAATATTGTCAGCGCGGCCACATACAGCCTAAAATCGTCTACGAGGCAGCTACCAACGCGTTAGTCGAAGGTCTAGTTGCTCAAAACGTTGGTGTTGGGGTGGTCATTGCGGATTCCGTAGTGCTAAGTGATCAGGTTATAGGGATTCCACTAGCTGCCCAAGAGCAATTACACTGTTACATGCAACTGGCGGTGCGGAAGTCCTTTTTGCCTAACGCTAATCAGCAGCGGTGCATTGACGTCCTACGTCAAATTAGACGGGCTAATTAGGTCTTCAGCACTAATCCAAAAATAGCGCTCGCATTGACTTTTTCAGTCAACGCGAGCGCCGTCAAATCATTATCGAGCTAACATTTTTTGAGCGAATTCCTTAACGAGTTCAATCTGCTCATCTTTGAGCTTGCCGCCAGCACTGCCGATGATTTTCATTCCTTTGCCACCCATGACTTGGTGGAAGTGGCCGATGACGGGAATGCCCTTTTCGGTGGCAATCTTTGTCAGGGCTTTGTCTGAAACCATTTCTGGTCCGCCAGAAGTTGTGAATAGGGCGATTTGTTTGATCTTAGTCGGATCAAGGTTCTTCATAAAAGCAGATGCGGTTTTGTCGGGTTTCATAAAATAAGTACCGCCGCCAAAAAAGAGTGTGTCAGCTTGTTCGACAGGTGTATCGATGGATTGTGCTGGAACACCTGCCACGCTAGCGATTTGTTCGGCAAATGCTTGTGTATTGCCATTGCGAGTTTGATAACGAATTGCTACTGTCATGGAAAAGACCTCCGATAAATTAGTTGAAATAAGACCGTTCTCGCGATGAGTAACTGCTCAGGGGACTGGTTATAAGTTTAGAATAATATTGTAATATCAACTCTAGTATAAATCGTTTTGAAATCGATTACAAAAATATAGTGAGCGCATGCTTGAGGGTTAAGGCTAGCTTATTCGATTGCTGGAATAGTCACAGCAATCTATCGCGGTTACGCGCATGACGATGTTGTATCTTAATGGTTATTAGCGGAGCAAGCGGGATTCTTGCGGGCATAATATTGGTGATGATACGCGATTAGTGTCGTTATCGTCAGTAATTTAGGAGGACGGCGAAATGCCAAAAATATATTTTTTATGTACGGGCAATGCCTGTCGCAGTCAGATGGCAGAAGGCTTTGCACAGCAATTATTGGGACCAAACTGGCAAGTTGCTAGTGCTGGGGTGGAGACACATGGCCTGAACCCACTAGCTGTTCAAGTAATGAGCGAGGTGGGTATTGATATCAGTGACCATGTTTCTAAATTAATCGACCTGACCTATCTTAATCAGTGTGCAGTCGTGGTGACGTTGTGTGGTGATGCACGGGATCGCTGCCCCGTCACTCCGGCAACGGTGACCAGGCTACACTGGCCATTGCCTGATCCGGCTCGCACGACTGGCAGCGTTAATGACCAATTGCTAGTATTTCGACAGGTCCGAGATCAGATCAAAGCACGAGTGATTGATCTGGCACGGACCTTGAATGTTTCGGCAACGTAGCCGTGCACAATGACAATGAACGGTTGCAGTATTAAGAAAATAAATCCAATTATAATGATGCGCATGTAAGCTAAGAAGGGCTGACGTGCGTTTTTATTAGCTAATTAAAGTTGGAACCACACTTTAGTTATAATTGTGAACTAACACACATGTATAAAAGCTACAGTTTAATCGTCGTAAGACTAGTACTTTTATCCATTACTCAAATAAATTTAGTGGGTTAATATGAAAGCGTAGTCAAGACAAATGACCGGTCATCAGGTTAATGTTTACTGATAAGTTAATAAAATCACAATTTCATCGAGGAGGACGCAAAACATCATGAAAGATTTTAAAGATAAAGTTATGTTTATCACGGGTGCGGCCCACGGATTTGGTCAGGTTATTGCTGAAGGCGCCGCGGATCGGGGTATGAAGCTCACGATTGTTGATATCGACGAACCAGCTTTGAAGAAAACGTACCAACATATTCTCGACAAGGGTGCCGAGGTGTTGATGGTTACCGCTGACGTTACAAAGGAAGCTAGTGTCGACGATGCGGTTGAGCAGGCCATGGAAAAGTTTGGGCGGATCGACCTACTGATTAATAATGCCGGGATCGCGCTACCTGGTCGGATTTGGGAATTGCCGACTCGTGATTGGGAATGGATCATGCATATCAACTTAATGAGTCAAGTTTATGCGATGAAGCGCGTTATCCCAATTATGATTCAACAGAAGACCCATGCGGATATTCTTAACGTGGCTTCGATTGCCGGCTTAGTTGATACGCCCGGAATGCCTTCTTATCATGCTAGCAAGTTCGCTTCTGTTGGGATGACTGAAGCGACCGTCTATGACTTACAACGGGCTAATATTGATATCGACATGCACGTGATGTGCCCTGGCTTTGTTCAGACGGATCTCTATCACACTGAAAATCACCGGCCAGTGCAATACAGCGACCCAACGGACCCGTATTATCAAAGTGAAGCGTACTTAAAGGGACAACAATTTGCGAAGTATGTCATTACCAACGGGAAACCAATTGATACGATTGCCGATACCGTCTTTAAAGCCTTAGAGGATAACCGTTTCTACATTTTGACCCATCCAGAATATAATCCACTGATTGAAGACCGAGTTAAACGGATCGTGACGGATGGTGCACCAGACGTGCACATCATGGACGGTATCATGTAAGCTAGTCACGCAAACAAAGGAGTGTTTTACCATGGCAAGTTTTATTGCAAGTGATCAGGATGTTAAGAACTTTTTGACAGCACCAAGCATGAATGACCAGGAAGGTATTGGGTTTGCTTATGCCACTGACGAAGCGGTGCTTAAGGCTTTAATTCCAGCACCATTAAAATTAATGGCACCGGTGGTTTGCGGTTATGTCGTTCATATGGGAAAACCGACTTTTAGTGCCCCATACCTTGAAGAAAGCCTATTTGCGTTAGTTAGCTACAAGGATAAAATGATGGGCGCTTACCCGATTAACCTCTTACTCCACGGTCCCGGGGCGGAGAGTGGTGTGATTGCAGGTCGGGAAGGTGCTGGGATTCCTAAGAAATTAGCGGATGCCATCGAATTGCGCCGGAATGACAACAGTGCGACAGCCACGGTCGAACGCCATGGCAAGACATTACTGAACGTTTCGTGGACGGCCGGTGAACTGAATGATCCGTCAATTATGAAACAATTTGCGGGGCAGCTCGCGTTAGGTAAGGAAGCCGAAATGAATAGTTTCTTCTACAAATATGACATTGATCAACATGAAGATGGGACGAACCATTTCAGTAACGTCCAATTAGTTGCGACTCAATTACGGTCCTTAGCTGATCAAGTTGAACCTGGGAACCTAAGTATTCAGTTGGAGTCAACCGATGATGATCCATTTGGCGAATTGAAGGTCTTGAAGCCACTCGGTGCCGCTTGGTTCCACTTCGACACGTCAGTTATGTTCAACACACTGAAGTTGGACGAAGTTGATGCTGCGACAACAATGCCAAAGCTCTTAACGGGTCGGTATGACCGGAGTTTCTTCAATCCCAAGGCAGCGACTTACATTATTTAGGCGGATTACGAAAGCGAGGAATAGCTGATGTCAGAAGCAGTAAAAAATTTGGTGAACAATGATTTAGCAGACGTGATGTTTAACCGCCATTCAGTTCGGCAGTTTGACCCGAACGTTAAAATTGGACGTGATGAGTTACAAAAGATGATTGCGGAAGCCGCCACCGCGCCATCGGCATGTAATTTACAGTCATGGCACTTTGTCGTCGTGGATACCCCCGAGGCAAAGGCTAAGTTCAAACAAGCCGTGATGAAATTCAATTACCCACAGGTTGACAGTGCATCGGCCATCGTCTTTATTGCCGGTGATACCCAGTCGCATTATGTTTATCGCGATGTCTGGAACAAAGTTTATGAGGATGGGAATATTACGAAGGAACGCTTGGATCAAATTCTGGGAACCTTCTTACCATTATATGAAAATGCCACACCAGACTTCTTGAAATTCGATGCGACGATTGATTGTTCCGTTGTCGGGATGCAGTTGTTGCTAGTGGCACGAGCTCATGGGTATGATGCCAATGCGTTCTCCGGAATTGACTTTGAAAAGATGATTCCGACGCTGGGTCTTGATCCTAAACGATACGTGCCAGTAATGGGAATCGCAATCGGGAAAGCAGCGCAAGAACCGCTCCATACGACTCGGTACGATGCCAAAACACAGACTGATTTCTTAGCCTAATAGGTTTATGAAAAGAGCGGGATTCCCGCTCTTTTTTGTCCGAATACGGGCCTAAGAAAGCTGAGGACCTTTCGAGGGGGGGTGGTGGGTTATCAGTAGGCCTCTTTACAAAAACGCTTACATTATTTATGATGAAGGCGACAAGCGTGAATAAGGAGGTTACTTGAGTATGCAATTAAAGCCGTTATTGCGGCAGTTAGCCACAACGTTTGAGGTGACTGTCGATCCAACATTTACACATAATCCCGAAGTTACTCACGTCCAATTTGTTGATCCGACGGAAGCGTTAGCAAGCCACCGGTTATATTTGTCCCCCGACTCGGGTCAGCTAGTTCAACTTGCTTATAGTTGGCACGGCCATCGTCAGTCGGTCGGACTAGTAAATCTGGGAACCGGTCTGACTACGATCATTGCGGCACAAAATCAGTTATTGAAATTATTAATGACGCTTGGTCAGTGCTTACAACACGATGTTCAAATTCAAGCAGCCATCAATCAGCTCGCTATCCAAGCAATCACGGCGGATTTTGATACCACACTGGCCCAAGCAGTACACTTATTAGAGAATCCGCTGGCGATTATTGATCTGAACGGGGAGATTCTGACACGGTCGCATACGACGCAACTCAATGGGACTAGTATTCACGCTGCAGTTGAGACGAATCGAGTCGGACGCTGGCTGTTAGACCACGGATTTGCACCGGATACGCCGGATTTTTTAACGCAAGTCTATGTGGCGGAAGATCAGTTGTCGGCGGGGCCCATGCTAATTACGCCGTTAGCAAATGGCACCGAGCCGATCGGTTATTTGGTGATGCCAGCACTCAATAAACCACTGAATGATCGACAAGCACTACTGATCAATTCGATTGGTCAGGTTATCGCTGGCTCGTTAGTTAAAAATCAGATTATGCCAACAGCTGAATCGCAACGGGACCGGTTATTAAACTTATTATTGACGGAACATCAAGGGGGAACGTTTGCTGAACAACACGTGCAATTACCGACAGCCATGGTGTTAATCCGCTGCGAACCACTAGCTGATCAAGCACCGATGATTTTACAGCAGCGACTACAGTACTTGATGATGCCACGATTCAAACAAGTGTTGGTTTCGACTTATCAGCAACAATGTGTGGCACTGATCCCAATTAGTCTGGTCGCATATAATCAGAATCAATTTAAACTAACGTTGCAGCAAATTACGAAGCAAGCGGATTGCCGCTTGATCGTGTCTCAGCACTACGTTAATCCGGAAGATACCTTTGCCGCGTATACAGTTTGTGAACGAACGGCGCAACTGAAGACTGGCCGTGGTCGGGTGATTTTTTGTGAAGACCAATTCTATAATCTTGCGTTGGCACGAGTTAATCACCTTGAGATCTTACCGTTCTTTATTAATCCAGCCCTACGTTTGTTGTTAGCCTATGATCAGCAAAACCATACAGAACTGGTACCAACATTAGATGTCTACTTACGGGCGACTTGCAATTTGACCCGCACGGCTAAGCAATTATACGTTCATCCAAATACACTGCGTAATCGACTGCACCATATCACAACACTGACCGGATGCGATTTACGGGATGCGGAAACGTGCTTTAAATTGGCTGCTAGTTTTAAATTACGGCAATTTTTAACCCAGCATCAGTACCAGTATCGACCGGATATTCCAATTCCGACCCAAGATTAAGTGGGCATAAAAGCGTGCAACCGTTTGTGGAAAAATGGTTGGATCAGTCATTATTAGTAAATCCGTAAATTCAGGATGGACGGCAATAATGGGGCCGCCATTGCGATTTGATCGGCGGGCAGGCATGTGATTAGCAACAGTCGTCATTAAAATTGTTATGCAACCGGTTGCATTGAAACTGAAAGCGTTTTATAATGTTAAGTGAACATTAACGGTGTGCTTCAAAACAAGACGGGTAGCCGTCACTCTTGGCGCATCTATTGATGATTGCGCAGTTGTCCGGTACCCAGCAATCAATTGTGCTGGTAATTAACGAGGAGGAACCATTAATGAGTAAATTTGCAGATATTAAAGGGTTTGTATTTGATTTAGATGGCGTGATTGCGGATACGTCCGTTTATCACTCACAAGCTTGGCATCAATTAGCTGACGAGTTGGGCGTTGCCTGGAGTGAAGAACTTGCCGATAATTTAAAGGGTGTTAGTCGAATGGACTCGTTGAACTTAATCTTAAAAACGGGTGGTAAGGAAAACGACTATACGGAAGCTGAAAAAGTGGCTTACGCAGCCAAGAAAAATACTAATTATCTGAACCTGTTGAAGGGAATGGATAAAACTGCAATTTTACCTGGTATCGAAGACTTCTTAGCCGATCTCGCCAAGCATGGGTATCGTTTATCCTTGGCCTCAGCTTCTAAGAATTCACCATTGGTTCTGGAACAGTTAGGCTTGGCGCATTACTTTGAAGCCCGGGTGGATCCCGCAACCTTGAAACACGGTAAGCCAGATCCAGAGATCTTCGCACGTGGCGCGGAAGTGCTTGGCTTGAAGCCTGAAGAATGTGCGGGCGTTGAAGATGCTAAGGTCGGTATTCAGTCAATTAATGGTGCTAGTGAAACGTCTATTGGGATTGGTGATCCTGCCATTTTGACGGGTGCGGATGTTAACTTCACTTCAACGAGCGAATTAACCTTAGCTAATCTAAAAGCCGCGTTAGCCTAAGTTTAAATAATACGAAAAGCTTACGTCACAAAGTCAACTAGATTTGTGATGCAAGCTTTTTTGAGTTACTGCTTTTCTGAAAGTCTTAATGGGCCGCTGGCAAGGTGGCAACATCGGGAGTTAGTAACTGGACGTGTGGGGTGCGACTAAGGACGTATTCTAACGGAACGGTCTGTTTTTCTAATAAATGATCCGTTAAGTTAACTTGCTGAATCACTCCCGGATTTTCGTACAGTTCTAGTGCGTACGTTTGATGATTCAAATCCATGTAGCTACGGTACTCAGTATAGGTTGCTTGGCCGTTGGCGGCTACTTTGGCGCCCTTGGGAATAGTCACAGCATTCAAGATGTGTTGAAGTAAGTTGACTGTATCTGTTGTTGTCGCTGGCACTTGCGCATAGTGTTTCAAGAAGACGGTCCGTGCAAAGCGAGACATCGAAGTATAGTCACCAGGTAGACCTAATGCGCCCGTACCAGGTCCCTGTGAACCAGGTTGGTAGTTAATGAATTTATTTAGTGGTCGCTCGGTGTTAGTCAGGGTGCCATACTTACTTAAGTTTTGTAGCTGCCATTTGAGGTTTGGTGAATTGGTCAGGACGCCGACTGGGTTATTAAGCAGGCGAAGCTCGCCGCTAGTTGGTTCCAAGACGGCGGTTTCACCGGTTTGGTCACTGATGATAAAGTGAAGTGGTGGAATTTCGTTAATTAATTCTGCCGTGCTACTAATTAATTGAACGTCTTTGACGCGCTCACGTAGGTCAGCAACACTGGTGATTTTTCCGAGTACCCAGGCGACGAAATCGTGGGGTGCGAGATCGATTTTGTCTTGGTTACTGTGAGGCTGGTAAATTGCATGATTCGGAAAGTAGAGTGCTGCGATGCTGACACCACATTCGTTAACGCCGTCCGTGAAAATTTCATGGTTCAGTTGGCGACCCGCGCCAATAAAGCCATAAGTCGTGGTGAAATCACCAAGGTCACCCGTCACGCGGTAATGTCGAGGCATGAACATAATACGGGTCTCAAAGTCAACGTTAAAATCCATTGTACGAGCTAAGAAGTGGCCTCCATGACTATTTGTATAAGTTAGACTAGTGCACATACAAATCGCTCCTTTATTAGATGATACCGGTAACTTATCATATGATTGCGGATAGCGGCGAAAATTGTGACGTTTAAATTAACGAATGGTAATCAAGTTTACTTTTGAGGGGGTAGTTCAATTAACAAGCTGGGAAACTCATCATGAGGCTAATGTTTCACGTGAAACATTATGCTTTTAAAATGACAAAATCGCTATCATAAATGATGTTAGTAGCCTAAAATAAGGGGGAAAGCTACTAACATAATGGACGATCTAAGATGGAGGAAGAAATGAATAAAGAGCGTAAGTCGGTGATGCCGCTATCACAACGACATCATATGACAATTCCATGGAAGGACTTTATCCGTAATGAAGATGTTCCCGCTAAGCATGCTAGCTTACAAGAGCGAACATCAATTGTTGGTCGAGTTGGTATTTTAATGTTGTCGTGTGGGACGGGAGCGTGGCGGGTTCGTGATGCGATGAATAAGATTGCTCGCAGCCTGAATTTAACGTGCTCGGCAGATATCGGGTTGATTTCGATTCAGTACACGTGTTTTCATCATGAACGTAGTTATACGCAAGTATTATCGATACCAAATACTGGTGTAAATACGGATAAACTAAATATTCTTGAACAGTTTGTCAAAGACTTTGATGCGAAATATGCACGGTTAACGGTGGCACAAGTGCATGCAGCAATTGATGAAGTTCAGACGCGTCCTAAACAGTATTCGCCACTGGTTCTTGGGTTGGCAGCTGGCTTAGCCTGTAGTGGATTTATCTTCTTACTTGGTGGGGGTATTCCCGAGATGATTTGTTCCTTTTTGGGCGCGGGTCTTGGTAACTATGTTCGGGCGCTGATGGGTAAACGGTCGATGACGACGGTTGCCGGGATTGCGGTCAGCGTTGCGGTAGCGTGTTTGGCTTATATGGTTAGTTTTAAGATTTTTGAATATAATTTCCAAATTCTTGCCCAGCATGAGGCGGGGTATATTGGTGCCATGTTATTCGTGATTCCGGGTTTTCCGTTCATTACGAGTATGTTGGATATCTCTAAGTTGGATATGCGCTCAGGACTGGAGCGCTTAGCTTACGCGATTATGGTTACCCTGATTGCAACTCTCGTCGGCTGGCTAGTCGCGACACTGGTGAGCTTCAAGCCAGCTGATTTCTTACCGCTAGGACTTTCACCGTTAGCGGTACTTTTATTACGATTACCAGCTAGTTTTTGCGGTGTTTACGGGTTCTCAATAATGTTTAATAGCTCGCAAAAAATGGCCATTACCGCGGGATTTATTGGGGCCATTGCGAATACATTGCGCCTTGAACTAGTTGACTTGACAGCAATGCCACCGGCCGCGGCCGCCTTTTGTGGGGCGCTCGTTGCCGGCTTGATCGCATCGGTGGTTAATCGTTATAACGGCTATCCCCGGATTTCATTGACGGTACCTTCAATCGTAATTATGGTTCCGGGATTATATATTTATCGTGCAATTTATAGTATTGGCAATAATCAAATTGGTGTCGGTTCACTATGGCTGACGAAGGCCGTGTTAATCATCATGTTTTTACCGCTCGGGCTATTTGTAGCGCGTGCGTTGTTGGATCACGAATGGCGACACTTTGATTAATTGAGTCTATCAAGTTAGCGGTTAAAAAGTCATTTAGTCACCAGATCAGTTAGGTCTGGTGACTAAATGACTTTTTAAATGGCCTTTGACTGAAAATTTAACGGTGACAGTTTACAATTAAGTTATCAATCTAGCAGGGGGCTTGGTCATGGAAGGGATTACTAATTTACGGTCACTAGGTGGTTATCGCAATAAAAATCAGCAAGTAATCAAAGATGGTTTAATTTACCGGTCAGGACAATTGGATCAATTAACACCGGCACAGACGCAGTATCTAGCAACCACGCTTGGCATTACGCGAATCGTGGACATGCGTAGTGCTGATGAGCGTCATCAATTTCCAGATGCGACATGGCCACACGTCCAGTATCACGTGCTGGATGTGCTAGCACAAGTCATGACGAACGACGCAAGTTTACAATCGATGATTAGTAGTACGGGGGCGGTCCATGACCGCATGGTTCAGTTATATGAACAGCTAGCGTTAGATCCTACTGCCCGTCAAAGTTATTGTCAATTTATACAGCTACTACTGGTTCCAGATCAGCCACTACTGTTCCATTGTTTTGCCGGTAAGGATCGCACCGGCGTCGGGGCCGCCTTATTTCTAAAAATTTTGGGTATTAGTGACGAGCAAATCATGGCTGACTATCTGCTCACAAATCAAGCACGTGCGGCTGCTAATCAACAAATCTTGGCGACGATGGCGTCGCAATTATCTGATGAGCAACAACGGGCCGTGAACCAGGCATTATTAGTAGACGCTGATTACCTGAGCCATTACTTTGAAGTCATCAAAGCCCGGTACGACACATTTTCAAATTACTTGCAGACGGGTCTAGGGCTGACCTCAGCGGAATGTCAACAGTTACGCGAATTATATTTGACTAAATAGTCAATAATATAAAGGCGCAAAAAATCACACCAATACTCACTTAAGGACTAACCTGGGTATTGGTGTGATTACTTATTCATGGGTGTTTGCGTTGTCCGCTGACAATAGTCGGTCAATCATCTGATTGCCAGCCTGTAAATCGGCGCGTTGATAATGTTGGGCACGAATACGCATTGGATCACCACCATGATAGTATTCGTACATCAATTGGCGCTGACCAAAGCCAGAACTTGTTAAATCGAAGGCTAAGTTCAACAAGCGCGTGCGGGTTTTAGCGGTGGCTCGGTCCGTCGTGAGTGCCTGGTTGAGGATTGTCGCATTATCGCCGTCAAATTCCGCAAAACTTGGCACGCCAACCATGGAACCGGCCGCTAAGTGTTGAGTCACGCGCAAGGCCTCGTCATAGTACTCGGGAAGGGTCGAGCGAACCGCTTGCAAAGCTTGGAGACTGGGCGTATAGATACCGAATTCGTCCAGATGACCGTTGTCTTCTGAACGGGTGATGGTACCCTTGATGAGTTCCAGATTAGCGGTTAACCGACCGAGTTTTTCTTGGACACCTAAGAAACCATCTAATCCTAAGATATGAGCAATCCGAAGCGCTAAACTGGTTGCTAACTCAAGCTTAGTAATACCTCGAACCTCATCTTGATGGGAAGTGTGGCTAAACATGCCTGAATCGATGAAGAAACGATTACTCATTTCAACATTATTTTCAACAAATACTTTTGACCACGGAATAAAGGCGTGATCAAAGACAATGTAGGCGTCAATCTCATCAAGGGCGTTGCTGAGTGGGTAATCCGTAATGGAAGCGGTGGGATGATCTAATAATTTGCGACAAATGATCTTGACGCCCGGATTATTGAGTGGCGTAGCAAAGGCGACAGCATAACTACTATCGCCGTTTTCTAACAACAGTTCCGGCGGATTAAAAATCAGGAGGTCATCAGCAATTGGGGCCATCGTATTGACCATTTTGGCACCAGAAACGAAGATTCCATCTTGATTACGTTCAATGGTATGAACACCCGCGTATCCAGACGGAATGGCATTGATGGCTTTTTGACGGTTGAGTTGTGGGTTTTGAAGCGCATGGCTAATGAAGATATCGTTAGCTTTGACCTCCTTAGCGTAATTGCGGGCATTAGCTGCAAAATCAGTATATTGATTTTGCCCGAGGAAGGCAGCGCGTTCTGCTAAGACAGCCATCCCAGTATTAAGAAAATCCGGTGTGCGGCCTAACATGCCGCTGTTACTTTGCGCAATTTCTTGATAAGCACGGTGCTTTTGTTGTAAATCAGCGACGGTGCGTGGCACTTTGAAAGCAATATCGTAGCGGTGACCATTTTCCTGATAAGTATGTACTTCGGGATGGTTGTGTTGCAGGTCATAGTACTGATTATTGAGTGCTAAAGTTTTACGAAAAATGGGCACATCGGCGACATTGACGCGGTGACCATTTAGATAGACCGCGCGCCCGTCATTGAGTTGTTCGATAGTATGCATGTGTCGTTCCCCCTAATGAAAGTTCTATTCCAATATACCACTAATGGAAGCGAATTCACCAGTGCCGATTGGAACGCTATTTTTAGTGAACGGGATAAACGACGTGGAAGCGTTCCAGAACCATTTGTGCAGTATGGGGATCAAAGCGCTGATGCTCGCTTTGGTACTCCTGCTTGAAGAAGGCATCATGAACACGGCGCCAATAGGCATAAGTACGATCGCCTTCACCTTCTAAGTAAGCGTGGGTTGCATCGATGTCCAAGTAAGGCGTAATCATGACTTGATCGGTCCGGGTCACACAGACAGGCTGATTATGAGCATCTAAGATGACGTCATAAGCGCCCACTTTTGGCAGTGGTTCATCAGTTTCGTATAGGTCATAAGCGCTGGTGGTAGCCGTTTTTGTGCCAGTTAGTACGAGCTGTGCAAGTTTATCAGGATCGCTGCCAAACTGATAAGCACTTTGTAATGGGGTACTTTGTGTCAATTTGAGCGTCGTTTTAGCTTGTTCGAAAAAAGATTGGACGTCCATTATTATCACCTCTAAATTATGATCGGTTTTAAGTTTAACATAAGCGCCCATGGCTCAAGTAATTAGCGTGGTATAATGACTCTATCTTGGGTAATTGCAGGCGATACCCAGACCAAACATTGCCGTTGTGGAAAGGACTAATTATGCGAATTAATGTGTTGCAACATACCCCCAATGAGGGCCCTGGAATGATTGCTGATTGGGCGCATGCCCATGGTCATACCATGTATGTCTATCACCCGTATCAATTCGGTGTTCTCCCAACGGCGGATGAGACGGAGATGCTTGTTATCCTCGGCGGACCGATGAGTCCCAACGATACGCTGCCATGGATCAAGCAGGAACGAGACTTGATTCAACAATTATTGGACCGCGATATCCCAATGTTTGGTGCGTGTTACGGCGCGCAACAAATTGCGAAGACCTTAGGATACCCAGTCACTAAGGCGCCAGCTAAGGAAGTAGGTTGGGCACCGATTTACCGACAGAGTCCCGTGATTCCGGGGATTCCAGCAAAACTGTCGGTCTTGCATTGGCACGAGGAGATGTTCACCGTTCCAGCCGAAGCAACGCTGTTGTTCTCTAGTGATCGTGTGACCAATCAAGGCTTCGTATGGAAGCATCGGGTAGTGGGGTTACAATTTCACTTTGAGCCGGCTGCGGACAATGTTCGTGAGATGGTCGTCAATGATTATCGGTATATTGCGGGGTCGGTCCTAAACCGAACAGCAGCAGAAATTTTACAAACGCCGGTACCACGAGAGAATCAACAAGTTCTGAATGCAATTTTGAATTATATTACGGCTGAATAAAGCAGTTAAGAAGAGAATAAGCAGGTTAGTAAAAATGTCGGTAGTCCTTGACGGGGCTACCGACATTTTTGTTCAGAAAACCAAACGTTGATAGAAGCCTTGAATTTGCTGCAGTTCTTGCAGATAGGCAGTTTTTAACGCTTCCGGATAAATAATTCTAACGTTACGGCCAAGTCCCAGTAAATAGTCGACCATATAGGCTAATTCATCTTGATTATAACCACCAATGAGATAATCTTGGTCGTTCTGATGTGTTAAGTGCATATTAGGATAATTATTCTTTTGTACATGTTCACGGCCTAGAGGTGTTAGTGCACATTTATAACGTATATTGTGATGATGGTGATCGTAGGACCGTTGCCGTTGCGCGAGCTGTTTCCAAGTATACCGTGCTGGTTGCTCACTGGTTTGAAATGCTTTGATCGTGTCACAGCGATAGATGCCCCAAGCATTGTTATCGAGATTGACGCCACTGAAAAACCAAATGCCATGCCGATATAATAAATCAAAAATCTGAAACCTAGCTGTCACAGTAGTCATCGTTAACTGGACAACATTTTCATCAAGGATAGCCGTTAATAAATCACTTAAATGGGTTGGGGCATCCAAGTTAGGAATTGAGTAGTAGTTAACCACACGTTGCAATTTGGCGACCTGGCGCTGGTTGCTTAAAGATAGTGTTGCCATGAGTTTTTTGTAAATTGTATGGTAGGACTTTTCAAAGGGGGTCGCCGACAATAAACTGAGTGCTTTGAGCGCAAAAAAGAGCGCATTAATTTCCTGGCTGTTTAATAAGATGGGTACCCATAGTTGTTGTTGCATGAGTTGGTAGCCACCGTAACGTCCCGGTTCAACGTAAAAGGACAAACCAAGTTGTTCTAACGAGTTAACGTCGCGCAAGGCGGTCCGTTTGGAGATATTGAATTCTTGCATGAGTTCTTTGATGTGGAATTCTTGTCGGTAACTGAGAAAGATCAATTCTTGATTAAGACGTTCAGAGCGGTTCATATAAATAACTCCTAAAAATGATTTTAATGGTGACATAGATTGGCACCTTTCGACTGTAGTATATAACTGTTGTCAAAAACAACCAATAAATATATTTATTAATTAAGGAGATATTTAAATGACTAAGACTTTGATTATTAATGCACATCCCGATTTTCGTAATGCGGCGCACTACTCAGTTCAACTAGAACAAACCTTTTTGCAACTTTTTCAGACCCGCTTTCCTAATGATACTGTGGATGTGCTCAATTTGTATGATACGGTGATTCCCCAAGCAACGGTACCTGAATTGCTGGGAATCTGGGAAAAGCAAGCGCAACATGTAAATTTATCGATTGAGGAACAACGCCTGTTTGCAATCAATCAGCAACTCCTACAACAGTTTAAAGCTCATCATCGGATTGTGATTGCGATGCCGTTGCATAATTTCAACGTGCCGGCACGGTTAAAGGACTATATCGATAATATCTTAGTTGCCAGGGAGACTTTTCGTTATACCGAAAATGGATCAGTGGGTTTGATGACCGATAATTATCGTGTCATGTTACTGCAGGCCAGTGGGTCAATCTATACTCGTAATGACCGTTATACACCCATGGAATTTTCTCGGCTGTATCTTGACAAGATGTTTACTGAAATTATGGGGTTTGACCGGTTTGAGATCGTCCGTGCACAAGGACTGCAAACGAACGGGGTGGCGGTATCACAGGCATTAAAGCAAGCCAAAATGGACCTGAAGGCAGCTTTTGAGCGTTTTTATGATTAAGTCTGAAAATGATTTTAAGGTATCGGTAGTTGTAGGCTACGGATACCTTTTTTGCGATACTGCACGGGAAATGGGTCACCACTACTTTAAAGTGATCGCAACTATGGAAAGTAACTAGCCTGATTTTGGTGATTAACATTGGACTAAAACACGCCAAAATTCATGCATATTTAACGTTAGTGGCAGACCTTTACTAGCCGTTCAGTGCTGAGAACCGGTATACTGGAAGCAGTGATTCACTAATCGTGAAGGGAGCCCAATATGAAACGGATTGTAGCGGGAATTATTGCCCACGTCGATGCCGGTAAAACGACGCTGTCAGAAGCATTACTATACCGGTCTGGCGCGCTACGGCAATTAGGGCGCGTCGATAATGGCGATGCTTTTTTAGATACGGATGTGCTTGAAAAACAGCGTGGTATTACGATTTTTTCACACCAAGCTAATTTACAATATAAAGACATTAATTTAACACTCTTGGATACCCCGGGCCACGTCGATTTTGCGACCCAGACTGAACAAGTACTGTCAGTTTTGGACGTCGCAATTTTAGTCGTTTCAGCGACTGATGGTGTGCAGGGGTACACGCGGACGTTATGGCGATTATTAGCCCGTTATGACGTTCCTACCATTCTGTTTGTAAATAAGATGGATGCGCCGGGGACGGATAGCGACCAATTGATACAACAAATTCAACAGACATTATCGCCTGGTTGTGTGGCGTTTAACACGCCGGGAGCCGGGGACACGTTGGAAGATCGGCCAGTCATACCGACTGCGGCAGTTGAAGATATTGCGATGCAAAATGACGAAGTGTTAACGGATTACTTAGAAACAGGGACGTTAAGCGATGCCACGATTCGGCAGATGATTCAACGGCGGGAAGTTTTTCCGTGTTATTTTGGCGCGGCACTTAAGCTGGACGGGGTTGATGCGCTAATGGCTGGTCTTGATTATTGGACGACGCCACAATTAACGCGTCCTGAATTTGGCGCGCGGGTGTTCAAGATTACGCACGATGATCAAGGTGAACGGCTTACTTGGATTCGGATGACCGGTGGCACCTTACGACCTAAAGATATCGTGTATGATGACCAAAAAGTCAATCAGTTACGGGTTTACAACGGGACTAAGTATGCGACCACGTCCGCGCTGACGGCAGGATCCGTTGGTGCCATTACCGGTCTAACGGGAACGCGGCCGGGGCAAGGATTGGGACAGGCAGCAACTAGTCTACAACCCGTCATGCAGCCCGTACTGACTTACGCACTTGATCCTCAGCGTGAGGAGTTACACACCTGCTTAGCAGCCTTGCGTCAACTTGAAGATGAGGATCCACAATTACACGTGACTTGGTCAGAACCACTTCAGGAATTGCGAGTACAGGTCATGGGAACGATTCAACTGGAAGTTTTGCAACAAATCTTGCAGGATCGTTTTCAACTGACTGTAAAGTTTGGAACGGGGAGTATCTTGTATCAAGAGACGATTACCCAAGCTGTTGAAGGCGTTGGGCATTTTGAACCGTTACGACACTATGCGGAAGTACATTTGTTGCTGACGCCCGCACCGCGGGGAAGTGGGCTTCAATTTACGACCGATTGTTCATTGGAAGTGCTTGGCCGAAATTGGCAACACCAAGTCGTGTCAAACCTACAAGCCAAAACACAAGTGGGTGTCCTGATTGGCGCACCACTAACGGATGTTAAGGTAACACTGGTTAGTGGTCGGGCTAGCAATGTTCATTCGGTTGGTGGTGACTTTCGTGAAGCGACGTGGCGCGCGTTGCGTCAAGGCTTGATGATGTTAAAACAACGTGGTGATTGTCAGTTGTTGGAACCGTGGTATCGGTTCCGTCTAGAAGTTGGTCAGGAACAAGTTGGCCGGGCGATGACTGATATTCAGCGGATGAATGGTCAGTTTGACGCACCAGTCGCTAATACAAGCGTAGCCACGGACGGGACTGACCTGACGACAATTACGGGAACGGCGCCAGTAGCAGCGATGCAGGACTATTCACAGACGGTTCGAGCTTACACGCATGGGCAGGGGCAATTGGAATGTATCGTGGATGGCTATCGGCCGTGTCATAACGAGATGGCTGTTGTCGATAAGGCCAAATATGTCCCCACAGCAGATTTAGAAAATACACCGGACTCGGTCTTTTGCGCACATGGTGCGGGTTATCCGGTGGCTTGGAATCAAGTGCCAGAGATGGCGCACGTCCCGTACGTTTATTCGAATACGGAATTGGCACATTTTAAGGCGCCATCAAAATAGAAATTGAGGAAATTCAGATGATGGATGTGACGTTTAATTCGATGTTTGCGGTAACCTTGCAACATGAGTTGCACCAGCCAGTATTGAGTTTGCCATTGTCGCTACAAGTCGGTGATTTAACTCGATTGACAACTGATGATCCAGCACAGCTTGCTATCATGTCACACAGTACCGATGCCACGGTTGTCAAGCAAGCGTTGGTAACATTAAAGTCTCAAGTTGAGCAGGGGGGCGTGCTACGAGTATGGTGGTCTACCATGCCCGATGATTGGTTAGGATACGACTGGTTGTGTCAGTAGTTAGCAGACACAGACGCGCAATTGAGACAGGTGATGGTACCGCTAAGTCAAGTGATAACTCGGCCAGGTCTAGCTTTACAGACTTTGTCGGATTTATCGGAAGTATTGCCAGCGGATATTGCGCATTACTTACAGTTGGCACAAGACGTTTCTGAGGACGAACAGCGTGCTCATAGTTATGAATGGCAAGCGCTCGTGGTAGAAAATGCGCCGTTACGGGTCAATCTTAACGGGCACTTAGTCAGTGCCCCAGCGGACTTTTATGACAGCTTGTTAGAACGCCAAATACAACCGGGACGCCCAATTGTGCAAATTATTGGTGAGATGCTGATGCGCTACTCACTGGGCTTGCCAGACTGGTGGTATCGTGCCCGGCTCCAACATATCTTGTCAACGAGAGGATGATTAATGTGAAGAAAATTGCGCCCCTGTTCGTTGGCTTAGGGGCCATTAGTTTTGGAATTCCGGCGTCACTATTTAAAATTGCGCGTCGGCAGGGGGTTGTCAATGGCCCATTGCTATTCTGGTCCTTTCTGAGTGCGGTTGTGATTTTAGGTGTGATTCAAATTTTACGCCGTGCACGTTTGCGTAATCAGCAAACGAATTGGAAGCAAATCGGACTGGTAATTGCGGCTGGAACGGCTTCGGGATTTACTAACACCTTTTACATACAGGCGTTAAAGCTTATCCCAGTTGCTGTGGCCTCGGTAATGTTGATGCAGGCGGTCTGGTTATCAACATTACTAGGAGCAGTGATTCATCATCGGCGTCCCTCCCGACTGCAAGTGGTTAGCATTGTTTTGGTATTGATAGGCACGATTTTAGCTGCTGGTCTGTTTCCAATTACGCAGGCGCTCTCGCCGTGGGGCTTGATATTAAGTTTTTTAGCGGCATGCTCCTATGCTTGCACGATGCAGTTTACGGCTAGCTTAGGCAATAACTTAGACCCGTTATCGAAAACATGGTTACTGTGTTTGGGCGCTTTCATACTCATTGCTATCGTGTGGTCACCGCAATTAGTTACGGCACCCACCACGCCAGCAACAGTCGGCTGGGGAGTACTGATTGCACTATTCTCAATGGTTTTCCCACTGGTTATGTATTCATTGTTTATGCCGTACTTGGAGCTTGGCATTGGCCCAATCCTTTCTTCTTTAGAATTACCAGCTTCGATTATTGTTGCATTTGTACTGCTTGATGAAACTATTGATTGGGTGCAAATGGTTGGCGTGGTCATTATTATTACGGCCGTAATTCTGCCAAACGTGTTAAATATGCGACGAGTTCGGCCATAGTTCAGGTCAATACCAAACTCAAAATGAACATGTTGTACTGGATTCATTTTTGTACTGTGTTTTTTGTTTCACGTGAAACATTCATCTAATTGATGCTCTTTATGAATAGTTGGTGGGTACCTTATTTATATAAATGATAAAATGTGCCTCACTTAGGGACAACTTGAATTGAAAGGTGGTCAGGCTGATGGCACTAACCTATCGGATCGTCCGCGCTGAAGCAGACAGTGATTTTGGAAAAATTCGACAGTTATATTATGAGACCTGGCAATCAGCATATCGTGATTTGATGCCTGCAAGTTATTTACAGCAATTGACGCCAGCAACTTGGCGGCCGGAACGGCGGTGGCAAAATATGTTGCTGGCAATGACGGCTGATGGTGAAGTTGTGGGTGTTTGCACATTTGGTCCGGCCAGACATGCGAACTATGAGGGGTGGGGCGAACTGTATTCGCTATATGTTCACCCGAACTATCATCATCATGGCATTGGTCAGCAATTAATAATCCAGGCCCACCGTCGCTTAAAGGCGGTCTATCCACAGAATTATCTACTTGTTCTGGCAAATAATGCTGTGGCCCAGCGTTTTTATCAACGTAATGGATTTCACGACACTGGTCAGATTTATGTCGATCATGCGCCGTTTGGTGTTTTGCATGAGCGGATTTTTGAAGATTAACGCAAAAAAACGAGCCTTGTGCTCGTTTTTTTATAGTTTAGCAATCAATTGGCGTGCGACCGCGCGTGCTGAGAACGGGTTTTGACCAGTAATCAATTGGCCGTCAGTAATTGCATATTCGCGATAAAATCGATGCTGACTAAAGATAGCACCGTGAGCAGTAGCTCGTTCACGGTTAAGGAAAGGGACGATCCGTTTTTTGCCGGCAATCAGCTCTTCAGTTGCGGTAAAGCCCGTAATGGTTTTGCCAGCAATCAAGTATTGGCCCGTTTGGTCTTTGATGTTTAGGAGGCCAGCAATTCCGTGACAAACGGAGGTCACATATCCACCATGTTGATAAATGGCCAGTGCGATGGCTTGTAACTCAGGGTTGTCCGGAAAGTCCCACATCACACCGTGGCCCCCGGTATAGTAAATAGCAGTGTAATCATCGGGATCGACCTGACTAGGCTTGAGCGTGTTCTTAAGGGCCCGATTAATGAAGTCAGAATCTTCATACACGGCCATTGTGGCGGCATCGGTATATTTCATACTACGCGGGTCAAGGGGCACGAAGCCACCATTAGGACTAACATAGTCAACGGCAATTTGGGCTTGCTGCATTTCATCGACGAACTCAGCGGCTTCACCTAACCAAAGACCAGTCGGCTCATTAGTTCCTTGGTAACGAGTGATATTGGTTTCGACAATTAAAACTTTTTTCATTGATCATGACTCCTTAAAAAGACTGATTTGAAGTATATTAGTTAGCTAATTAGGTTGAATACTGATAATGATTTTACCGGTAGCGTGACCGGAATGCGAATATTCTAACGCGGCGTTGATGTCGGTGAGGGGAATAATCCGATCAACAACCGGTTTAATAACGCCCTGTTCAATTAGTTGTCGCAGGCGCACAAGTTGCTGGCCACTAGGTTGCATGAACAGAAACGAATAGGTAGCCTGGGCTTGTTGTTCCAGTCGACTCAGTTTCCACGTTGCTAGACCCAATAACCATTGTTTCCATATTGGCAGTCCGTAATCCTTACCAAAACGCGCGTTTGGCAGTCCGGCAATGCTGACAATCTGACCGCCTGGTTTGATAATCTGAAAAGCGGCCTCGAGGGATTGCCCGCCACGAGTATCTAATACGGCATCGTAATGGGATAATACATCAGTAAAGTCTTGCTGATGATAGTCAATGATTTTATCAGCACCTAGTGATTGAACGAGGTCAAAATGTTTCGCACTGGTAGTGGTTGCGACGTAAGCGCCGAAATATTTAGCCAGTTGAATGGCAATAATCCCAATGCCACCTGAACCGCCGGGAATGAAAACCTTTTGTCCCGGCTGGATGTTCATTATATCGTGTAGCGCTTGGTAACTGGTTAAACCTACTAATGGAATTGCAGCGGCTTCTTCAAAATTGAGATTGGCTGGTTTCAGTGCGATGGCTTGATGATCAATGGCGATAAATTCAGCAAAGGTTCCAATTCGATCTTTTGGTGCGCGACCGTAAACAGCATCACCAACTTTAAAGTCCGGTACTTGGTCGCCAACGGCAGTAATTACACCGGCAAAGTCACTGCCCATAATTAGTGGCATGGTGTATTGTAGTAACAATCTTAGATCGCCATCTTTGGTTTTCAAATCGATTGGGTTGACACTGGCGGCAACGATTTTGACGAGAACATCGGTGGGAGCTATTGTCGGAACAGGGACTTCTGTCACCATGGGGGTTATTTGCTTGTATTTAGTAATAATGGCAGCTTTCATAGTGGACTCCTAACATATTGGTTTAAATGTTTAACATCTTGAACAAATCATGCTGGTAATTCTAGTCGCTTACTTACAAAAAGTCAACGATTAATTCTTGACTTTCAATTTTAGCAAGCGTTAAATGGTTTAAGAATACGAACCGTAATTGGAAAGGTGTGATTTTTTGGCAGAACGAACGATGGCAATATTTAAGAAGGGTGTTCCGATTTTTACAATTCTTCAAGACGAAAATCGGCAACGGATTTTGGTGATGCTGTGCCGGACTGATCAGATGACGGTTAACCAAATTACAGCGCAAATCGCCTTATCACGACCGGCCGTATCGCACCATTTGAAGTTGATGCTGGATGCCGGCATTTTAGCGGTTAGCAAAACAGGTACTGAACGTTATTACCGCGCTAACATGACGGCGACTCTAAAACTATTGAAGGCACTCACTGCGTCATTAGAAGCCGATTTAGCCCATACTCAGTCTGTAGACGAATAAAAACTGAATCAGAGTGAAAAAGCTGGTACTTTTGAAATGAGAGGCGTCATTCCAAAAGTACCAGCTTTTAGTTCACTTATGCAGTTCGGCGCACTGAATCACCAGTACCTGAAACAGATGGCGCCATTTAATGATTATCAGTGAGCTAACGACATGATATCGTTATTATTAATTTGAGGATGGCACTTGAATATCTTTGAAGGTGTGCCGATAAAGTAACCAGCCAAGTAAGCACGTTAAGACATCAGCGACCGCTTGAGCCCAAATAATACCAGTTAGTCCAAAGAACTGTGCCAGAATAACGATGGCGATACCTAGTAAGATTGCTTGCCGCGAAAGAGCCATGGCTAGGGCACTCAAACCCGCACCGACTGATTGAAAGACGGTCGTGAACACGAGGATGAAACCCACTAATGGTGTCGTAATCAACATCGCTCGCAACATCTGTGTACCCATAGTGACAATGGCTGGTTGATTCATAAATAGTTTAATAAGTTGAGGCGCAAAAATCATTAGAATAATCGCACAAATGGTTGCGTAGCCACCTTCGACTTTTAAATCGAAGCGCAACGTTGCCCGTAGTCTTTGCCAATTTTTAGCACCGTACGTGTAACCAACTAAAGGCTGGGCCCCAAAAGCAAAGCCGACCATGACCATCATAACGACCATGTAAACTTTTTGAACAATTCCCATGGCCGCCACGGTTTGGGCGCCGTATGCGGCTAAGTAGCTGTTTAAGATCATCATGCCAAAACTCTGGGTTAGGTTAGTCAGTGAGGCTGGAATCCCAACCGCGACGACGGCTTTAAGGGTTGGTCGCGAGATATGGGCTAACTTTGGTGCTAAGGAGAGCGTTTTGGCTCGGCGCATAAAAAAGACTAACAGACTGGTGTTGACCGCGTACCCCAAAACGTTGGCAAAAGCAACGCCCGAAGCACCCCAGTGAAAGCCAAATAAGAATAAGGGATCGAGAATAATGGTCAGAACCGTCCCACTGATGGTCGCAATCATGGAAAGTTGTGCCAGGCCCTCCGTTCGGATAATGTTACCGGGAACCAGTGAAACGATGATAAAGGTTGATCCTAATACCAATATACGATAGAAGTCCGCAATGTAGGGACGGGTAGCTGCAGTAGCACCTAGCAAGCCTAAAATTGGTTGTTCGAATAGTAATAATAAGGCTGTCAGTACTAAGCTAAGCGCGATCGCAATGTAAAAACAAAAGCTACTGATACGTGCACTTTGGTGATAATCATGACGGCCAAGGACTCTTGAAATAACGGCACTCCCACCGAGGCCAAAAATATCACCAACTGCTAACATAAACGAAAATAGCGGACTGCCGAGGGCAATACCAGCAACTAAATCAGCATTACCAGTTTGAGCAACAAAAAATGTATCTGCTAAGTTATAAATCATGCTGGCAACCATGCCAAGAACCACAGGAAAGGCTAAATGGAAATACGCTTTGGGAATCGGGGCCTTCTCAAATAAATCATTCATAAAAATAAGTCACTCCTTCTCTGAACGGTCGGTCGAAGCGTGACTAGACGAACAGAAAGATAATATAAGTTAATGATACGCTTGACTGTCAAGCTGCTCAAGGCACCAAACTGATAAGGACGGTCAGCTAAAGGAACGACAAAAAAAGCATTGCCCAGTGTTTCAGCGGCAATACTAAAAATTAACGTGAATTTTTAAGAGATTAACGTAAGTCGATTTGGTGAAGGTTAGCTGGCATCTGACCAACATGATGGCCGACCGTTCCTGCGTGCATCGCTTGTGCGCCATTGATAAAGTGCACACCAGTGGCCGCAATTAATCCCATTCCTAATACTGTAATAATACTTAATACCATCATTATTCACCCGTTTCTGATTATTTATGCACTTCTATTGTAGCGCTTACATCACCATTGTCATTTGAGTTGTATTAGAATGGAATTAAGTTTTTCACTTTTTCAGGTGGACATTAGTATTGGGATGGAATAAGTACGCATTGTGCGAGTTAATTTGTCATCGATTATGATTAAAACGTGCCATTTTTTAAATTCAAAAGCAGCCAGCTTAGGTTCGCTGGGAACAGTTCGAGTTAGCGTAAACTTGCTTAGGGTGCGCGTCCTACACCGACCTCCAGGCATTTCTGCCAATTGCCGGAACGTGGTGGGCACAGATCTGAGCCGAAAAAACCACGTCTCAAATACTGGCCTTTCACTAACCAAGCACAGGACGCTTGCTAAGTGAAATTTCACCACTGGGCATTGTCAGAAACGTCTTCCAGTCGGGATAGCGTTCGAATGGCTGACAAGGATATACCCAACTTTTGCTGAATTTGTCGTTGTTTTTCATAAACGTTAATTTTATCAATCAACTGTCAGATTGAAAAGGTCTTGTGATAACTCACTATTTCTGAATTACCGTAGTAATAATTGAATATTTCGAAAAAGTGGAGAAGGCACTCTGATATTTAACTTAAAGGGTTCAGTATTAAAATAGCCAACGACAAATTGTACTGAGTTCAGTGGCCGTTCATCAGCCATTCGAGCGGCTTCCCGACTGGAGGGGCTGGTGACAATGCTCAGTAGCCAAATTATTCTTAGCTGGAAGTGGGTTGCTTCCGGCTTAGAATAAGACTCGTATTTGAGACTGGGCGGGTTGTGCACGGGCTCTAATCGACGTCGGCTTACGTTCCAGCAATTGTCACCCAGCCCCGGAGGCCGGAATCGGACACGCATTGCTGACGAACAGGAATCCATCTGTTTGGCACGTTTTAATCAAGGCTAATGCTAAATAGCGGCTAGCATAACGCATAACGCGTAACAAGTAAAAAATTAGTAACGAAAGTGAGTGATATTTTGGACGTGCAAGAAGGATACATGCCATTTAATGGTTATCAGACGTATTATCGAATCGTAGGGGATCGGCAATCAAATAAGACACCGTTAGTTTTGCTACATGGTGGTCCAGGATCAACGCATAATTACTTTGAAGGATTTGATGACCTGGCCGTTCAAACGGGACGACCAATCGTCATGTATGATCAATTAGGCTGTGGGCGTTCATCGATACCTGATGACGATCAATTATGGCAAGCCGCAACGTGGGTGGCAGAGTTGCGGGCGTTACGTACGTATTTAGACTTACCCGAGATTCACTTACTAGGGCAGTCCTGGGGTGGTATGCTAGCCATTATTTATGGTTGTGACTATCGGCCGCAGGGGATTAAAAGTTTGATTTTAGCCAGTACCTTATCTTCAGCCCGACTGTGGGCTCAGGAACAGCATCGGATGATTCGGTTAATGTCCCCAGTGGATCAGTCGGCTATTGCGACAGCAGAACGGTTACAGGATTTCACAGGTGCTGCCTACCTGACTGCTAATCAACATTTTATGACGCAACATGCGTCGGGCCCGATTACTGCTGATGATCCTGAATTCCTACGGCGATCAAAACGGGTGGGGACCACGGCTTATAATGTAGCGTGGGGTCCCAATGAATATAATCCGACTGGTACGTTAGCGGATTATGAGTATACCGACCGATTACAGTATTTGCAGATGCCAACTTTAGTCACCAGTGGAACGGATGATTTGTGTACGCCATTAGTCGCTAAGACCATGGTCGACCAGTTACCTCATGCGACTTGGACGTTATTTCCCCGTAGCCGTCACATGGCGTTTATCGATGAAAACACGGCCTATATGACGCGATTGCGTCACTGGCTAGCAGCCCATGATTAGAGAAATGAGCGTAATCATTTCCCGGGAAATAATTTGCTGAATAGCTAGATTGAGAAGTTTATCGGTGTGATCTGATTTTGTTTGGCTGTCACTATAATGGTTATTAAAAGGTTTAAAGTAGACAAAAGCGCCTGTGGAAGTTAGCCTTCTGCGGGCGCTTTGGTGATTGCTGTGATGATGTTTAATGTTGATAGATAAAGACGAATCGATTAGCCGTCGAGCGCTTCTCGTCAAATTGATAATCGGGATGGTCAAATGTGCGAATGGCCGTCACATCATCGATTTGATGTTCAGCCAAAAAACGGACCATGGCCCCACGTGCCATCTTAGCTAATGTGGCTTTAGTCTTGAGTTTGCCGTCGATAAAGCTTGCAAAGACAATATCAATCATTGATTGATGCGGAGCCAGATAAGGTGCAATGGTCTTAGCATATTCTTGAGAAGCAAGATTGATAATTGGTTCTGGCCGCGGAGTCAGTGCCTGATAGAGGCGGTCGCCCCAAAACGCATAGAGGTTCTTGGCTTGACCAACAGCCAACCGTGCTTGCATTTCTAACCGATAAGGAACGATACCATCAAACGGTCGGAGAATGCCGTAAAAGCCTGACAAGATTCGTAAGTTTGCCTGAATATAGTCAAGGGCTGGCTGGGTAAAGACGTCCGGGGCCATGTAACGGTACTGAATACCGCTGTAACTGAGAATAGCGGGAGTCAGATTGCGGGTCAGGTCAATTTTTTGAAGCCAATCATAATTAGGTTGGGCTAGTTTGTCACTGCAATGCCATAAGGTCTTGGCCTCAGGATAGGTGAGATGTTGCAGTTGAGCCAGTAATTGTTGCGTCTGATCAAGATAGATTGGTTCAGTTAGGGCTGGAAAGGCATCTTGGTCGATAATCATTTTTTTCGCAGGTGCAATGATGATTTTCATAAGGTCACTACTTTCGAAGCGTTCAGTTTATAAATAATGTTGATAGCATTTAAAGCAAAAACTAAGCTATAGAAATATGATAGCACATTAGACAAACGTACGTTCCTAAAACTATCAATTGCGGTATAATGAAATTATGATACTAATTGAGTAAAAGGAGTTTGTCGGTATGGATATTTCACTATTAAAACAAGTGGTTCAATCAACTAATAAGATTGCCCTCAGCACGGCCGTCAATAATGAAGCAGATGTTAAAATTGTTAACTTTGTCTGGTACGAAGCACAACCAGATACGCTATACTTCTCATCAGTTAAGACAAGTCCCGCTTTGAAGGTTTATGACCAGAATCCGGATATTGCATTCATTACGATTCCTAATGATGGAACAGCGGGCAATCCATATCTACGAGCCCAACACGTTAAGTTACAACGGTCAACTAAGACGATGACCGACTTGCTACCCCAATATTTAGAAACAGTTCCGAATTATCAACAAGTCTGGGATGCTATTGGATCGACACTCGTTGTTTTTGAATTAAAACTAACTGATCTTTTTGTTGACGCGGGTGTTGGTGGCGAGAAGCAAACACTGACTTTTAATTAACACTGGATTCCTATACTAAAAGCGTTTCAAGGCCGGCTTAGGTTAAGCTATGGTCTTGAAACGCTTTTTGGTCGGGTAATTTTAAGAGCAACTATGAGGTGTTACTTCACATATGCGGTCCGATAATTGGCGGCACCGCTGAAATTATTATAGATGACGCCCTTTAAGTGCGACTTAACGAGCAGATGGGAACGGCCTTCGTAGAGTGGGGTCACGGCCTGATCAGTTAGCGCCGTTTTAGCGGCTTGAACTAAGTCTTGATAGCGCTTGGTCGCGTTCAAAGCATCTGGACCATCAGCGGCTTGCATTGCCTGGTCGTAAGCCTTGCTTTGATAGTGGCCCATGTTGGAGTTGCTGTCGCCAGTCAAAATTGTTAATGATTGTGAAGGGTCGGCAAAATCCATACTCCAGCTAGTTAAATTAAGCTGGAAGGCTCCCTTGGAAACTTTACCTAGCATTGCGGTAAATGGCATTGCCTTGATTGTTACCTTTAGTCCGGGGAGGTGACTGGTTAATTGTCCCTGGATGAATTCAGCGACCTGATGTGAGTTGTCATCATCACCACAGGTAATCGTTAACGTTAGCGATTTTTTGCCCAATTGTCGTTGTGCTTTATGATAGGCGGCTCGAGCCTGGTTGAGATTATAATTAACAGTACCATCAACGGTCGCATCATTGACAAAATCGGTACCAGTTTTAGGATTCTTAGCCATATTGCGCACACCAAAGCTTTTGGCTGGAAGCGAACCATTTTCTAGAACTTTGTTGGTCAGTTGCGACCGGTTGATTGCTAAGGATAAAGCGGTGCGGAGTTCACGGTTGGCTGCTACATGGTCATGGTGATTGTATTGAATAAAGCTGATTTGACCACCCGCAAGTGTTTTGAGTTCTTGATTATTTTTATTCTGGACACTCTGCTCGCCATTAAGTGTCACACTATCTAACTTATTAGATTGATATAAATTATAGGCAGTCGTATTGGACTTAATAACCTGATAATTGATTTGGTGCAGTTTCACCAGTTTGTGATCGTAATAAGCTGGATTTTTCTTTAAGGTCCACGTATTATTAGTCCCGGTCCAGCCAGTAAGCGTAAATGGCCCGTTGTAGACGGTCGTCGCGGCCGAAGTCCCGTACTTCTTCCCGTATTTGTTAACAGCAGGTTGATTGACCGGATAAAAGGTCGAAACAGCTAAAATCTTTTTAAAGTAGGCGACAGGTTTGCTTAACGTGATTGTTAATTGATAGTCACCATTAGCTTTGACACCAAGGGTTGATGGCTTTTTCTTGCCGGCTGCAATGGCGTCAGCATTTTTAATGTTCGTGAAGACATAGGTGAATTCAGATTTACTTTTTGGATCAAGAGTTCGTCTCCATGAATAGACAAAATCGTGAGCGGTCACCCTGTTACCGTTACTCCAGCGCGCATCGTGGCGTAATTGAATGATATAGGTATGACCACCATTGGTAACAGTTGTCTTAGTAGCCAAAGCGTTGACGGGTTGGCTCTGACTGTTCAGCCGATAGAGCCCCTCGTCAACTTGGGTGACTTGGCTATTAGAAACGCTGTCCGTCATTTTAGCGGGATCTAAGCTCATAATTTCTGAGCCAGCTGATAGGTTGATAACTTGTGATTGTTTAGTCGTAGCTGGGTGTGAGTGGGCGTTGACGGTAAAGCCGATGCCGCCAATAATGACCACGCTGCCGATTGTTAAAATTAATTTGTGTGTTCCGGATAAACTCATAATTAAATCCTCCAAAAGTATAATTGTATTTGGTTAGTTTGATCCATGAGTTTTGCCATCGTTTCGTGACCATTTATTTCACCCCGTTTTATCGTCAAAAAAACCGTCCTTATCCAGCCAATGCTGTGTTAAGGACGGTTTGATAACCGCGGTGCCACCTTAATTGAGTGTTCGCCAATTTAGTGATTAAATCACGCGTACACTCCTACTCCATAGGAAACTAACATTTCCCTGACAACTGACGTATGTCGCACGTCTTTCCGTACTCTCAACTGACGTTAATTTCGGCAAAGCCCTCGGTGGTCCATTTAATTACCTGCGTTCGGCCATACTCTCAGCAACGATGACTCTCTGTGCGGGCACGATAATCTTGATCTCCACCTCATTGGTTTATAAGGACGATATTTTGTTGAAGTGAGTATACCGCTTTTGAAAATCAGTTGTCAAGAGCTGGAAAAATATTGTTCAACTATAAATTTAGTCAAACAGAAAACGATGTTCGTAAATAAACCGAGGATTAATATAGTGTCGAGTGGCATTGATTGCGTGGTTTTTAATAACGGCTGCAAGCATTAATTACTTTCATTATGCGCGAATAAAAATTATAATGACATCAATAATGTAAACGGATTCAATATTGCGGTGACAAGATTAAGGAGGGCTAAACATGAGCTTTAGAGTTGTAGCCGGTTATTTCGGTGAATTTAGTGATGAAGCGAAGCGGGCCAATCAAGACTTAGGTGTAATCGGCATGTCGTTTCAGTATCAATGTAATCTCGTTTATCCAGAAGGGGCGGGGCCAAACTTTGGTTTTCGAACCGACGCGCAAGCGATTGATGTGTTCGATGCGTTAAAAGTTGGTTACGATGGTTTCAAAGTGCAAGCTGGCCTGATTAAGGCGATGGGACTAGTTGATTATCAATTGGTTGGTGGTCGTTACGAACTAGTCGGCCATGATTTCCGAGAATTACCTTTAGCTGAGATCAATGCGAACTTGGAAACGATGCCCGGACTCTTGGCTCAGGGACCGATGCCAGTTCGATATGTGACTTATCGTCGGACGGATGACCCTATTGACGCGGTTGGCTTTAGTGGCAACTGGGCACTAGGAGATAGCGGTGGCTTTCGACAGTTAAGTGAGACGTTGGCAGAACCAATGCAAGCACCAGTGGCGGCGCTAATTAAGGCAATTGATCAACTTGGTTTAACGTTACAACAAATTAATCTACCCACACCGCAAAGTTCAACGGCTTTGCCGACACATTTGAGTGATGATGTTCATCAAGCGAACGTTGACGTGTGGGTGGTGTTAACACAACCACAAGGTGACGAGCAGCAAGTTTTGCAGACCATTCATAACGCTCAAGAGTGTAATGAAAAATTGTGCGAAGCGCTGACTCGTGTTTATTTGAAGTAGGATGTTTCACGTGAAACAACTGGCACTTGGCAGTCCGTTATTTTCTTTAGTGCGTTGTATGATATGATACGCACGAACCGTAACACATCTTCACGGGAGAAAATATGTTATTAGAAACTTATCAGCATCGTTCATTTATCAAACAAACTGGCAATATTTCTATCGAACGTGATTGGGAAAAGCTTTTCGATGAAGCGTGGTTGATTAAGCATCTTCGTGGCTATCGCTAAGCTCAAGACTTAGAGGGGAGTGGTTTGATGATGACATCAACACCACGGTTATTACAAGCCATTCAACAAACGACCACCGCAATTTTAAAAACAAACCTTGTTGGTATTTACCTGCATGGATCCTATGTTTTAGGCTCATATAACGAACAGGTGAGCGATTTAGACTATCTGATCGTTGTTCGGCGTTCGTTAACATTAGCTGAAAAACGGCAGTTAATGACAGCTACCATAACGCAATTGTGGCCATTAGCGCCACACAAGGGATTGGAGTTTCATGTGCTGTTACTGAGTGCAACCCAGCATTTTGTGCATCCTTGCCCATTCGATTTTCATTTTTCAAAATACCATTATGAGGATTATCAACGGACACCGCTAGCCTACCTAAAAGCGATGCACGGCACGGATCCTGATCTTGCTGCCCACTTAACGATTCTCCAAGCAGCGGGACAAGTCTTGCTTGGACCAGCCATTACAACGGTCTTTGGCCCCATTCCTGCGGTGGCCTACTGGGACAGTATCAAGTCTGATATCGCGAATGCTGAAACGGCGATCGTTCAGTTACCAATGTATACGGTATTAAACCTTTGTCGAGTTCGTGCTTACCAGCAAGATCAGTTAATTATTTCTAAGCAGGCCGGGGGTGAATGGGGGTTACAACAGCTGCCAACACAGTGGCATCCGTTGATCAGGCAGGCGTTAGCAGCCTATGCTGGTCAACAGGACGAACAGGTTATACGATGGTCACGTCCAAACTTAGTGGCGTTTGCACGAATCATGTTAGCCGAGTTGGGCTTAAAATCAGAATAGTTTGTGAGTTTAACAAAAAATGCTTACTGGCGATCATCCACCAGTAAGCATTTTTGTCACCACCAACTTAAAGTCGGCTGTTATAAATCAAGAAACTAATGTAGCAGTTATCGCCATCAGGTAAATCATAGCCAGTGTTTTCGTTGCTACCGTCATTTTCGTGTAAAACAACGAATTCACCAGAACCATAATCTTGGTCGTTTAAATACTTCACTAAACGTTCATCACATTCAGCTAAAGTTTTACCGGTCACAACGCGCCGGTTCCAACCACGATGGATCTCAGTATTTGGATTAAGCATCTCTTCTCAACTCCTCTTAATTATAAAGTCATCAATTGCGCTTGCCGAGCGGGTTGCTGATCAAGATCAGCGCGCGTTAGGTCAGCGTCGACTTGGTGGGTACTGTTAAAAATAATGAAACGTTCACCAACGGCTTGGACTTGCTGGTAGTTATGGCTTGCCATGATGATAGTTTTGCCGGCAGCTTGTAGCCGTTGCAGTAGGGTTAGCATTTGCTGCTGAGCGGCAATTGTTAAGCCGTTCAGCGGTTCATCTAACAATAAAATTTCAGGGTTCAAGGCGAGAACGCTGGCTAGTGCCACGCGCTTCTTTTCACCACCTGAAAGTTGGTAAGGGACCCGGTCTGCTAAGTTAGCACAGTCCGTTAATTGTAAGCAGTCGGCGACGCGTTGCGCAACCATGGCTGCTGATAAACCGAGTTGTCGGGGACCGAAAGCGACTTCCTCAGTGACCGACGTGTTGAATAGTTGAACATCAGTATTTTGAAAGACCATGCCGATCCGCTGATGAAGTTGTTGTCGATTTTGGGCATCAGCGAGATAAGTGGTCGTAATCGGCTGATCGTGAAACTGATAAGCGCCACTAGTTGGACTAGCTAATCCACTCAATAGTCGTAAAAGGGTCGATTTACCAGATCCATTGGGCCCCATTAGACAGATAAAGTCGCCTGAGTTGACCGTTAAGCTGAGGTCCTTCAAGCCACACGTATCAGGATAATCATAGCAAATATTCACCAATTTAATCAATACCACGTTAATGCCTCCAAAAAATAAATAATATCCAGACAATAATCGCTGGGCTCAGGGCAAGATAATCGCGCCAATGGGTACGACGCCCGGTTGAGCGCACGTAATGACCATTGAACCCGCGTGCTTCCATGGCAGCGTATAGTTCTAGCGCATAAGTGTAACTTTTAAGATATAAATTACCAAATAATGCGCCGATTAAACGGTATGGATGAGCCGTTGGGGCGACCGTCCGTAATTCTAGGGCTTCCATCGTCAGCAATAGATGTTGGCCGAGCATTCGTAAGTACGTGATGGCAATGGCCAAAGTCATAATTAATAGATCAGGGCAATGGAGTGCCTTCAAGCCAGCCAATAAATCTTGAAACGGCGTGGTTAGACGGTAATATTGAGCGTTTGCCAGCATTAGACTGGTTTTAAGGCCAAAAAATAATAGCGTGGTGGGACCGGCTAACCAGTAGCTCGGTAATACGAACAGCATGGCCATCCCAACACTGATTAGCCAGCTTCCCATAAAACGGCGCAGTTGGCGTGGAGGTAACCATAATAATTGGCACCCAACTAATAGTGCTAGGCTCCATAACAGAATGAGATTATTACTTAAAGCAATTAAAATGACGAGCAACAGGAGCTGAATTAATTTGAATTGCGGTGCAACGCGCCAATGAGACGTTGCCGTGACTGGCGCTGGCTGTGCTAGTCGACTGAGTAATTGGCGTAGGTGACGCTGATTACGTTGCCAAAATTTCGCTTTAATAGCAGGTGTTGGCGTGGTGGTCGTAGTTTGCAGCCAAGCTGGAATATCAGTGTTGGGACGTGTCGGTTTCATGTTGAAGACCTCGAATCAAAAGTAAGAAAATCAAAACAGCGGTAATGGCCGATAAAATATAACCTACACTAACCGGTAAGCCCGCGATGGCGTAATCACTGAACAGGGCCTGAAAATGGAACCCGTGGACCATTCCTTGAGGCGCGTGAGTACTGATATGTTGTTGCGCTAGCCGTTGCTGTAATTCTTGGGGGCTCCATTCGCCCCAAGCCGTATTGCTAGCCAACAAGCCTAATGGTGATAACACCGCTAATCCGAGTAGCAGTGCGATCCACGGCCGCTGATTGCGCCGAGTGGGTGTCTGATAGAGGTTAGTCGGTGCGACTCGTTTTACAAATTGAAAGACAAGCAGTGTGAAGACGACTTCGACCCAGCCGGCGACTAATAAGTGAGCCGTCAACATTGCGGGTATCGTAATGTTGAGGCCGTATGGGCAGTAGAGCGGCGCACCACTTGCCGTATGAGCCAGTATGGGTTGTAACCCGAGCTCGATACCAGCAACTAGCGCCGCCATATTAATGCCTAAGTAAGCACCAATTGCGAGCCCCAACTTTTCATGGTGCCATTTTTGACCTAGGCGATAGCAGGCGTAGCCGACAAACGGCATAATGACCGCCATATTCAACGCGTTAGCGCCAAAGGCTAGGATACCGCCATCACCGAATAATAAGGCTTGTAGTAGTAACGTCACGGTCAGCGCAAGACACGCCGCCCATGGGCCAATCAAGACAGCTAACAGGGTTCCCCCGACAGCGTGAGCCGTGGTCCCACCTGGAATCGGCAAGTTGAACATCATAATTAAAAAAGCCAATGAAGCGGCGATGCCGAGCATTGGCAGGGTTTCATGATGTTTTTTGATTTGAACTTTAACTTTTAAAACGGCGACGGTCCAGACGGGAGCCATCGCGGTGACCAACGTTCCGCAAGTTGCGGGACTTAAATAATTATCCGGAATATGCACGGATGAGCACCTCACTAATTTGCAATTTGATCTAAGAGGTAACTAACATCTTGAATAATAAATTTGTGATTTTTGACCGTAATGACGCCGTCTGTTCGTAATTCCTTGAGCATCCGGTTGACACTGCTTCGGGAGCTAATACCACAGAAACCGGCAATGTCGTCATTGGTGACCACAAAGTCAATCAGAATCCCTTCGTTAACTTTTCGTCCGAACAAATCAACAAGACTGTAGATAAAGGCACAAATGGCTCCTTTTTTACCGTTCATGACCATCCGTTGCAGTCGAAGAATGTTTTCGGACAACTTTTTACGGTAATAATTTTTAACGTAGTTTTGCAGTTCAGGCGTGCTGTTGACGTACTTCCAAAAAGCGACCCGGTTGACCTGGTAAAAAGTGGCATATTCGGACTCAATACGGACGTTAAACGGTTGATCCGTAGAACGAGAAACTTCATCACGCAGCAGGGAGATCACGTCGGGCTTGGCAATATAAGATAAATTATATTCGCGACCGTCTTGTAAAATAATGCTGTTTTTGATGATGCCGTCCTTTAAGACGTACGTATAGTGTTCGGCTAAACCATGATAGGTCAGGTAAGTATGCCGCTTTTTTTTGATTGTCGGCACGTGATGGGCTTCCAAATAACTTAGTAAATATTCAATATCAGTTAATACCATCTTAGTTTTTCAGTTCTTTCGTGAATAATTTTTAAGGTTGAGGTCAGTAAAAATAGCGATTCTCAACAGTAATCACGACGATAACGCTACTTAAGCATAGCGGTTTTCATGATTGTGACAATCGCATTTAAAGTATACATTTGTTAACTATTTTTGAAAACTTAAAATGTAACGGACAAGTTATCCGTCTTCTAGTATAACAAAACGTGCATGTAAAAATTAGTTTTTAGAGAAAGAGGATGGCTAAAAGTCATGGTTGCAATTGATTTACCATATGACAAGCGCACAATTACGGCTCAGATTGATGATGAAAATTACGCCGGTAAGTTAGTGTCGCAAGCTGCAACATATCATAACAAATTATCAGAACAGGAAACGGTCGAGAAGTCGCTGGATAATCCAATCGGCTCCGATAAGCTGGAGGAACTTGCTCGTGGGAAGCACAATATTGTGATTATTAGTTCTGATCACACGCGCCCAGTTCCTTCACATATTATCACCCCGATCCTATTGCGGCGGTTACGGTCAGTGGCGCCCGATGCACGGATTCGGATCCTCGTAGCTACTGGTTTCCATCGGCCATCAACCCACGAAGAATTGGTGAATAAGTATGGTGAAGACATCGTCAATAACGAAGAAATCGTGATGCATGTCTCAACCGATGACAGTAGTATGGTCAAGATTGGCCAATTACCATCTGGCGGCGATTGCATTATTAATAAGGTCGCTGCTGAAGCAGATTTGCTAATCTCCGAAGGCTTTATCGAATCACATTTCTTTGCTGGTTTTTCAGGTGGTCGGAAGTCCGTTTTACCTGGGATTGCTTCATACAAGACGATTATGGCGAACCATTCCGGCGAATTTATTAACTCACCGAAGGCCCGGACCGGTAATTTAATGCATAATCCGATTCATAAGGATATGGTGTACGCTGCTCGGACCGCTAAACTTGCCTTTATTATCAATGTTGTTTTAGACGAAGATAAAAAAATCATTGGGTCATTTGCCGGTGACATGGAAGCCGCCCATAAAGTGGGCTGTGACTTTGTCAAAGAACTTTCTAGTGTACCAGCCATTGATTGTGACATTGCGATTTCGACGAATGGTGGTTATCCGCTTGATCAAAATATTTATCAGGCCGTTAAAGGAATGACCGCTGCTGAAGCAACAAACAAAGAAGGCGGCACGATTATTATGGTTGCCGGTGCTCGTGATGGTCACGGTGGTGAAGGGTTTTATCACAACTTAGCTGACGTTGATGATCCTAAGGAATTCCTGGACCAAGCAATCAACACGCCACGGCTTAAAACTATTCCTGACCAATGGACGGCCCAAATCTTTGCTCGAATCTTAGTTCATCATCACGTGATTTTTGTGTCAGACCTCGTTGATCCTGATTTGATTACGAATATGCATATGGAACTAGCCAAGACGTTAGATGAAGCCATGGAAAAGGCCTACGCACGCGAGGGTCAAGCCGCTAAAGTGACGGTTATTCCTGATGGTTTAGGCGTTATTGTGAAGTAGTATGGCAACCACAGCAGAAATATTACAACAAGTGGCGGCAGGGCAATTAAGTCCGACGGCGGCTGCCCAACAGTTAGAAGCGGGCAAAACAGCGGCATTAGGTTTTGCCAATGTCGATTTAGATCGTCAACGCCGCAATGGCTTTCCGGAGGTCATCTACGGTGCTGGTAAGACGGCAACCCAAATTGTGGGTATCGTGCAAGCCTTGTCCCAACAGACGTTGCCGATTTTAACGACCCGGTTATCCGCAGAAAAATTCGCGGCACTCCAACCAGCGTTACCAACGGCTGTCTATCATGCCACTGCGCAGTGTATGACGGTCGGGGAACAACCCGCACCGAAAACACCAGGGTACATTGCTGTGGTGACGGCGGGGACCTCCGATCAACCGGTTGCTGAAGAAGCAGCAGTAACCGCGGAAACTTTTGGCAATCGTGTTGAACGAGTCTATGACGTGGGTGTTGCGGGAATCCACCGACTGTTTGCCAAGTTGGATGTGATTCGTGGTGCCCGGGTGGTCATTGTGATTGCGGGCATGGAAGGTGCGCTGGCCAGTGTCGTTGGTGGACTAGTTGATAAGCCCGTGATTGCAGTGCCGACCAGCGTTGGTTATGGTACTAGTTTTCAAGGTATGACCGCGCTATTGACCATGCTCAATAGCTGTGCGTCGGGGATTACCGTTGTCAACATTGATAACGGCTTTGGTGCCGCCTACTCAGCTAGTATGATCAATCAAATGTAAGATTCAGTTAACTGAACAAGGAGAAGATAAATGCAAACACTTTATTTAGACGCTTTTTCGGGGATTAGCGGTGATATGTTTCTGGGCGCGTTACTCGATTTAGGACTTGATTTTGAGCAATTAAAAACCGAATTGGCTAAGTTACACGTGCACGGTTATGAATTAACGCAGCAACGGGAAGCCCAGAGTAGCATCTATGGCACGAGCTTTGATGTTCAGGTTGCGGGTGGTAAGGACCATGGTTTTGTGGAACATCACCATCATCAGCATGAAGCTGGGCATCATCATGATCATGAAGCGCGTCATTTAGCTGATATTGAGGCGTTAATTGACGGCAGTGACTTATCAGATACCGTGAAACACCACGCGAAAGCGATCTTTATGGAAATTGCGCAAGCGGAAGCAGCGGTTCATCACATGCCACTAGCTGAAGTTCATTTCCATGAAGTGGGCGCGTTGGATTCGATTGTTGATATTGTGGGCTGCTGTATTGGGTTGGAATTGATGCAGATTGATACCATCATGGCTTCACCGTTAAGTGATGGTAGTGGTTTTATTAACGTTGCCCATGGTCAGATGCCAGTTCCCGTACCAGCCGTGATGCAGATGCGAGTTGGTAGTGCCATTCCGATTCAACAACGGTTGGATGTGCATACTGAATTGATTACCCCCACTGGGATGGGCTTGGTCAAGACGCTCGTACGTGAATTCGGACCGTTACCGGAAAATGCCGTGCCAACTAGAGTTGGTTATGGGTTTGGTAAACGGGACACGGGTGGTTTCAATGCACTGCGAGCCGTATTATTCGAAAAAAAAAACTAAGTCAGCAAATCGTTAACCGGACGGCTGATGCTGTCTTAATGATTGAAGCTAATCTGGATGATCAGACGGGTGAAGGACTGGGGTACGTGATGAACCAGTTATTAACGGCGGGCGCATACGATGTGTTTTTCACGCCCATTCAGATGAAGAAAGATCGGCCGGCGACAAAGTTAACGGTTTTGGGAAACGTTAACGATAAGGACTTACTGACTAAGTTGATTTTACAAGAAACGACGACGATTGGTGTACGTTACCAGACGTGGCAACGTACTATTATGCAACGGCACTTCCTGACGGTCGCAACGCCGTACGGTGACGTTCAAGTTAAAGTGGCGACATATCAAGATATTGAGAAGAAGATGCCGGAATATGCGGATTGTGCCCAGCTGGCGCAGCAATTTCATATTCCGTTTAGAACGGTCTACCAGGCAGCCTTAGTGGCGGTAGATCAATTAGATGAGGAGGCGTAATTTTTTGGTACATCAGTTGATTGCTGAATTTATGGGCACAGCCCTAATGATTATTTTTGGGGTGGGTGTTCATTGTAGTTCCGTATTAAAGGGAACCAAGTATCGGGGTTCCGGTCATATTTTTGCCATTACAACTTGGGGTTTTGGGATTAGCGTTGCCTTATTCATTTTTGGCAATGTTTGCATTAACCCGGCAATGGTTTTGGCGCAGTGTCTATTAGGAAATATCGCATGGTCTTTATTTATTCCGTATTCCGTTGCGGAAGTGCTTGGTGGGGTCGTGGGCTCAGTGATCGTTTGGATCATGTATGCTGATCATTTTAAAGCCTCAACAGATGAGATTTCACCCATTACAATTCGGAACTTATTCTGTACGGCACCAGCCGTTCGTAACTTACCGCGGAATTTCTTTGTGGAATTATTTGATACATTTATTTTTATTTCGGGTATTTTAGCGATTTCTGAGATTAAAACGCCGGGAATCGTGCCAATTGGCGTTGGCCTACTTGTATGGGCCATTGGGATGGGACTTGGTGGTCCAACTGGGTTCGCAATGAACTTAGCTCGAGATATGGGGCCCCGGATTGCCCACGCCATCTTACCAATTGCCAATAAAGCCGATAGTGATTGGCAATACGGTATCATTGTGCCAGGAATTGCGCCCTTTGTCGGGGCAGCAATTGCCGCTTGGTTTATGCATGGCTTTTTTGGAATTAATTAAATTAAATAGAAGAAGGGTTTTATTATGGCAACATTAGCAACAAAAAAAGCAACGTTAGTAGCAGCATTAAAGGATTTACAACGGGTCACCGTGGCCTTTTCTGGTGGGATCGACAGTACCTTAGTTTTGAAGATGGCCCTCGATGTTTTAGGCCGTGACAATGTGACCGCTGTGGTTGCGAACTCTGAATTATTTACGGATGAAGAATTCGATAAAGCGATGAGTTTAGCCGAAGAACTAGGTGCTAACGTTCAAGGAACTACGCTAGACTACTTGAGCGATGACCACATCAAGAACAACACGCCTGATAGCTGGTACTATGCGAAGAAGATGTTCTACAGCCGGTTGAATGACATTGCGGCTAATAACGGTAGTGCCGCTGTCTTAGACGGTATGATCAAGAATGATGAAAATGATTATCGTCCTGGTTTGAAGGCCCGTAGTGAAGTGGGGGCCCGGAGCTTGTTACAAGAAGCTGATTTCTTCAAGACTGACGTTCGGGCCTTGGCACAAGAACTCGGTTTGACGAACTGGAATAAAGTGGCGTCATGCTCTGTATCTTCACGGTTCCCATACGGGACGACGTTGACACATGACAATATTGCTCAAGTAATGGCCGCCGAAAAATATTTGCGTAGTTTAGGTTTTCCAACGGTCCGGGTTCGTTTCCACAATGATATTGCGCGGATCGAATTACCAGAAGCACGAATTGGTGATTTCTTAGTCTTTAACGACCGCGTTAACCGTCAATTACAATCACTTGGATTCCGCTACGTTACCCTTGATTTAGGTGGCTTCCGTAGTGGTCGGATGAATGATACGTTGACCAAGGCACAATTGGCCACTTTCGCCTAGGCCTAATCAAATTAATGATAGTGGTGTCGGGATTAATCGGAGATGGGCGGCTGAACGGCGGTGATCATGGTTCATTCGCCCACCCGATGATAATCGTAACCCCAGCCGATACGCACATGTTGCGATTATCGCCTGACACCCCAAAAAGCGCAGTTCAAGGCCGCCCTTGAGCTGCGTTTTTCGTATCTTCATTTTTAGATCAACAGGCGTCAAAAGTCACGACGAGTTTACCAACGACTTGACCAGCTTGGAGTTGTTGTAAACCACTTACAAGTTGGTCACGGTGCAAGACCTGAGTAATTAGTGGGTCGACCTTGCCAGTTTGGACCAAAGCTAATAAGGCGGCGGTCATTTGCCCAAGATCGGCAACTTGCGCTGGGTTACCGCTACGGTGGGCACCACCGAGGTCCAATTTACTGATAGTTACAACTTGATTACTTGGAAAGTGGTCCGGAGTTGCTAATACACAGACAAGCTGGCCATTGTAAGCTAAGCGCGGTAAGTCCGCATCAGCATGACCAATGGTATTAATGATCAGATCAACACCGTGCTGCTGCGTTAGGTCTTGAATGCATGTGGTCACATCTTCATGATGGTAATCGATTTGGGCATCGGGATGCAGCGGTGCCACGAAGGCTTGCTTGGCCTGTGAAACGGTCGTGAAGACGGTCTTGCCAGCAGCCTTAGCGAGTTGAATAGCCATACTGCCTACACCGCCCGCACCTGCATGGATCAGCACAGTTTGCGCGGCATTTAAATTGGCTTTGCGCAGGAGGGCCTGATAAGCCGTCAATCCAGCGCAGAGACTAGCGGCGGCTGCTTCAAAGCTCACAGTCGTTGGAATCTTAGCTAGCACGGCTGCTGGTAAACTCACGTATTCGGCAAATGTCCCATTATTGGCGAGATTAGCGTGCCCACAAACTCGTTCGCCAGGCCGAAAATTAGTGACCTCAGCGCCAACCGCCTCCACGATTCCAGCTGTGTCTAGTCCTAGTGTGTGTGGATATTGCCAGGCGGCGTTACCCGCCGCAACTAATTTAAAATCTACCGGATTGAGCCCGACTGCTTGGGTCTTGATCAACACCTCAGTTGGCCCGAGGTTGGGCATGGGCCGTTCTTGCCATTGAAGCTGTTCCATAGTTTGAGCGGATGGATCTGGCACAACAAGTGCTTGCATCTTCAATCACTCTTTTCTTAAAGGCATATTTGCTTTTTATTATAACCGGTCGCGGCGGTGAATTTAAACTTTAATGCCTAATTAATTAAGTAGCAATGAGGGTGATTCGGCTAACGGAAAGATTGACGTTAGCGGTTACAATCGTTAGACTAAGGTTAGTAATTGAATATTTTTAAACACTAGGGGTGTCCAAAAATGGGCTGAGATGGTGCTGTAAGTGCCGATCCCTCTGAACCTGTAAGCTCAAACTTGCGTAGGAAAGTGTCACAGCTAATGTTAGCGGCCACTGGATCAATGCATGTTGATTGGTGGCCGTTTTTAATTGGCGTGACGGTCAATGAGGAGGAGAATTGCTATGGAATTACAATTATTGAATACTTTACGGAATCACAATCCGATTGTTTTTAACATTGCCAATTTTGTTACGGTTCAAGACGTTGCCAATGGGCTAAACGCGTTAGGGGCCTCGCCAATTATGTCAGCTGAAGTCCAAGAAGCGGAGACGATGGTCCAAATTGCCGGGGCTGTTTGCATTAATTTAGGAACCCTGACCACCACCCAGATTGATCAAATGCGGGTGGTTGGTAAGCTTGCTAATCAGTATCATAAGCCAGTCGTTCTTGATCCGGTGGCCGTCGGGGCGGTCCCTTATCGAAAAGAAGTCGCGCTAGCATTACTATCTGATTTTCAAGTCGATGTTATTCGGGGCAATGCTGGTGAAATTGCGGCATTGGCAGGCATGGATTGGCAAGCGAAGGGAATTGATGCGGGGAGCGGTCAGGGCGACCTGGTTGAAATTGCTCAAGCTTGTGCACAGCAATTCCAATGCTGTGTCATATTGTCGGGACCTACTGATGTTATTACGGATGGTCAGCGCGTAGTTAAAGTCGCTAATGGTACCCCGCTCTTCCAACGTCACGTGGGCTCGGGCGATTTACTTTCTAGTATCGTCGCGGCTTTTACAGCCGTTAGTCCAACCGACGTTTACCAGGCGGCGCAAGTGGCTTGCTTAGTCTTAGCGGGAGCGGGGGAACTTGTCGCCAGTCAGCTGACGGCCGATCGTCCCGCCACATTTGCCATTGATTTGATTGACCGGCTGAGCTTAGTGACAGTGTCAGAAATTCAAACAATTGCTAAAGTTGATTAAATATAATGAAGGGTCGCGAGATTTAATGAATGAATTTCCACAAGTGGCAACGATTGCTGGTACGGATAGTGGTGGCGGTGCCGGTGTCATGGCCGATTTAAAAACGATGCAGGCACGTCACGTTTTTGGTACCGCGGTAGTCGTTGCCGTGACAGCTCAAAATACATTGGGGGTCCAAGATTTTATGGGAATGCCGACGAAGCTCATTGACGAACAATTTGCTTCGTTAGCAGCTGACTTAGACATTCGCGCTTGTAAAACGGGGATGCTTGCGGATGCTGAACACGTCCATGCCGTCGTTGAGAACTTGAAACGAGTTGATTTTGGGCCGCTGACAGTTGATCCAGTCATGATTGCGAAAGGCGGGGCGGCGTTATTAGCCGCGGATGCGATTAAAACGGTTCGCGACGAACTGCTCCCTTTAGCGACTGTTGTGACACCGAATTTACCGGAAGCGGAACAATTGACCGGACAGTCTATCACTAGCAATCAAGCGATGGTTAAAGCTGGGCATTCGCTACAGGGGTTAGGTGCTGACAATGTCATTATTAAAGGTGGCCATGGTGATAATCCCGATTTAGCTAATGACTTCGTATTGTTGGCTGACGGGACCGCCTTTTGGCTTTCGGCTCCACGGATTGATACGGTGCGGACCCACGGCACGGGAGATACTCTATCGGCATGTATTACCGCCGAATTAGCAAAAGGACGGTCAATGGCTGCGGCCATTAAAACGGCTAAGGCGTACGTTGCTGGGACGATTCAGGATGGTATCCAGGTCGGGTATGGTCATGGCCCGTTGAATCATTGGGCAACCCCAAGTGAGCAGGTGATCGTTCATGACGCTTAAATTTGAACCCACACAATTACGTGCTTATTTTGTGTGCGGGACACAAGACGTGCCGGGACAGGATCTGAATGTGGTCGTCCAAACGGCCTTGGATGCAGGCATCACGGCATTTCAATACCGAGATAAAGGCAATAGCCAGTTGACTACGGCTGAGCGTTTTGCATTGGGGCAGCAGCTGCGGGAACGCTGTGCGCAAGCGCATGTTCCCTTTATCGTCGATGATGATGTCGAGCTGGCACTCGCACTGCAAGCAGATGGGATTCACGTTGGTCAAAAGGACGACCGGGTGACACAAGTTATTCAACGGGTCGCTAATCAAATGTTTGTCGGTTTGTCTTGTTCAACCTTAGCTGAAGTGCGGATTGCTAACCAATTGGAAGGCATTGCCTATCTTGGTAGTGGTCCCATCTTTCCAACGACATCTAAGGCCGATGCGGATCCAGTAGTCGGTCTGACGGGCTTGCGACAATTAGTCGTGACTGCAACTTGTCCCGTTGTCGCCATTGGCGGAATTACTGTCGCGCAATTGCCAGCTATTGCGGCTACTGGTGCGGCTGGCGCTGCGGTGATCTCAATGTTAACGCGTAGTCCCGATATGGCTGCCACGGTCAAGGCGATGCTAACGGCTACGGAGGGTCACTGATGAAACATGACGGGATTTTTCGGAGCCAATTTTTACTGTGGCTCGGTGCGGCTATCTCAATTGCCGAAATCTTAACAGGTACGCTGATGGCACCACTGGGGCTGACACGCGGATTGGCTGCGATTGTATTGGGGCACTTGATCGGCTGTGGCCTGTTCTTGGTTCCAGCCGGCTATTTGGGGGCTAAATTACACCAGTCCGCGTTAGCGTCAGCCCAACTGGCTTTTGGTCGCGGCGGGGTGTTACTAGCGTCAGGACTCAACGCCTTGCAACTCGTTGGCTGGACGGCGGTGATGATCGTCAATGCTCAGTTAGCCATGAACAGTATTAGTGGAAAGCTATTTGGCTTTCGAAGTCCGCTATTAATGGCAACCATCGTGGCGATTTTGATTATTGCGTGGTTGCTCATGGGTAGTCAGTTACTGTTCAAAATCAACAATGCCGTTGTGGGCTTGTTGGTGCTCGGGACGGTGTTAATGCTCGTAATGGTATTTATGGCACCGACAACTAGTCAGTCGGTATCACCGACTAGTATGACGTTTGGGCAAGCAGTGGAATTGAACGTTACGATGGCACTCTCATGGTTGCCACTAATTGGTGATTATACCCAGCGTGTTGATCGTCCTTTACCAGTCGCACTAGTCAGCGCGGGTGGCTATATGTTAGGCAGTTTAGTGATGTTTGTGACGGGGCTATTAGTTGTGTTACGGACAGGGCAAACTGATATCACGGCATTGCTGACGCGGTCCGGTTTAGGATTGGTTGCATTGCTGATTATCGTTTTCTCAACGGTGACGACGACATTTTTAGATACTTATTCGGCCGCCACGAGTTTGGCTAATCTGACCGGTAGCCGCCATGTTAATCGATTAGCCGTTGGTGTGACGGTAGTTGGGCTATTGATTGCGCTGACGGTTGCCATGACGTATTATCAGAACTTCCTGTATTTGATTGGTTCGGTCTTCACACCGCTATATGCTATTATCTTCGTCACGTACTTTGTGCGGCACGCTACGTTACCATACTGGTTGAACTTTTGCTGGTGGGTTGTGGGGATTGTCGCCTATTATCAGTTACAGGCCATTGATTTCATTGGTGGCACGACGTATTAGTATTGGTTGGGCTGAGCATCGCCGTCTGGTTGACGGGAATTATCGTCAAACCAACTGCACTCGGATATCGCGAGCTTAGTCATTGACAATTAGATGTAAAAAGTAAATGATAATCCCATTGGTAATGCGCATGTTACCGTGGGATTTTTTTGAGAGAGGGCGACAGAATGGTTAAACCGATAATTGGAATCGCACCAGGCGTTGTGACAGTGAACAGCCAGATGTTCCCGGGGCGGGTCCGTGATTATGTGAATCGTGATTATTTGAAATCAGTAACGGATAATGGCGGTGTGCCATTGGTATTACCGGTAACGACAGACGCAACGACGATTGAACGGTACGTTGGAATGATCGATGGTCTACTACTTTGTGGTGGTGCAGATGTGGCCCCATTGACGTATGGGGAGGAACCCCAGCCTAAATTGGGTGGGGTAGATCCGGAACGGGATCAGTATGAAATTGCGCTGATTCGTGCCACCCACGCCGTTGGTAAACCGGTGCTCGGTATCTGTCGGGGCTTACAAATCTTAAACGTGTGCTATGGTGGCAATCTTTATCAGGATATGAGTGAACTGCCAGCTGGTCAGGGTACCTTAAAGCACATGCAAGGACAATTGGCCGCTTACGGCATGCATCACGTGAAGGTCGTACCTGGTACGACCTTAGCTGAATATTTAGGCACCACTAGTGACGCAATCGCGATCAATTCATTTCATCATCAGGCCGTGAAACAGGTGGCAACGGGCTTTCAGGTGGTGGCCCAAAGTGCGGATCAGGTTGTTGAAGCAATTGAGGCGACAGCTGGTGGTCTACAGTTGGGTGTCCAGTGGCATCCGGAAATGATGCAACAGGTAAACTCCATGCAGGCGCGGTTATTTGCGGCGTTTGTGCGGGCTTGTGTGGCGTAGATAGCATTGACTAGCAAATTAATAAAATAGGCGTGGTTATTCTGAATTGTAGGATAACCACGTTTTTAATGTGCAGCCGCAAAACTAATGAATGTTTCACGTGAAACATCTGAAATGGTGTTGGCAACTAGATAACTAATCCAAGATATTGTAAGCTGACGTGTAAAACAATTCGTAAAGCTGTTAATACTGGCAACGCTTTCGTATAATGGAATAAAGTTATTGTTAAGGGGGTGACCGCTATGGAACGAATTGAAGCTGGCATGAGCGTAATGACGTTGAAGAAGCAGACCTATCGGGTTATCGCTGTGATTAATCAGGGGCAAGAACTGTTAGTTCGCGCCCACGAACCAGAAACAGCTGACATTGAAATAATTCCAGTGACTACAGTTGTTCAAGTAACTGAACAAAATTCAACAGGCGATGCAGCCGTCGCATTGGATACAGTCACGGTCGTTGGCGAACGGTATGTCGATGATATTGTGGCAACGTTAACGACGCTCAGAGTGGGTATGGCGGTGTTGCTCCAGCGAGAAAGTGGCAATCAATACGATGATAATGCCATCTCAGTGTGGACGTTGCAACATGCTAAGTTAGGCTACATTGCCCGGTATCAGAACCAGCCGTACGCGACACTGATGGATCAGGGGCAACGATTGTATGGCATCGTGACGGTATTGGATCAGCAAAAACAGCATCTTGAATTGATGCTATGGCGGACTACTGCAGTCCCAAGTCCGATTGAGGCGTTGCAAATCCGCCAACGATTGGCTAAGCCGAGGACAAATTTAGGGGCGGTGCCAACGCATTCGTTACAGACACCGTTAGGAACAATTGTCATGATGTGCAATGGTCACCCGATTAAGTATCATCAGGTTCCGTTATCGCCATGGTTGACGCCCGCTGATGAATTACACGTCACCAAACGTTATCTATTAACGCCTGATTGGTCACAAGTGCCGCCGGACAGCCTCATTACTTGTCAAGTGACGGCGAAGGCCGACGTGGTTCAGCGGTGGCAAAATGAACACATTTCAGCAGCGGTCTTAACGAACGCTAGTAGCTTTTATGTGGTTGGTATCAGTGCTCAAACCAAGACGGGGCTGAATGATAACTTGGTCGATGATGCTGCGCAACCCGCGGTTATTTACCGAGTTGGCCAGGTTAGTGCACATATGCAGGCCGGCTTCATGGTCAGCTGGGCGCCGTTTGGTGATCCGCGCGTACAACCAGCACTGAAATTAGCATTGCACTTCTCCTCACAACCGCTAGTTCCTTACCATCCAGTAACACCTAGTCGCACCAACGCGACGTTTACGCAGCAAGAGTTGGCAGCCTTGTTAGTCTCCGCATTACCAAATTATCAGGGTGGTCAACGCCTAGAACCAAGTGTGACAACGATAACGGTAGAAAAATTGCGGCAGACGTTAGGTGATCAGACGTATCATGCGCTGGCGAATTATCAGCGTCATGTTCAGCTAGTTGCGGGTAGTACGGAAGGTGTCAACGAGACCTTGTTACAGGCGTTGATTCATGCAGTCACGTATCATGAGTTGACGACCATGCACTACTACCAGCCGACTGTAGGGATGGTCGACCAGGTTATTTATCCGATTCAATTATTTAGCACCACGACTAAGGATGAGGATGATGCGCAATTAGTGGGTTGCTTAGCGCTTTACAATTACGAAACGTTTGAAATCCAACAGGTGCCGCTGACGGCAATTGCTCGTATCGCAATTATTGCCGATCCGGAGCATCCCCAGACAACACCGGAGACGGAAAGTCCGGATTGGTTACGCATATTTTTACATGGGTGGAATGACGATTTTTGAACGAACAGTCAAAAATTAATTTGCTTACGACTTATAAGTATTCGTGATACAAGCCAGATTGAATTCGATAAAAAATCCCGCTGAGGCTTTAAACTCAGTGGGATTTTTGGTTAGGTTATTTGGTTGCCGAATGGGTCTGTAAATATTCCTGGGCGGCGTGAATCATATCTGCATTTTGTTGATTTAACAATGGCGGCAAGTTGTCGAAGTCAAAGTAGTCGAGTTTGAGTGTTTCATCAGTGGCTTGGGTCAGAACGTGGCCGCCAATGGGTTTTACAAGAAAGAGTGCACTGATTGTTTGAGCTACATCGCCGTTAGGATAGGCCGTCTCGCCTTTATCAAAGATGCCGATGCGATCAACAACTTCGACATCAATGCCACTATCTTCCTTATATTCCCGCAAGCAGGCCGTGGCATACGTCTCACCGTATTCTAGATAGCCACCGGGTAAACTCCAGTTATGCGTATCGGTACGAAGGTTCAGCAAGACTTGTTGCTGATCGTTGACTAAAATACCAGCGGCCGTATTCAAAATGATTGGTTTGTGACCAACCAAAGCCCGAATTTCTTTAATGTAATTTGCCATGACGAAACCTCGTTTCTAGTTTAATTACCCTTATTATACCGATAATTCTGACTGAAAGCTGTTTGTTGATAAATTTATACGAAGCATGCTCGAACCGCGTTAGAGCAAGTACATACTGACTATGTGTTACTAAATCCGTTTGCGTCGGTGCACTTTTTTAGCTAAGATAAAAGCTATATACTGTCAGCCGTGATAGTGTGAGTTCTTTGATTTTATGAAAAGAGAGTAATTTATGCAGAGAAAATTAAGTACGGGCCAGATGCAAATGATTGCACTGGGCGGCACGATCGGAGTGGGCCTATTTATGGGATCCAGCTCAACGATCAAGTGGACCGGGCCGTCAGTGCTAATTGCGTACATCGTATCAGGGGCCTTTCTATACCTGATTATGCGGGCACTAGGTGAGATGCTGTATGTCGATCCGAATACCGGTTCGTTTGCCAAGTTTGCTTCTGAATATATTCACCCCGTTTTTGGATACTTGACGGCTTGGAGCAACATTTTTCAGTTCGTCGTTGTTGGGATGAGTGAAATGATTGCACTAGGCGGCTACTGCCGGTATTGGTGGCCGAACTTGCCAGATTGGATTCCGGGCCTAATTGCCATTGTATTCTTATGTGCGGCCAACCTTATCTCGGTTAAAATGTTTGGGACACTGGAAACCTGGTTCTCACTTATTAAAGTGGTGACGATTATTCTGATGATTATTGCCGGTTTAGGTCTGATTATTTTTGGTATTGGTAACGGCGGTCATCCAATTGGAATCAGTAACCTGTGGACCCATGGTGGTTTCTTCACTGGTGGGGTGAAGGGCTTTGTCTTCGCACTAGCAATTGTGTTGGCGTCGTATCAAGGGATTGAATTGATTGGAGTCACAGCTGGTGAAGCTGAAAATCCACAAAGCACGATCGTTAAAGCGATTCGTTCAACGGTTGCCCGGATTTTAATCTTTTACGTGGGTGCCATCTTCGTAATTGTCAGCATTTACCCCTGGGATAAGTTAAGCCAGATTGGTTCACCGTTTGTACAGACATTTGCCAAAATTGGGATTACCGCTGCGGCTTCGATTATCAACTTCGTGGTTATTACGGCTTCCTTATCGGGAACAAATTCTGGAATTTATAGTGCGAGTCGAATGACTTACACGTTGGCGGAAAGTCACCAGTTACCAAGGAAGATGACTTTATTAAATCGTCATGGAGTACCATTTTATTCCGTTATTGCGATTGCGACTGGGATTCTAATTGGAGTCGTCTTGAATGTTGTGTTACCAATGTTTTTCAAGGATGCTAGCGAGATTTTCGTGATGGTTTACAGTTCGAGTGTCTTGCCCGGTATGGTACCGTGGTTTGTTATTCTAGTGAGTCAAATTGCGTTCCGTAAGCAAAACGCAGCCAAGATGGCGAACCATCCTTTTAAAATGCCATTATCACCCTATTCAAATTATTTAACGTTGGCCTTCCTCGCGTTAACACTGGTCTTCATGTTTATTAATCCGGAAACGCGCTACTCAATTTTAGTCGGTGTTGTATTTCTGGTCATCATGACATTGATTTATTTCCGTAAATACGCCGGTAACAAGGAAGAAACGTTGTAATCAAGAGTACTTGCCAGTAAATGGTAAGTGCTTTTATTTTGGGCTTTTATTGCGTTAAAATTAGATATCAATATAATTATCAGGAAAAGTGGTGGCACGATGGTCAAGCAAGGACATTATGCAAAAGTCAGTAAACAGAAACGGTTACGACAATTAAAGCAACGACGTCAGGCCCAGGAGAAGCGGGCGGTTATGCCAGAAATGGTTAGCGAATTTTTGCAAGTGCGTTACCATCTGACACAAGCGGCAAAACAGCGGCCGGTGATGCGACAGATGATGCAACGTTTTATGGCACAGTGGTTAGCCGCAGGGCAAGCAGAATTGAGCGCCAATGGTCAGACAACGTGGTCAGTAGTGGCATTGACGAAGCAAACGTTACAGACCTTTAATCGGCAGTTACCGTGGCAGGGGTATGCCTTAGTTGACCAGGAAATGGCGCGCTGGACGGCTTTTCTGAACAAGGAAGTGCCAGCTGTGCCGTTAAGTGAGCGGATTACGTTAACTGAGGCACTGTCCCCAGCGACGTGGCAGGCCTGCCTATCAGAGCAATTAGCAATCAATGCCCTATTAGCATTAACTGGTGATTCACGACAATTGGGCCAAATAACGACTGAGCAAGTACGACAGCTACAAACCAGTATTCAAACAGCGACGGGGATTGATTGGGAAAAGGTTGCTCAGTTGCTTGATTCGACAGTAATTGCCCAGAATACACTTTCCGAAGCTGGGCTGGATGACAAAACGCACCAATGGCTAGAAAAATTAAAGAAGCTAACGCCACAAGATTTTAACGACCATGTTGAATGAATAGTCAAAAAGGAGGATGGTGAAATGCGTTTTATCACGTCAGATCACGTTCAGTTAGATTATACGGATGAAGGCCAGGGGCAGCCAATCGTTATTTTGACGGGATTTGGTGGCGCTAAGGATATTTGGCGCGCTCAAATCCCGGTACTGATTCAGGCGGGCTACCGGGTCATTAATTTAGATGGGCGGTGCCAAGGTTTATCCGAGCACACGGCGAAAGGCTTACGTATGAGTCGTCGCGCGGTGGATGCGCATGAATTGATTGAAAAATTACAACTCGAACAACCAATTTTACTCGGTAATTCGATGGGGGCCGCGACTTGGTTTGCGTACGTGTCATTGTATGGTGATACAGGAATTAAGGCCCTGATCGACGTGGATCAAACGCCGCGGATGATCAATACACCGCACTGGCAATATGGGTTCAAACAGGTTCAATGGCAGGATATTCCGGACTATTTTAGAATGCCGCTGGGACACTCAACGTTTAAGCACATCGATGATGCGACGTATGCGCGCGTCAAGGCAGTAGAAGCGCAGGCACCGTTCGATGCGAAATTAATGTTTCCATTGTTGGTTAACCACGCGGTTCAGGATTGGCGGGATGTGATCCGCCAATTGACCGTACCGTTCTTGATCATTGCGGGCGCCAAGTCACCGTTCTTCAATCCCGACTTTGCGGCAGTGACTGCTCAAATGGCACTACGAGGACAGAGTGTGGTCATTCCGGAAGCTGGTCATATCGTGATGGCGGAACAGTCGGCAGCATTTAATAAGGCGTTGTTGGAATTTTTGGCGACGTGCTAAACGAAAAACACTTTTAACACCTGTATTAAAGGTGATATTACAGTCTTGAATAGTAGTCATATCAAGCAGGTTTAGAATAACATAATGTATTGTGTTGTCTTGAATAACGGCCACATCAAAAACAGTTTCACAATACTAAAAAAGGCTCACCAACTAAAACAGGTTGGTGAGCCTTTTCGATTTATTGACTAATTACTAATCAATCACGCCATCTTTTCCCATCCATCGGAACCGAATAAACTTCCCGACCTCGGTCACAATCAAGACGACGATCCCACAGATAATCGGGATGCCCCAACCATACCAGAAGTTGATGCTAGTCGTATGGAAGACGGATTGCATGAATGGTAGGTAAATGATTCCCAGTTGTAAGAGAATCAGAATACCAATGATGTAGAACGCCATCTTATTTTGGAAGAAGTACTTGGAAATGACGGGGTGGTCATTCCGCAAGTTGAAGAGGTAGAAAATCTTACCAAAGATGATGATGTTCAGTGACATGGTACTACCGACGACATTTGGTAATCCAAGTGCGGTCAAGTAGTTGTAGGCGAAGATCCCCAATCCAGAAATTAGGAAGGAGACATAGCCGATTTCAAAGTAATCTAATTTTGACAACAACCCAGACTTAACATTCCGGGGACCCCGGGCCATGATGCCGGCCTCGGGTGGCTCAAAGATGAACGCAAACTGGATGGTCAGCGCGGACACCATATTGATCCACAGTAATTGCGTCGGGTACAGCGGAAGTTCGTGGCCCATTAAAATACTAATGATGACAACGAGGCCTTCCGCGAAACTAGTTGGGAGTAAGAAGCGAATCGTCTTACGAATGTTATCGAAGACGTGGCGCCCTTCACGAACGGCGGCGACGATATCAGCAAAGTCATCATCGGCCAGGACCATATCGGCGGATTCCTTAGCAACTTCGGTCCCCTTGATTCCCATAGCAACCCCAATATCGGCTTGCTTGAGGGCCGGGGCGTCGTTGACCCCATCGCCAGTCATCGAAACGACGTGATTATTGGCCTGTTGGGCACGAACAATCCGTAATTTGTTATTCGGTGTTGCCCGTGCGAAGACGTTATAATCATCGATGTGTGCTTGTAACTGCTGATCGTCCATCGCGTCGATTTCAGGACCAGTAATCGCTTTGACATTGGCGGCCAAGTTCAACTTGTTGGCAATTGCCATCGCCGTATCAGGGTGGTCCCCCGTAATCATTTTAACTTGCACGCCCGCTTGCCGTAATTCGGCGATCGCGGTAGCCGCTTCTTCACGAGGCGGGTCAATGATTCCGACTAAGCCAGCTAAATGCAGCCCACCAATGGCTTGTGCATCAATGGTAGTCACGTCATCATCGACTTCTTGGTAAGCCAGCGCCACCACGCGCAAACCATCAGCGGTTAAGTCGTCCATGGCGTCATCCCAGTATGCCGTTTGGTTAGCTTGGTCAGTTAAACGCAGGACAGTCGCGGGTGAGCCCTTGACCATTAGTAAGCGTTGACCATCTAAGTCGGCCAGGCGAGCAGAAAAACGGAAGGCGGAATCGAATGGTAGCGAGTCAACTTCTTCAACCTCAGGATCATGACCAGTCATTTTACGATACAGCGTCGTCAAGGCACCATCGGTTGGTTCACCGGTCAGTTCCCAGCGATTGTTTTCGAAGTGTAGCTCGGCGTCGGTCGTTTGGCCGGCAATCTTAACGAGCCATTCCATCGCGTTATCTTGGTGCCAGTCGACTTTGTTGCCATTGAGCTTGAGATGGCCATCGAAGTTAACGCCACCATTATCATCATAACCGACCCCCGTCACATCAAACGTATGCTCAGGCGTCACGACCTTAGTGACCGTCATTTCATTTTTCGTCAACGTCCCAGTCTTATCGGTGTTAACGATATCTACGGCACCTAAAGTTTCCACGGCGGGTAGTGACTTGACAATGACGTTTTTCTTCGTCATCTGCCGGGTTCCCATGGCTAAGACCACCGAGGTACTAGCGGGCAGTCCTTCTGGCATAGAACCAACGACCATCGTAATAACCGCAATTAGTAAAGTTGGCAAACTATAGGTATCCATGACCATTCCTAATAGGAATAATAGGACGGCTGCCACCACGATGGCGATGGATAAGCCAACCCCCAGTGAGTTCAGATTACGCATCAGTGGGGTAGTGGTTTGTTTGACGTCGCTAACAGACTGCTGGATATGACCGATTTCGGTATCTTCGGCGGTAGCCGTTACGATTCCGACGGCCGAACCGCTAGTCACCGCGGTTGACGCGTAAACCATATTCTTACGGTCAGCCAAAGCTGGCGTGGTCTCAGTAATCGGTTCTTCTTGTTTCTCCACGGGATTAGTCTCCCCTGTCAGCACGGATTCTTGGACGTTAAAGTTATCCGCTGAAATCAAGCGCATATCGGCAGGAACCGCGTCACCGGCTTCTAAGTTGACTAAGTCACCAACGACTAATTCGCGGGCGTCAATTTCCAGTTTTTTTCCATCACGGATGACGAAATTCTTGGAAATCAGCATTTCACGAATCCGTTCTAGCGCGTTGCCAGCTTGGCGTTCTTGGACATAACCAATGATGGCATTGGCAATAATAACCAGTCCAATAACGATAGAATCGGAATAGTGGTGCATGAAGAACGTTAAGACCGCTGCTGCGGCTAAAATGTAGATAATACTGTTATTAAACTGCTTGATGAATTGGACGAACCGAGACGTACGCTTGGTCTCCAGTTCGTTGCGACCGTTATGTTGTAAACGTTCGGCAGCTTCAGCAGTGCTCAATCCATTCTCAGGATCGGTGGCGTACTTTGCGGCTAAGGCTGATTCATCAAGCTGCCATAAGTTATCCGCATCGGGAGGGTTCTGGGTGTCGTTTTGCTCTTCATTAGAGGTTAACGACTGATTGTCATCTTTTATCATTCAATTCGCTCCTTAAAAATAAAGTTATTACCGGTGAGGTTCTGTAAAATCACGACGTTTATTGCGTGTTAAATAGGCCAATTTCGCCACATCCTTTCTTAATTAGCGTTATTATAAATAATATTATATACGAACAATCTAGGTGAAAGCCATTAAAACATTTGACAAATTCATGACAAATTATTGCGTTAGTTGCAATAATATATCAGATTTTGGCTAGTTTGTCGCTGAAAATGACTGGTTTTCCTCGAATTGTTGGGTAAATTAAATAGGGAGAACTTAAGATGACAGATAAGTTAACGTTATTGCAATATGATCCAAATCCAACGGCTATGGTAGGGCCAGACGTGGATGGCCGCTTTACTGTTCCAGCTAAGCTACTCTACATATTTTCTGGTGATGATTATTTTCAACAATTCGTCACTCGGTATCATGGTCACCGTTTAGGCCAATTTAATACCATTACTAAAGTTAGCTGGGTTTATCAAATCGGTTATCGTGGTCAAAAATTGGCAGTAGCGCAAGCGCCCCTTGGTTCCCCAGCTGCGACAATGTATTTAGAGATGTTGATTGATTTTGGTGCTCGTACCGTCATAGCCGTTGGTAGTTGCGGCGCATTAACAGCACTACCAGAGGAACAATTATTAATCCCAACGGTGGCTTTGCGTGATGAAGGGACGTCCTTTCATTATTTAGCAGCAGCTGATTGGGTGCCACTCGATCCAAAGGTTATACAGGTACTCGGGACAACATTGACGAAGGCTTGCCTGCCATGGCAGATGGTCAAAACGTGGACAACGGATGCTTTCTTCCGTGAGACTGTGTCTAAAGTCAAAGCTGCTCGTCAGCAGGGTTGTCAAGTCGTAGAAATGGAATGTTCGGCCTTAGCTGCCTGTTCGGCGTTTCGGCAAGTTTCCTTTGGACAATTACTATATACGGCAGACACCTTAGCACAACTAGAGCACTATGATCCGCGACATTTGGGTGCGGGCGGTGTTCTTGTTGCCATTGAACTAGCTACGGAAAGTTTGGCCGCATATTAGCGAATAAAAAACGAGCAGTCGATGACTGTTCGTTAATAGTGGCTAATCCTTGATGGGGTCCTTCATTAATAACCAGAGAATCAGGTAAGCGATGATACCAGGGAACATGGGTGTAATTGCTAAAACAACAAATAATAGCCGGGTAACGTTAGTATTCCAGTTAAAATGTTCGGCAATTCCACCAATGACACCGGCAATCACCCGGTCCGTTGCGGAACGATGAATATCGATCTTCATAAGTTAATTCCCCCTTAATAATGCTAACTATAATGTAGCAGGTTTGATTCAATAACGCTACTAATTTAATCGGTTGGAAACGGCGTAGTGGTAAGAACCGTGGTATAGTAGGTGATTTCAGTCAAAGCTTGGTGAAGTGTATGATCGTAGCGTTTGCTCAGGGGCGCGTTATCGATAAAGTGACCGTTACTTTGAAGGGTTTGTGGTACGTTACCAATGGGCGTTGGTTTAGGGAGGACGACTATTCCTAATCGTTGGAGAACTGGAACTAGTGCGGCCGCCCCAAATTGACCGCCGCGCATATTGTCAGAATATGAAATAATCTTAGCCGGTTTACGGGCGCCTTCGAATGCCAAAAAATCGAAGGCGTTTTTCAATCCAGCTGGCATCGCGTGATTGTATTCGGGTGTCAGGATAATGTAACCGTCCGCACTAGCCATATCGGTGAGCCATTGCTGCTGGTTAGCAGGTAGCTCGCGGTGCGGGTTCGCCATCGGTGGCTCGGGTTCATCGAAAAAGGGAAGTTGATAGTTGGCCAAATCTAAAAATTGGTAGTGAATCGGAGAATGAGTCGGTAATTGGTCAATGATTAATTTTAAATGATTAAATAAAGCGCGGCCGTTAGCCTGTGACCGGGTACTCCCTAAGATGATTGCAATTTTAAACATAGTGGGACCTCCAGATATTTTTATTGATTCTAATGAATACAAAATGATAGTATAGACTTAATAATATTGGTATGCAAGTATTTATTCACTTGAATTAAAAAGGAGATATTTAAATGACAACACCATTAGTTAGTCAGTTGATGACGGAACTAAATCAATTTTTGACGCAGGATAGCGTTGATGATCAAGAAAAACGCTGGGCCATGCAACAAACGACTGATCCGCAATTACAAGCGGCATTAAAACAACTATCGACGACGGATATTAAAATTATTGCGTATCTGGGACGGCGTGGTGCCAGTCGAGCTAAGTCGCTACCGGCACCAACGGAACTTTCACAGGCGACGATTTCTCGCGGTTTGACTAAATTATCCCGATTGAAATTGGCCACGAAATATCGGGATTTGACCAATAACAAAGAAATTCTCGTGCGATTGACGACGCTGGGCGAAGCAGTCGCTGATTTACACACGCAACTGGACGCGGCCATTGCTGCTAAAGCACAAGCCATTGCTGATGACTATTCTGACGCGGAACTGAGACGCTTTGTTAGCCTAATGCGACGGATTCGTGAAATTAAAATTTAGCACTCCGGTTAAATGAGTGCTAAATTGTTGCATTCCCACAAAATGGTGTTAGTATATATATCGAAGGTCAGGAAAGGTCAAACAAGGATTTGAATTACTGACCAGTATTAATAGCCAAGTGAAATTTTGAAAGGGGATTGTTAGTATGGCTAATACTTTAATGAATCGGAACGATTTCGGCATGTTGGATCCGTTTGAACGGATGGCACGCTCCTTCTGGGCACCATTAGAAAACATGGATCAAGTATTGAAGACCGACATTAACGAAACTGATGATCAGTATCAAGTGAAGGTTGATGTCCCTGGTATTGATAAGCAAGATGTGAAGTTGGATTATCGTGACAATGTGTTGTCTATCAAGGTTCAAAAAGATAGCTTTGTGGATCATGAAGATCAAGACCAAAACATTGTGATGAATGAGCGTCATACTGGCACCTTGCAACGGCAGTATATGTTACCAAACGTTGCGGCGGATAAAATTACGGCATCCCAAGCTGACGGTGTCTTAACGATTACGTTACCTAAGACCCAGCCGAGCGAGAATGACGGTCAAATCGAAATTCAATAATTAAATCATTAAATCATCAGTAACAAGTGAGCGGCCCACCGATAATCAAATCGGTGGGCCGTTTTTGACATCAACAATCGGTATGAATTATGACCGCTGGTTGGTAAGCTGTTGGTTTAGCTGGATGACTTTGATGCGGGCGAGTGCCATTTCAATTAACCATAGACCGATATAGGCTCCGGTGTAAACCAAGGTATAGAAGCCAAACCAGCGAACGTTTAATGGAAACCAGCCACAGAGAATCGCAAGTGGGGTCATCCCTAGGTAAGAACACAGACAATGAGCAATGGTTTGTTTCGTAATCGACCACGTTTCAATTTCGAATAGCCAGCTACTGAATGCCTAAACTTCACCAATCAGAATCCACAATAATGTCGAAAGCTGGGTGGCGGCTAAGGGCGAGGACCAGTGGCTGACAAAAGTGGGATTAGAAGGAAATAAATAGGTGGTATTAAAGAAGGTTGAGAACCCCAAGGCCATTAAGTAGCCGATAACGATGCCTCCGATGGCGCCAATCAAAAGGGTGTGCCAAAGTCTTTTCATAATTGTGCCGCCTTTCTAATTTGTTGGGTATAGCGTCGTGATGCGTATGTTGTTGTGCCGGTTGTTAGGTTGACTTGAAAGCTACCCCATTTGGTTAAGGTAAAATTTTTAACACAGGCGATTCGCACAATTTCACTACTAGAAATACGTAGAAATTGGTGGGGTGGCAGTTGGTCCATTAAAGTGTGTAAGTGGCTGTGAACGAGGTAAGCACCGGTGGTTGTTTCACAATAAAGTCGTTTATTGGCAGTGTAAAAACGTGACACCGATTGAAGTGGCAGCTTAATGAGCGAGCAATCTTGAAAAACATTGATGAATTGCTGATTAGTCAATGCTTCAATATTCCGTTGTAGTTCTTTGATTGCCGGAGTTAACTGCGGGCCGTGAATAGTCACGAAGACCTGATGAATCGTTTCAGAGATGGTTAACTGGACGTGCATCGCTGATTCTCCCCTTAAATAGCGATTTTGATAAGCTTATTGTAGTGAAAAATGCGGCTTGACACTAGTGCTTATTGCTACTTGGTCAACTAAACGGGCTAACTGGTCAGGAAATATGACAAAAAATTTCCCGGGAAATAATTGTCACTGGTGGTCGCTAAATATGATAAGCTAATTAACGGTATAATACTTACTGAAAATTAGTGTCAGTTAGATATGGAGATGACGAGCGTGGATGACGCAGAACGTGAACGCGGACCATGGCATCGTAATTTGATTGTTTTATGGTTTTGTACGTTCGTTGCGGGAATGGCATTTAGCGAAATTATGCCATTTCTTTCATTATTTGTTAGTCAGTTGGGTGATTTCACGAAGGCCCAGATTACATTTTATAGCGGGTTAGCTTTTGCAGCTGATTACGCGATTTCAGCAATTTCGGCACCACTGTGGGGCATCATTGCTGATAAAAAAGGTCGTAAGATCATGCTATTGCGCGCGTCCCTAGGGATGGCAGTTGCGATGGGGTTAATGGGTTTTGTAACGAATGTCTGGCAACTAGTTGCCTTGCGCGCGCTACAAGGTGTGTTTGCGGGCTTTATTTCTAATGCCCAAGCCTTAGTCGCGTCCCAAACGCCACGTAAATATAGTGGACGGGCGTTGAGCACTTTGATCACTGGTGCCGTTAGTGGTCAATTGTTTGGCCCAGTGATTGGGGGCTTGCTAGCCCAATTGTTTTCGATTCGAAACACGTTTTTTATTACGGCCGGATTATTAATGGTGGCGTTTTTGTTGAGTCTGTTCTTTGTACAGGAACACTTCAAACCAGTCGCACATCATCGTGAACCAGGTGACAGTCGCAATCCTTTAGCAGCGTTTCAAAATCCGCGCTTGATTATTGTGATGTTATGTTCGACGGCCATCGTCCAATTTGGAAACGCCTCGATTGCACCAATCATTAGTTTATACGTTCGTGAATTGATGCATTACCGTGGCCCGATTACGGTTGTGGCCGGAATTATCGCAGCTTTACCGGGTATTTCAAACATCTTTTCAGCACCGCGCCTTGGACGTTATGGTGATCAGCACGGTTCTGGTAAGGTATTGTTATTTGGCTATATTTTTGCGGTGATTATGTATTTCCCACAAGGCATTGTTACGAGCGTCGTGGCCCTCGGTATTTTGCGGTTTGCCATTGGGATTTCCGATGGCGCACTATATCCAGAGATTCAAACGGTTTTGACTAAGAATACGCCAGTACATCTTACCTCAACGATTTTTAGCTATAATCAATCTTTTCAAGCTATTGGCAATATGTTCGGCGCCTTGCTCGGTGGTTTGGTGGCTGGTTGGTTCAATTACAACGCGGTATTCATTATGACGGCGTTACTTTTGTTAATTAACCTAGGTTTAATTTTGTGGTTAGTTCCTGATATTTGGAAGAACGGCAAACGGGCAGTTTCCTAGGTGTTTGGTAGTTAGTCTATTAAATTGGCTAGCTGCCTTTTTTGTTACTTGTCCTTGAACATGATGTTAATTCAGTGTATTGTTAGTTTCATGAATATCGAAATAAGCAAACAAGATCAGGCTGATCAGCAACGAGTGGCGATTTTCAAAGCACTGGCCGATGCTAACCGATTACGGATTATCCGGGTGCTCTATCAAGCACAACGGGAAATGACTTGCAGCGAAGTGGGGGCGCAATTAAATATCAGCAAGTCAACCGTCTCTTATCACTTTAAGACCTTGCGGTTAGTGGGTCTCACCAATACGCGACGAAAGGCACAGACGAAGTATCTATCCTTACAATTAGCGACCTTTGACCGGTTTTTACCGGGGTTCTTAGCAACGCTTTAGTTTTTTTGCTTTTTAGTTCGACAATTATCGAACTAAAATCTTGGAAAGAAGATGTCAACTACTTATGACCACAACACATCAACATAGCCGCTATTTAACACTTGGAATGATGTTAGCGGCAACGAATATGCGTTTACCAATTACAATGATGCCGGGATTAATCAGTTCTTTGAAACGGACACTGGGTTTGCCGAGCTCGATGGCGGGATTACTGACCACGATCCCATTATTGACGTTTGCCATTATGTCCCCATTGATTGCACATTGGGGGCGGCGATTTGGCAACGAACTGACAATTTATGTCATGTTGATCTTTCTAGCCGTTGGGAGTTATCTGCGGGTCATCCCAACGATTGCTGCCCTTTTCATTGGGACGTTACTAGTCGGGATTGGCGCGGACGGTGGCAATGTCTTGATTCCAGCGATTATTAAAGATAATTTTCCGACGAAGATTCCAGTCGCAACTAGTCAATACACGCTCTCAATGCTATTAGTCGGTTCACTGGGAACGGGACTTTCGGGAGTGTTGGCGGCACACTGGTCGTTACCACTAACGATGGCGGTGCTATCGGTGATTGGACTAATTAATTTGGTTGTCTGGTTGCCAAACTTGAAATACAATCATCGCGCACCAACAGTTGCGATGACCGCGAGTGATGGGCAGTCAACGGCAACTCACGGGAGTGTTTGGCGGCGGCCGTTAGCGTGGGTCGTTACGGCCTTTTTCGGCTTGCAAGCACTAGTCTACTATTCATTACTGACTTGGTTACCAACGGTATTTGTTGCCCATGGCTTCTCCTTGATTGTGGCTGGCAATTTAGTTACGGTCATGCAATTGAGCGGCCTACCGATGTCATATTTAGTGCCAGCGACTTCTGGTCATCGGCGCGGCGTTTGGGCAATGATTATGGTGGTAGGTGTCGGTTTTATTGCGGGAATTGGTGGTATCTTACTTTCCGGAACGAATTTTTGGGTGGCAGCACTGTCCTGCGTCTTACTAGGATTAGGCTCTGGAGCAGCCTTCAGTTTGGCAGTCGTCTTCTTTACGCAAAAAACGACCAATGGGTTTGAAACGGCTGACTTATCTGGTATGGCCCAATCCGCGGGCTATTTGTTAGCTGCAGTGGGGCCCGTACTATTCGGCTGGTTAGGCGGTCAATTAGGCTGGGGACCAGTACTCTGGTTAGCTATCATTCTTTCCGCGTTACTAGCATTATCCGGCAGCATCATTTTCCAGCATGCAACGATTTATGAGTAATTAATATCACAATAATGCAGAACGAGATTGGCCCAAGTCAATTTCGTTCTTTTTTTGAAACTTTATCTTTGCCTTAGAGTTACTCTAAGGGATTACACTAATCTCTATTCAATTAAGGAGGCCACAGTAATATGGCGGTTATTCAAATTCTAACGGTCGTCGGCGTGGCGATCATCGGGGCAAGCCTTGTAGGTGATCCCACTCAGCAACGACAGTCAAAACCAGTAAAGGAGCAAAAATAAGATGACAGTGTTAACAACGATGTATCAACTAGCAAATGGTGTCAACATTCCCAAAGTCGCATTCGGAACTTGGCAGATACCTGGTGGTGAGGCAACGTATCAAGCCGTTCGTGCGGCCTTAGCAGCGGGATACCGGCATATTGATACTGCACTGGCCTATCAAAATGAAGCTAGCGTTGGCCAGGCAATTCGTGATTCTGGCATTCCACGTGAGCAAATCTTTGTGACGACTAAATTACCGGCCGAAACGAAGTCATATCAAGGTGCACTAAATGATTTCGATCGCTCACTGAAAAATTTGGGTTTAGACTACGTGGATCTCTATTTGGTACACGCACCTTGGCCATGGGGGCAAGTCGGTCGAGTTTACGATGAAGCTAACCTCGATGTTTGGCAGGCAATGGAAGCTATTTATCAAAGTGGCCGGGCGAAAGCGATTGGTGTCTCTAACTTTGCTGTTCGGGATTTGAAGAATATTCTTAACCAGGCGACGATACCACCAATGGTCAATCAAATTCAATATTACTTGGGCTTCACGGAACCTAAGATCACCAAGTTTTCTGAGGAACATGCCATGCTTGTAGAAGCATACTCGCCGTTAGCGACGGGCGGGGTCCTCGATAATCCGCAAGTACAGGCCTATGCCGATAAATACGGCGTCAGTGTGGCGCAGTTAGCGTTACGCTTCGTTTTGCAAAATGGGGTCTTGCCATTGCCCAAGGCTGTTAATCCGGCCCATATTGAGGCGAATACGCAATTGGACTTCGCAATTAGTGTGGCCGATATGCAAGCCTTAAACGACTTGCCAGATGCGGCTGGTTCATACATGCACAACCCAACCCAAGGTTAACGAACAAAATGTTTGACCGCACTTGGGTCGATAGGAGTAAACTGAACATAATTAATAAACGATAAGGAGCGATTTGATGACAACGATTAATGCAGCTAACGCGGGTACTTACGCGTTTGATGATCAATTCAAAGTTAACCGGATGGGTTATGGCGTCATGCAGTTAACGGGTCCTGGGACATGGGGACCATACGCTGATCCTGAAAATGGGGTCAAGGTAGTTAAGAAAGCACTGGAATATGGCGTTAATTTCTTTGATACGGCTGATTCATACGGTCCATGGTTTGCTGACCGGTACTTAGCGGCGGGCTTGAAGGATGCCGCTAATCGTGATCAGATCTTCATTTCTGATAAGGTCGGTCAAACGCGGCAAGGACCGAATGTGTGGACGCCACTTGGTGAGCCACGGTATCTGCGTCAGCAAGTAGAAGTTTCAATGATGACACTGGGGATTGACCATGAAGACCTAGTATTCTTACATCGAATTGACCCTCATTACTCGATTGCGGATCAAGTCGGTGAACTCAAAAAGCTTCAGGATGAAGGTAAAATCAAGCATATCGGTCTGAGTCAAGTAACTGTTGATCAAATCAAGGAAGCGCAGCAAGTCGCTAAGATTGATGCCATTGAAAATCTCTATAATGTCGCCAATCACGGTGATGATGACGTTGTTGACTACGCGGCCTCACAAAAGATGGCTTTTCTGCCATGGTTCCCATTAGCAACGGGTGAACTGGCTCAGGCTGGGAGTGTCCTCAGCACGATGGCCCAAAAGTATCAGGTGAGCCCAGCGCAAATTGCCTTGGCCTGGCTATTGAAGCGGTCTGATAATATCATACCGATTCCAGGAACAAGTTCTATTGAGCATTTACGGGACAATGTGGCAGCTGCCAACGTTGATTTAACAACGGCCGATTTTAATGGATTAAGTCAATTAAGTGTTAAATGAGTATTTAGGTCGGGAATTCCCGACCTTTTTGTTTGCCTAAAACGAGCTAAACGACGCTTGAAATTCATGGGGTTGACGGTTAAAATGAATAAACATTGAATGAGAAAGAGGATTGAGCAAATGAGTACGCGTTTGATGAGTGATGAGCCAACAATTTATTTAGCAGGACCTTGGTTTACTGAGGGCCAACCAGAACGGCTAGCTAAGATCGAAAAATTAATGGACGAGTTAGAATTGACTTATTACAGTCCACGGCTAGACGGCATCGATTTGACGCCGGATGCGACCGAAGCTGATCGAAACGCGGTATTTACGGACAATGTGGACCATTTAAAACGGGCCAAGTTAGTTGTCGCCGTGGTTGATGGCTTTGACACGGGAACTATTTGGGAAACTGGAACAGCATATGGTTTAGATATCCCCGTTGCTTACTATGGTGAAACGTTAGCTGATGGCACGTTTAATGTGATGCTGGCTAAGTCCGGCAAAGCGGTTATTGAGAACATGACTGATTTGAAGGCTTTTCTACAAGATCCCACTGCCGATGATTTTCAATATACAGGAACTATTCGTTAATTTGAACGGTTAGTCAAAATAAAAAGCGAGCCGTCTGCATTTGTCAAGGCTCGCTTTTTGCATACATAAATGGCAGAACTTGTGGTGGGAATGAGCCGCTTGAAAAAATGTAATATTTGTTAAAGGCAATGTGTTTAATTGGAGAAAAGTCATCAAATGGTGTTACGCTATGGGCAGAAATTGGTTGACTAGCGCAAATATTAAGAAAGCGGCAAGAAAACAAAAAAGTTCAGTTCAAACTAGACAATCACTATCCAAGTTGTATAATGTACTTGTAAGCGTTATCAGAACCTAATTACCTATTTTGGGGGCGTTATTTATGGTTAAAAGTAAAGCAATTATGATTGGTGCCGGGCTATCAAATATGGCTGCGGCGGTCTACTTGATTCAAGATGGTCATTGGGATGGTAAGGACATCACATTCTATGGTGTTGATATGCACGGTGCGAATGATGGTGGTGCCACGACTGATTTTACCAATGAGTATTGGAATAAGAATCATCCGATGGCTAACACGACTGGGTATGTTGCCCGGGGTGGTCGGATGCTGAATTACCGGACGTACGTTGACTTAATGGATTTATTGGACCGGATTCCATCGGTAACTGAACCGGGGATGACGGCGGCCGAAGATACGCGTGATTTTGATGCGAAACATCGGACGTATGATATTGCCCGCTTGATGCAGGGTGGTAAAGGCATTATTAATGCTGGTAAGTTAGGATTCAATAATAAGGATCGGACTTTGCTGACTAAGTTGATCATGATGCCAGATAGTGAAGAAACGAAGCTCGACAACGTTTCGATTGCTGAGTACTTCAAGGATGATCCGCATATGTTCCAAACGAATTTCTGGTATATGTGGGAAACAACCTTTGCCTTTAGAACGCAAAGCTCTGCTCAAGAACTGCGGCGTTACATGCATCAAATGATTTATGAATTTACACAAATTGAACACTTAGTTGGTGTCAACCGGACGCGTTACAATCAATTCGAAAGCATGATTTTGCCATTAATTAAGTACTTGCAAGGGCAAGGTGTGACTTTCATTGATAATAAGATTGTTAAGGATTGGCAATTTAAAGACACGCCAATGCAAGACGAAATTACGGTGACTGGCTTAGTCATTGAGGATGCGCAGACTGGCGAAACGGAAGAAGTTGAAGTTGATGAGGACACAGCGGTGATCTTCACTAACGGTTCAATTACCGATTCTGCAACGATGGGTGATTACAACACGCCTGCTCCTGAAAATATGGATTATGGTGTTAGTGCTAGTTTGTGGAAGAAGGCTACTGAGCGGTTCTATAACTTAGGGACGCCAGATAAGTTCTTCAACGATCGGAATGCTAGCGAATGGGTCAGCTTCACGTTGACGACTAAGAATCATTTATTCTTAAATGAAATCGTTCGGATCACCACCCAGGAACCCGGGAATGCGTTGAACTCCTTCTTATCAACTACGCCAATTACGCCGTTGAACCAAAAGGATGTTAATATGTCGATCGTGGTGCACCACCAACCACACTTTACGACACAGCAACCAAACGAAACAGTTCTGTGGGGCTACTTCTTGTATCCACGGCGTCAAGGTGAGTTTGTTAACAAGCCGTATATCAAGATGACGGGTAAGGAAATGGCTCAAGAATTAATTGGTCAACTTTCCAAAGTAGATCCGGGTCCAGGCAATATTAAGGACAAGGAAAAGGAAATTTTGGACAGTATCGTGAACAATATTCCGGTATACATGCCATATGCTTCCGCACTCTTTAATAACCGGGCTAAGTCTGATCGGCCAGAAGTCTTACCAAAGCACTCAACGAACCTAGCCTTTACGGGTGAATTTGCGGAACAACCATACCAGATGATCTTCACGGAACAGAGTGCGGTCCGCTCTGGTGAGATTGCCGCTTATCACTTTGCTGGGGTCCCAATGGATAACTTGGTCAAGACACCACGGTACGATAAGGATCCAAAGACCTTGCTCAAGGCAACTAAGAAGATGTTTGATTAATTAAATGCTGGCCTGTCAGTGGTTAATGCTGATGATGGCATGATGTAAAAACGCTCCCCATGAAAGATGACTTTCATAGGGAGCGTTTTAGTGTGCATCACGATCAGTAGTAACGGCTCGTTGAGACGCCGTCATTAACAGGATCAGGTTGCTAAGCAATTTAGTGGTTGATCAAATTTTAGCAGCTGCTTTAGGTGTTAATTTAGACGGTGTGTGTTTAGTAGTGGTTTTGACCGTGAGATGCTTTTTGGTTGCAAGTTTGGGTGCCTTTTTAGCGTTTTGCTTGGCGGTCTTTTTGATTAATTGTGGTGCCATCTTCTTAGTTTTCGTTGGTTGGGCTAACGTTTTTTTAGTGGCGAGAGTCGTTACCTTTTTAGTTGGTTTGATACTTGCCTTAGGGTGCTTGATCGTTAGCTTCGTTGATTTTGCCTTGGTGGTCGTCTGCTTTGTCAATTTGATTACCTTTTTAGAGGCTTTGATTTTAGGCGTTGCTTTCTTAGCACTGGTGGCTTTAGGTCCAGCCTGCTTGGTGGTCTTCTTAGTAATTGTCAACTTAGTCTTCGGGGTTTTCTTGGTCGCTTTTAATTTAGCGGTCGGGGCGTTCCCTTTAATCATCGTGGTGGCTTTAGCCCAGCCGAGGGCCTTACCGTGTTCACTAATGAGGTAATATGTGGCCGACGTATGTTTGCCGGTTGCTAAAGTAATCGTCTTAGTTACCGTGTAAGTCTTTTTAGTGCTGAGTTTTGCTTTGGCCGGGCTAACAAAGGCGATTGCCCGATCGGCGGCAAAGTGAATTGTATTCAAAGTCGTGGCGGCCTTCGCGTGCATTGTGATGGCGGGGAAGTGGGTCGCTTTAGTGAGTGCATGGGTAGTGGCTTTTGGGGTTACCGTGGCGGCATTAGCCGTGGTGGTCATGGCAAACGGGCTGGCAGCCAATGGTAATGCCAAAGCAAGTGTTGCAACGACTGATGTTAATTTTTTCATTTCAAAATCCCCCTTAAAGTGAATCTTTTTTGATTCGAAGATAGTTTAGCACCTTGACTGCTTTGCAACAATCGTAATATCAATAAAATTATCAAAAAGTGGGTGAATTTGAATGCAATCAATAAAGGCTTGATAACAAACGAACCGCGGTGGGAGTAACCGTTGGGTTAATGAGAGTGACCGAGATTTTAGAACTAACGTTCGCACTGAATGGGAAAGTTATGGTATGCTAGAACGGTATTTTTACTGAAAGGGGTGGGCGGCATTGCCGGCAGCAACAACTTTAATAACCCCCGCTGAAAATCGTTTCTTTCTGTTAAGTGAACGAGCTCGACGGCGGACCACGCTCCAACAAATTAGTGCGTTATTACGCGCACACGTAACGGTAAAGGCTGACAGTGATTTCTTGAAACCGACTGTCCGTAACTTGATTTTACAAGATCATGCACAGTGGTTGACCGACTGTAGTCATGAGTGGCAACTTTTGGCGAGTCTGCCGTACGTTGTTAACCCGAATGAAAGCCGACAAGCATGGCATCATTGCGAATTGTGTCATAAGCCGGTTCGTTATGAGTACCATGTTCAAAACAAGCATAATCATCGTGAGTTGATTGTCGGTTCTGAATGCGTCAAAAAGTTCATGAACGCCGAAACGCGTTACTTGATGGTGATTACAACAGAAGATAACTTTTATGCGGTGGCCCAGTATCAGACGCTGACTACCGCTGTACCAACAGTGCCAACGATCATGTTTGCTCAGCCGTGGCTACCACAATTACCGGCTGAGCAAGCGCCCCAAGCGCGCAAGTTGCGACAAACAACGACGCAAACCGTCACGACGTACCTAAAACGTCGTACCAAGCAGCTACCATTACAGGAACTAAAGCCCGCTGAACAAACCTATCAGCGGTTAGTCCATGATGAACAAACGGTGATTGAAGCGGCTGAGCGGGCGGCCCGTCAAGCAATTGTGACTAATCAACAACAACGCCAGGCACAAGCGCAGCAAAGTGCTGTGAAGGCCGAGCAAACCTTGCGCCAGAGTCACGCCTATCAATGTTATTTACAGCAGCTGGCGGCCATTATTGTGATGCGTCCGGAACGACCGATGGCGAAGCAACAGTTTGAAAAAATCACGCCACCAGCGACCGAACGCCCTTTGGTGAACTCTTATCAATTCGGGCAAATGGTGACTGAATATCGACAGACTGGGAAGATTCAAGTTCGGCGCCTAGCCATGCTTGATCATCAGTTCGTTGCCGCACTTAATCAGGTGACTCAACAGCTAGATGAACAACAAACGACGCGTTTTTATGACGATGTCTTCAATAGTTGTTGGGGCTGGCAGTATCATCAGCAGGCGACCCAACGTGCGGATTGGGAGCACTTATTGACGACCCGGTGGGGCCAATCATTGTCGCTGGCTTGGTTTGAACAATTAGCCATGCAAACGACAATGCCACAAACTCAACAGTGGCTTGCGGACAATGCGGATGCCGGTATGCAAGCAGCACTACAGCAACGTTTGGCTGCGCATGAAGACCGCCAACCGATTGCCCGTGACCGGATGACTAGATCGGAATTACGACAGTTTTGTTTGCGTGAACAGCCAGCTGCGCCGACATTAGAAGCATTTGAACAGGTCTTTGACCAACAGTATCAATTGCCCGTCGACCGGCAAGCAACGGCCCATGAAACGTTAGCCTATTACTATATTGCGCGTCAATATCAAGGTGACCATCAGCGTGCGTTACAACAACTGAATTGGTTATTGAAAGTCTAAATGTTTCACGTGAAACATAAAAACGCCCACTGATTTTTTCAGTGGACGTTTTTAATTCGGCTGACAGGTTAACTATTAATGACGCTGTGATAGCGCGAGGCTGCAAATTCATACAGCGGCCGGCTAAGTGGTGTGACCTCAACGGCTTCTTCAAATGGTGCCGTAACCATGGTGTTGTCAGCGTTTTTAGCGAGTTTGACGGCCCAAGTTGGATCATAAAGTAATTGTTGGCCTACTGCGACTAGTTCGGCAGTTTGTAACACAGTCTTGACATCGTCGCGGGTCCGGACGCCACCAACACCAACTAGTGGCAATTTACCTTGTAACGCTTCGTGCACGTAGGTCATGATGGATTTATCTTGATACTGCGGGTCTCGTGAAACACGGTCATAGTTGTTGAGTGAGACATGAACGTAATCTAATCGACTTTCCCGTAGTTGTGAGAGTAACCAAAGGGTATCTTCAAGCCGAATACCTGGTTCTTTGAATTCTTCTGGTGAGAAACGATAGCCAACGATGAAGGGCCGGTCCGCATATTGGTCAACAGCTGCAAAGACGGCCTTTAATAATTCATCAATAAAGCGGAACCGTTCTTGTGGCGTGCGACCACCGTATTCATCGGTGCGGCGATTACTATGTGGTGAGAAGAACTGTTGGATCAAATAGGTATTGGCACCGTGTAATTCAATCCCATCAAAGCCGGCTTGAATCGCGCGCCGAGTTGCTTCACCGAATGCCGCAATCGTTGCGTGGATCTCGTCAATCGACATTGCGCGTGGGGTCTCCGCATCGTCACGAAGGGCCGCAACGGCACTGGCAGAGACAATCTGTTCGCCATTTAAGACGGCTCGATGCGTCATTCGACCGGCGTGGAAGATTTGAACGATAGCTTTGGCACCTTGACTTTGAATGCCATGAGCAAGTGCACTTAGACCGGGCAGCATCGTGTCATGTGCGATACTAAGCTCGCCATGCCAACCCTTACCGAGATCTTCGACGTTGGCAGCACCCGTAATCACGGCACCTAAGCCAGTAGCTCGTTGTGTGTAGTAGTCGATTTCGTCATGGGTGATACTACCATTGTAAAAGCTTTGAGTCGTCGTCATGGGCGACATCATTAGGCGGTTGCGTAGTGTAACGCCAGATTTGAATTTGAGTGGTTCGTTAAAACTAGTCACAATAAAACATCCTTTCAAGCTAGTTTTGCTTACTTTTTGTAAGATCTAGTTTCAGTTTAGCGGTTGAAATTTGTTTTTTCAATTTTAAAGTCGCTGGTTTTAGTTAATCTTGGCATAACAGGATGGTGCGTGTGGAATAAGGGGATTGTTGCTGTTGTTAAGTCAGGTGAGGCTTGATAGGTAGATGCAAACAAAAAACTTCATCGATAAGCATGGTCGACGAAGTTTTTTGGAAAATTATGATGCAACGTTATGCCTTAAACGGATTCCAGAAACGGCCACCGTTGACCTTAAAGAGGGCGATGCCGAGGATGATCAGCAGAGCAACTAACGTTAACGCCAGATAGTCGTTACGTTTAAAGCGTTGGGCCATGTACCATGTGCGATGTTTTCCCTTACCGAAGCGCCGCAATTCCATCGCCTGACTAATGGTTTCGATTCGATCTAAGCTTGAAAAAATCAATGGAAGCAGAATTTGAATGCCGCCACGAATACGGGTCATAAAATGCGCTTTTTTCGACATTTCAAACCCCCGAGCCTGTTGTGCCAGACTGATAGTACGGTAATCAGCTTGAACGTCTGGAATGTAACGTAGTGCAATCGCTACGGAATAGCTGATACGATAAGAAATTCCAATCTTATTGAGACTCGCAGCAAATTCGCTGGGATTAGTCGTCATGAGAAAAATCAGGGCGAGTGGCACGGCAAACGTGTACTTTAATAACAAATTAAATTCATAAAAAAGTTGTTCGGCTGTCAAGTTAAAGTAGTGATCAGCAGATCCCAGTAGTAAGTGTTCGGTACCATAAATCGAGACGCCGTAATGAGGCGCAAAGACGTACACCATCACTAAGTTTAAAACGGAAAAACCAATAATAACGTTAAGCACGAACGCGATATCGCGGTAATGAATTTTTGAAAAGCGGAATAGAATCAGTGAAAAAATCATCACCCCGATTAAGTAACGCGTGTCGTAAGTCATCATCCCGATAACTGATAAGCCAACAAAGCAGAGTAGTTTAGTGCTACCGCTAAGTCGGTTTAAAAAAGTATGACGGTCGTTGTACCCGATCAATAATTCATGTTGCATCTTAGCGCGCCTCCCGTTCAGCCTGAACAAATTTTGCGACGAATTCTGTCGGGTTTAAATGGTGCGCTTCTGCCAGGGTGTATAAACTTGTCTTGGCTAAGGAAGCTTGCTGAATAATGGATGCGTTGGTCAACACATCGGCTGGGCGAGCATCCATCAAAATGTTGCCGTGGCCCAACACAATCGTGCGATCCGTGTATTCTAGCATTAGGTGCATATCATGCGTGATCAACATAATCGTCATGTGTTGTTCCTGATTGATCTTAGTTAAGAAGGTCATCATTTCAGTATAGTGTTGCAAGTCTTGGCCCGCAGTAGGCTCATCAAGAATTAGCATGGCCGGTTCTAATACGAGGATGGCCGCAATCGTGACCCGTTTCTTTTGACCGAAACTGAGCGCAGAAATAGGCCAGTGGCGAAACTCATAGAGACCACAGACCTTCAGAACGGCCTGGACACGGCGCTTTACTTCATCGTCAGCGACACCTCGGAGGACCAAACCGGCAGCAACTTCATCAAAAATCATCGTTTTAGAGATCATTTGATTGGGGTCCTGAAGGATATAACCAATTTGATCGGCACGTTCTTTGACTGATTGGTCAGCTAGGGAATGACCGTTAAATCGCACTTTGCCGGACTGTGGCATCAAAAACCCAGTAATCAGATTGCTCAATGTTGACTTACCAGTCCCGTTTTGACCCACTAGACTAATCATTTCACCCTGATGAAGCGTGACGGTGATATCGTTGATGATTGGTTTGGCGGGATCGTACCCGAATGTCAGGTGCTCAATTGCGAGTAACGGTTGGTCATGAACGGTGGGCGACTGTAGTTGTACGCCGGCGGTCCAGTTTTGCAACGTCGCGGTGAGGTCGGGTACTTGTAAGGCTTGGAGGTTATCCAAGTGTTGGCAAGTTGCTAGATCAACACCGGCTAGTTTGAGCGCTGAAAGGTATAATGGTTCGCGTAGCCCGAGTTGAGTCATGAGTGATTGCCGCAAAATCGTTTCCGGCCGGTCGTTAGCGACGATCGCGCCGTCTTGCATGACAATCAGCCGGTCGATTGGTTGCTGTAACACGTCCTCAATGCGGTGCTCAATAATGATGACGGTCAGGTCCTGCGTATGAGTCAGCTGATCAATGAGTGCCATCGAGGCTTTACCCGATGCCGGATCAAGACTCGCTAGCGGTTCATCAAATAATAGGATTTTACTATTGTCGATCAGAACACCAGCCATGGCGACCCGTTGCTTTTGCCCACCAGATAATTCCTGCGGGCGGTGAGTCAATAAGTCCTGGAGGTCTAAAGTTTGGGCCCACTGTTCAGTTGCTTGTCGCATGGCCGGTTGGGTCTGCTGATCATTTTCCAATGAGAAAGCCATATCTTCGACGACAGTCAAACCGACGAACTGACTATCAGGATCTTGCAGTACCGTACCGACGTCTTGGGATAATGCAAAAATGGAGCTCTCAGTAATGGTTTGACCAGCAATCCTTGCTTGGCCCGTCACTGTTCCTGGATAGGATTGCGGAATCAAGCCGTTCAAACACCGGCCTAATGTAGATTTACCGGAGCCAGAAGGTCCAGCAATCAACACTTTTTCACCGGGATAAATATCTAGATTAATATCACGTAAAGTTGGTTCCGTTTGGCTATTATATTGAAAAGAGAAATTTTTAAAGCTAATGATGGGTGCGCTCATGTTATTAACGTTCCTTTGTTAAGCTCCCACGTTGGGTCCGCGTCCGGGCGTACAAGACTAGTAGGATGGTCCCAATGATGGCAACTGAGATGGAATCGGCGATCCAAGTAATGACACCTTGAAGGTAAACTTTGTTGGCCGGTTCATGATAAATAATAATATCACCAGTTGGTGCTAAAAGCACCCAACCAATAAAGTTGACGATGATTTGGTAAATGTTAAACCAGACTAATTTTGCCGTTCCTAGTACGCCATTTTCAATCTTGAGCCGATTTTTAGCTAGTCCGAAGGCAACCCCAATCAGACCATCAACGATGACCCAGGTCCACCAAGGCGAACCATAAGTTACGAAGTCGTTTAAGGCGTGACCGATGAACACGGCTAAACCAGCTGCAACGGGACCAAAGATGGCACCTAGTAAGGCTAAAAACCCCATCGCGACGTTAACCTGGGTATTCGGCACACCCGTTGGAATGGCGACAAATTTCATGAGAACAAAAATAACGGCGGCGCCGATCCCGGTAGCCACGACAGTACGAATTGAATTGGATTGCTTGTTTTGCATGGTGTAACACTCCTTAAGTATTGAGAATGAATAAGTTCTAATAACCATTAATAAAAGCGGACAGGCGTTAATTTCAGATCAGTTATGGTCATAAAAAAACGCGCCTAAAAGCGAATGCTTTCTAGGACGCGTTTGCGTGTTACCACCAAGATTTTCCCACAGGGACTTATCATGATCGTAACGGATCGCTCCGACTGAGATGGGCCCCAGTAGCTTCTTCAAGACCATCTTCAACTAACCACGTCATCGTTTTGCACCAAAAATACGACTCTCTAAGCACGAGAATTAGCTTACTCATCTTGTCACAGCTTTTTCTAATCTGAATTTAACTATTAAAGCATACGCCAAAGTCTGTGGGGGTGCAAGTAAAACCGAACGGATGTAGCCGGTTACATCGAGATTGAACGGAAAATCGGGAACAGCTGATTAAATGGTGGTTAAATGCGCTGATTCATTCGGCTATACGGTCAGTGACGGATGCTGATGATTAGTTGGATTGGTCGTTAATTAAACAAAGCCAATAAAAGTATATACAAATGATTTCAATTAGCTACTAAAAGGGGTAAACTAGTTGACAAGACCAAATGATGAAGGGGATGTGAGTAGTTTGGCTTATAAGTATGAAACGATTGCGGATAGTCTGCGACAAGACATTAAATCCGGTAAATATACGCCGGGCGAATTGATGCCTGACCAGAATAAATTAGCTGAAACTTTTGATACGACACGAATTACGATTCACAAAGCCATTCAATTACTGATTATTGAAGGGATGGTTTACTCCAAGCGTGGCGCGGGGACCTTTGTTCGCAAGGACTTTGGCTTGACTGAACGGCGCCAAGAAACGCTGGTAGACAAGCCACTGGGAACAACGCAAACGAATGCCGGTAAAAAGGTGACGAGTAAAGTGTTGGAATTACAAGCTCGCTTGCCTACTAAGCGGGAAGCGGAACAGTTGTTAATCGATGAGATGGATCCGGTGTACGTTATTCGGCGGACCCGCTACGTTGATGGCAAGGTGTGGGCGTATGAGCATACGATTATGCCAACGAGTATCGTGACGTTGACGAAGCAAGTCCTCGAAGGCTCGGTCTACGGTTATTTAGAGCAACATAGTGGCAAGAAAATCGCGGGTTCACACCGTATTATCTCGGCAGCCCGAGTGACGGCTGATGACGTTGCCGCAATGGGCGCGACTCTGAATGATCCCGTGTTGGTAATTAATCAGATTAGTTACATGGATGATGGTCAACCCTTTGAAGTCTCCGAATCACATTTCCCATATGAGACAAGTACGGTCGTAGCGGATGTTCAAATTCATTAAAGCAATCGGTAACCGCGTTAATCAGTGGCTACCGATTTTTTGTGGGAATTATTCTGGGGAGTTGCATTCAAGAAAACGGTGGCCCATAATTAAATTGATTGAAAAAGAAAGCGCTTCAATAATCTGATTAAGGGGGATGAAAATATGCCAGCTAACTTTTATCAACGATTAATTGATAAGTATGAACCAATGACGGAAGCAGCGTTCTTAGTGTTAGTCAGTGTTCGCCAGCCGATTACCAGTGAAGCGATTCCGGCAAAGATCGCTGAAATGACCAATAATCAACTACAGCTAGGATTAGGAACCTTATTTACGAATTTGCATGCCATGACGAAGGATTATTTAATGACGGAACGAGTCGACGAAAATGACGTGCATACCTATGAAATCACGGGGAGTGGTGAATCGGTTTTGGCGGCTGAACGAAAACGACTGCAATTATTGAATCAGATTTGTGAGCAGGCGGGATTGTAACGGGTTAATTTAACGGGGAAGTGAGTATATGTGGCGTTATCAAATGGCGGTCAAAGGCTCAGAGCAGGAATTACGGTGGCTCAATCAGCAGGCACAACGCGGGCAATTACTGCGGCGTATCAGGGGGAACTGGTATCAATTTCAAAAAACGGCGACGCGGTATCAAGTCTTTAGTGAATATGTGAGCGGTAATGTTGCAACTGAAATCGACGACCAGCACACACCGTTCAAATTGTTAGCACGGCTACAATTGACGAAACCAGCCGTACAGGTGATTTATACGGGCACGGCTCAGACTGAGTTGCAGGGGGCGCGAGTGGATCGTCAGGACGCACCGTTGCAGTTGAAAATTGCACTGGCGCAACGGGGACACTTGTTAAATGTTATGAATATTAGGTTAGTGGTTGGTCTGATACTGGCCGTGATCGTGATTAGCCTGAATGTGAGTGATAACGTGGCCAGTTGGGGAATGCTAGCATGGTTGCTATTTACCTTCTATCCTGCATGGCAAGCAAGTCGGCTGCATAAACAGGCGAATACGCTGCGAGTCATTACGCAACAATATGATGATGCTTGGCGGCCAACGATGCACGTTTTCTTGAAAAACATGTCCACCGAGCTGGATACAGAAAAAGTGGCAGGTCTAGGGGCGTGGGCTTACGTCGGTCAAGATCATCACGGGATGTACTGGTACGACTTGAAGACGCTGGCAAGTGCCACGGAAATCAAGCAATCGCTACAGCCAATTGTGGGAGATAGCGTTTCTGTATCGATTGTAAGTTGGTTGGGATTGGCACCAATTGGATTTGTTTAAACTTTTAAAATGGAAGTGGTAGGTATGTGGCGGCATCGATTTTTGATCAAAGGTTCTGAACAGGAGTTGGCATGGCTGAATGCGCAAGCGCAGCGACGCTATTTATTGATGGCCATTCATGGAAATTGGTATCAGTTTAAAAAAGTGCCGACGATTTATCGGGTCTTTAGTGAGTATGTGCCACAAGCAGTCGCGGCTGACATGAGCAACAGTAACAGCGCGTTTCAAGTTCTTGCCCAAGTGCAAGTACAGCAACCAGATGTTCAGATTGTGTATACCGGCAGCGACCAACCAGCATTACAGCAAACGACAATGGCGCCAACTGATCCTAAGGTTCGTTTGCAAGTAGCTTTGCAGTTACGTGATCGGGCGATGAATACGATCAACCTCAGTCTTTATGCAGGGGTTGTGGTATGGGGATTGTTTTTGATACTGATCCTTCATCGGGGTGATACAGATTTAATAGGCGTCTGGATGCTAATGCTATTAGTAGGACTTCTCGCGGTATTAGGACTGTATCGGACGGCACATCGTTTGCAGAATCAAATCAGCCAGTTACGGCGTGACACTGAACAGTACGACGGGGCCTGGATGCCGACGATGCACGTTTTTGTGAGCGCATTGACTGCTGATCTTGACACCGAGGAACCGGCATTAAAGTCGTTAGGTCGGTGGACCTTAGTTGGTCATAGTAAAAAGGGCCAGTATTGGTATGATCTACAAACGCTAGCCAACGCGGCAGAAATCAAACAGACTTTACGACCGTTCATTGCGACTGACACTAACGTCAACGTTCTGAGCTGGTTAGGGCTCGCGCCACTGGGCTGGTTTGTGTGATTGGCAATAATTGTTTGTACAATTAACATATAAAACGTTAGACTATTCTGAGACTAACGTTTTTTTTGTGTTTACCGGTCTGATGATAATATAAATGATAAAAAGTGACATATAATCATAATAGTAGTATTCTAAATAAAAGACAAAGCTGGAATAGGTTGAGTGTTAGTTAATCAGCTGGAAATTAATGGATATTGTGCGAATTTTACTATAAAAGTTTTTTTATTCGTCACAAATATTTCATATAATCGGGTTAACTTAAATAGTACAAGCTCGATTGTGTTGAAGACAATTGAGCTGATTACACAGAAAGCTTAGTGAGGTGATTTTGATGCGACTTAAGGATTTAACTGGTGAGACTTTCAGCCGTTTGACCGTTATCGAACGGGCTGAAAGTGCGCCGAATGGTAATGCACGGTGGTTGTGTCAGTGTTCATGTGGACGACAAGTAGTTGTCGATAGTTATCGGTTACGGAAAGGGATTACGAAGAGCTGCGGCTGTTTACGGGCAGATGTTAGTCGAAAGAATATTTTTGAAAATCCGCAAACCCGTAAAAATATGGGACGTAGTGATAACTTACCGCTTTATCAGGGAACTTCGGTCGATCGATTGAAACCGAATAGCCGGAATCGGAGCGGGGTCATTGGTGTTTCCTTTGATCGGTGCTCACAGAAGTGGGTCGCACGGTTAATGTATCGGGGCCGCTTAGTTTTGAATCAGCAGTTTGCTGATATGGATGATGCCATCATGGCACGTAAGCAAGCAGAACAACGCTACGTTATGCCAGTGTTAGAAGAATATGCGAAATCAAGCGCGGATTAAGATGCGTACATAATTAGCATGCCAGGAGACTGGTGTGCTTTTTTTGCGATTATTACCCGGGAAATAAACGAGTTAGATTAATACCCGTGAGGACCGATTATTTGTGTTTATTGATCGAACTAGCTAAAATTAACAGGCAATTTAAATTAGAACGGAGGAACTTTGAGCATGGAAATGGGATTGGCAGGAAAACGGGTCTTGGTCACTGGTTCGACTAAGGGAATCGGACGGGCAATTGCGGTAGCATTTGCCAAGGAAGGCGCGGATGTGGTCATTAATGGTCGCCGCGCAGATACGGTGGCAGCGGTTGTGGATGAACTCGCAGCGGCATACCCAACAACTCATCCAGTGGCGGCACCGTATGATATTAGTGATCCGCAGCAAGCTGACAAAATGTTTCAACAAATTCCAACGGTTGACGTACTGGTCAACAATATGGGAATCTTTGGGCCAATGGCTTACGATGAGATTGACGATGCAACCTGGGAACGCTTCTTTAAAGTGAACGTGTTGTCTGGCAATCGGTTGGCAAAACATTATTTACCTGCAATGTTAGCCCAAGATTTTGGACGCATTATCTTTATTGCGAGTGAAGAAGCAGTTATGCCTTCGGGGGAAATGCCCCAATATTCGATGACTAAATCGATGAACCTTTCTTTAGCGAAGAGTCTGTCGAAGTTAACAGTTGGCAGCCACGTAACGGTTAACACGGTTATGCCCGGCTCGACATTAACAGAAGGTGTTCAGAAAATGTTAGATGATATGTATGCTGATTCAGATTTGCCAAAGGATCAGTGGGAGCATGACTTTATGATTAATCATCGACCACTATCACAAATTCAGCGTTTGATTCGGCCGGAAGAAATTGGTCGGTTAGCAGTGTTTGTCGCTAGTCCGTTTGCTAGCAGTTTTTCGGGTGAAGCATTGCGGGCGGATGGTGGGTTAGTCCCAACTATCTTCTAGTGGCTAATGAAGACGATATATCTTTCTGGTTCTGCCATAGAAATTCAGATGTCAAAAAACTGTTTTAGCGAGTAAAGTTTATCGCCAAAACAGTTTTTTTGTTGACTTGACTATCCTCAGAAGCCAGTTTCAAGCGGATTAGATGTTTAAAATAAAATTTTTAACTGATTGACTGGCTAGTCATTGACTTATTAGTCAACGGCGCCTATGATTGCAGCATCAACAATAAGATGCTCGAATTTGAAGGATGGGAGTGAGTCATATGGATAAAGAACCGTTATTAAGGATTAGTCACTTGCAAAAGCATTTCGGGAAGTTTCAGGCTCTCAAGGATATTAATTTTGAAATCAACGCGGGGGAAGTTTTTGGCTTTATCGGTCCGAATGGTGCTGGTAAATCAACCACCATTCGGGTACTACTTGGAATTTTAAAAGCTAGTGGTGGGCAGGCGACGATTTTTGGTCGCGATGTCTGGCGGGATAGTGTGGCGATTCATAAGCGAATTGCTTATGTGCCAGGCGATGTTTATTTATGGCCTAATCTAAGTGGTGGGGAAATTATTGACTTGTTTCTTAAACTAAACGGTGGTCAGCATACGGCTAAGACGGACGCGCTAATTAAACAATTCGAACTGGATCCGCGTAAAAAAGCGCGCACTTATTCTAAAGGTAATCGGCAAAAGGTGGCCTTGATTGCGGCACTCTCAACGGATGCTGATCTATATATTTTTGACGAACCAACGTCCGGACTGGATCCGCTAAATGAGCAGACGTTTCAAAATGAAGTATTGGCTTTAAAACGGCGAGAGAAGAGCGTCCTGTTATCTAGCCATATTCTGTCAGAAGTGGAAAAAATGTGTGATCGCATCGGTATTATCCGTGAGGGACAGATTGTTGAAACGGGGTCGTTAGCTGAGATGCGGCACTTGACCCGAACCACGGTCGATGTGCAAACACGACTGCCTTTGACTGACTTGACCACCCTAGCTGGTGTTCACGGGGTCACAGCGCGCCACGGAGATAACCACGTCAGTCTAGCCGTCGATGCTGACCAGTTGACGCCGGTAGTGCAGTACTTGGCGAGTCGGAAACTGATCAGCTTAACAACGACCCCACCAACGTTAGAAGATTTATTCATGCGCTATTACACGACCGAACAACAACCGGTGAAGGGGAAGTGATGCTGATGGCAACACAACTATTTGCTCGTACCGGATTACTGATACGGTTCAACTTACGACGAGATTGGAAAAAGTTGCTCATTTGGGTCGTCGTGTTGACGGGGCTATTCACGGCCATCGCCGCGAAGTTTGATGGTATTTATGGCACTCAGATGGCACTGAATGAAATTGTCAAAACGCTTAAAACGCCCGCGATGATTTCCTTATTTGGTGCGTTTTCGGCCAAATCGCCATATACGACGGCCAAGGTGTTTGCAACTGAAATGGTGGTTTTTATGGCCATCGTCATGATTGTGATGAATATCATGGTGGCCGTGGTTACGACGCGCGGGGATGAAGATGATGGCCTGCTAGAGCTAGTGCGTGCCCACGCGGTCGGTCGGTTAGCACCACTATTCGCCGGGGCAGCTGAGTTAACGGCGCTAAATGGTTTGATTGGTTTTCTTTTTGCCCTCGGGCTGACCGTCGCCAAGCTTCCGGGAGCGACGACGCCAGGTAATTGGTTAATTGGTCTGGGCTTAGGGGGCTTAGGCTGGGCTTTTGGAATGTTGACGCTGTTACTTGCACAGGTAATGACTAGTGCGAGTGGTACGACGATGCTGAGCTATTTGCTACTGGGCGTCATGTACGTTGCACGAATGGGCACGGATGTTAACCGTCCAGACCTGACTTGGTGGATCCCCTTTGGTTGGATTGAAAAATTAGATGCGTATCAAACCAATGATTGGTTACCAATCGGCCTGTATGTATTACTGGGTCTTGGTTGTTCAAGTTTGGCTGCAGCTCTTAATGCTTATCGGGACTTGGGCGCGGGCTTAGTCGAACCACGGCGCGGTCGGCGACAGGCTAGTGGTTTATTGCGGGGTCCCGTGACCCTATTATGGCGGCAGGCACATGGTCTGATTATTGCATGGCTACTAGGGAACTTTATCTTAGGTGCCGCGTATGCGTCCGTCTTTAATACGATTGGCGATCTGGCAAAGAGCAATCCAATGATCAAACAACTGCTAGGTGCGTCAGCTTTAGCAGCAGCGAATCGCTTGATCGTCAAAAATTTCATTGCTGTGTTGGCTATCGTCATGGTGATCGTTGCACTGGTTCCAGCAGTACAGTTAATGCTCAAACTGGTCAATGATGAACAAAAAGGCTATCTACATCAAGTTTATGCGACGGCCACATCACGTTGGCACGTGTGGGCAAGCTATACCGGCTGGGCAATCGTAACGGGACTGCTCGTTTTACTTGCCGGTCTAAGTGGTATGTATTTGATGGGCCTGACGAGTATGGTCAAGCCCATCAGTTGGGTGACCTATTGGCACGTGTTTGCGGCCTATGCACCGGCGATGTTAGTGATGGTAGCGGTGACGAGTGCCTTAGCGGGCTGGCGACCTAAATGGCGGTATGCTGCGTGGATCTGGGTATTTTACGCCTTCTTCTCATTGTATCTTGGTAATTTGATTGATTTGCCAAAATGGGCACGCCGTTTAACGCCCCTTGGCTTTGTTAACAAGGTACCAATCAAGCCCTTAGATGGAACGACAAGTAGCTGGTGCCTATTATTAACTGTGCTAATATTAGTAGTAGCAGCACTAAGTTATCGGCGGCGTGATCTAGCTCAGTAAACGAAAGGAGTGCGTGACATGGCAGTAAAACAACCTGTTCCTAAAGACCCGGCGAAGGTCGAGCGTATTATGCACGCGGCCATGCACACCTTTGCCGTCAGTGGCTATCGAGATGCTAAAACGGATGTGATTGCGTCCGCGGCAACGGTGTCTAAGGGCCTATTATTTCATTATTACGGTAGCAAACAGCGCTTGTATTTGGCCACTGTTCAGCTTGCTACTGACACGATTATTGCCACCATTAATCAACAAGTTTTTGATGTTCCAGATGACCTAGTCACGTTGATGGTGCGGAGTGCGCGTTACAAGGCGGCGTTTGGTAAAGACCACCCGGATGAAATGAAGGTCTTGATTGACGCCTATGGCGCGCTGGAGCGCTTGCCGGTAAAGATACAGGCACAAATGAAGATCCTGTATACTAAGTCGATGACTATTTCCCGGGAAATGATCAGTCAGGTGCTGGATAAAATGACGCTGCGTGCGGATGTTGATCGTGATGCAACGATTGCTTTGATTATGGGTGTTTACAATCAGATTTTTATGGAATTTCAGACCTATATGCGTGAGAATCATCAAGTTGAATCGATGGCCGATATCGAATGGGTGGTCAGTCGCGCAAAAACCTACATGGGGATTTTAGAACATGGGTTTATGGCGGCGGATTTAGATGACCAGCAGTAATAATACGTATCTTAGACAGCCGACGGATGTTTAATCCGGACGACTGTTTTTCGACCGGTGGATTCGGCAGCGTTTAATAGTGATAATGTTTATTCGCTTTTTTCGTTAGCAGGCTAAAAATGTGGTAAGTTAGACTTAATAGATGACGGATGAAGTGAGGGATCGGAATGGAATTACATTTAACGGCACGACAGACGGGATTGTGGCAACGGTTGATGGCACTGGCACGTGAGCAATTGATGGGACTCGCCATGCAGATGGAGTCGACTGGGAAAGTCGATCGACCGACACTGACAACGCTTGCCCAGCAATTGGCTTTGGACGATCCACTACCAGATGACCGCCTGAGCCAACGGGTTTTGAGTACATTAGCGCTGGCGCAAAGTTCAGCTGGGCTCGCTATGAGTTTTGCCAGTAGTTGGCAAGTTGAGGATGCAATATTAACGTTTGGAACCCCGCAACAACGCCAACGGTATTGTGCACAATCAGGTGTTTTTGGACTCGCGGCATTACCGGAACAAGTCATGGCTAGTAGTACCGTCAAAGCAACGCCGGTAACAGCTGGCTGGCAACTGTCCGGTGCGGTTAAAACGGTATTGAATGTTACACAGGCAACTGAGTATTTAGTTCTCGCACAGACACCACCGAATGCTACAGGGGCCTTTGTTATTAGTGCTGATCAGCCAGGCGTCACGGTCAGCCAACCAATAACCCCTTTAGGGTTACACGGATTGACCATCGCGGATGTTCAACTCACCGATGTCCCGGTTACGGCCGCTGATCAAATCGGTCAATTGGGACAAGGACAACGAGTGATGCAACGGGCGCAAAGCTTGGGGCAATTATTTGCCGGGGCGATTACAGCGGGAATATGGCAACATGCCACAGACCAGGCACGACAGTTAGCGCTGACAGAACAGCCGCCGTTAACTGCCTTGGCGCCAGCAATGGCGATTACGGCCGCCTTACAGACTAGTGTCTACAATGCGGCCCAACAGGCCGATGATGAGCGCCCATTTACAGACGCAGCGCAATTGGCGGCAATGTTTGCCAGCCAAAATGCCTTGGCGCCGTTTAAAATTTTGATGCCATTGATCGGTGATCTAGCCTATACGCAACACTCGCCGTTAAGTGCCTTGCAAAATGACGTGGCGACACTACCGTTGATTGTTGGCACGGATACGCAATTGGCGTTGACTTTTGCCACGACGAGCCTGAATGACGAAGTGGCCGATGTCCCGACAACGGGACCCCACACAGCTCCTGAGCACCTAGTCGTGGCCGACCTACATCGGGTCGTAAAACGCTTGAATTTGACTAGGGATGTGCCAGTCAATGTCGGCAGTATTGCTACGGCGAAACGCGTCGTGGCATTAGGTCGAGGCGCGATGGAACCGGCAGTATTGCTTCAAGCCCAACAATTGGCCAAGTGGATTGGTGCAGCATTGGCTGTTACCCAGCCGCTAACGGCTATGGAACAATTTAGCATTGAGCAACAAATTGGTGCCTCAGCAGTGACGGTTGCACCAGAAGTCTTGATCAACATTGGCGTCGCTGGTGATGATGATTACTTGGCTGGCATGGCTGGTGCGCAACACGTTCTTTCTGTGAATACGGATGAACAAGCGCCAATCTTCAAGCATTCACAACAAATTTTCGTGGGCGGTGCCGCTGAATTTTTGGCCGGAATGGTGGCAGCATTAAATTAATACGAAGTCGAGTTCGGCACTGTTGGTAGGTCTGACGGGGTCGTATGACAATCAATTGTTTGCACAAAAACTAAGGGTCACAGCAATGTACTGTGGCCCTTGGTTTTTTACTTAGCTTTAAATTAAGTACCACCAGTCATTACTTAATTAACGAAATAATTAATGACCACCGTCACTTAAAACGTGCGGTGAGCTGGTTCAGAATCGGAATCTTAAATAGGGCAATCAAGATAACTGAGTAGCAGACGTAGGTTATGACTTCTTGTATCATGCGCGTTGTTAGCAAAACTGACCATGGTGTTAAGTACATGAGATGAAGCCAGAGGCTGTTTAAAAACAAATTGAGAATAAAGACGACGATAAAGTTAGCGACGAGAACGCGCGTCAGTGAAGTTTGATGTTGAAAGGCGTATCCAAAGACTAACCCAGTCAGAAAAGCGGTTAGGATAAAACCAGGAAAAAAGGTGAACTTTGGGAAGAGCAGCATTCCGAGTAGGGAGGAAATCGCGCTACTGCCGGCTGTAACTAGTGGTGAAAATAAACGGGCCGTTAAACCAATAATAATAAACGCGAAGGATATCTTGGTTAGCAATAGTTGAATTGACAGTAAACTCCCTAAGATAAGTTGCATGGCAATTAAAGCACCGAGTAACGGGATACGCCGAACCGTGAGTGATGATGTCATAATAATTGAAGCCCCCTAAGTGTGTTGAATGTATTTTAGGGGAATTTGTTGAGAATTACTAGACCTGAAATTATTGGTTATAAGTAATATAAAAATATCGCTAGGAGAAACGCTATGACGTTATGTAGCGTTTCTCCTAGCGATCAATTAATCCGGAATATGGCTCCCGTTGGACATGGGTTGCAGTTATCGCTACAATGTTGATAAAAGGCAGTATGGAGGCGTTTGAATGGCATACATTACAAAAAAGAAAATTGCACAAGCCTTTCATGACGTCGTCCTAGTGAGGGGCTTTAGCCGAACTTCCGTGACGGCAATTATGAGCACCGCCGATTTTAGACGGCAAACATTTTATGATTATTTTCAAGATAAATATGAATTATTAACCTGGTTTATTGATGACACCCTGACTGAAACGGTTGAACATAATCTGAATTATTTGCCTTGGATCGACATTATTAAACTAGTTTGTTACGAGTTAGATGCGAATCGTCAATTTTATGCAGAATGTATTAACACGCAGCATGAAATTGACGTGACGGCACTTGTCGGTAACCACTTAGCCACGTTATTGACTGAACTAACGCACGCCAATACAACAGAAACGGCGGCCCTAATCTGGTTGCTGTGCTTGGGAATCGCACAATCGTTAACGCATAATATCGTTGCGAATCATCCTGAAGATTATGAGGTGCTTTCTCAGCACGCTATTGCGGCCATCGAAATGACACTCGAAATTTTGAACTAGTTAGGCCAAGCAGCAGTTTTGACGGGTCGGTTTAGAGCAGTTAACCAGTCAGGGTCGGCTAGGCTGAGTAAGGTTAATGACAACCCATGCATCCCGTTAGCAGTTAAAAAAGTTCCCACTTTGTTGAAGTCGATTGTTAGTGCGGCTAAGGTGAGTAATTCGTGAACATCATTATTGAACACCATGAGTTCCATGGGCGTTGTCCCACCGAGGGAGTTAACGAAAACGGCGTAATGGTCGTCAGCATGCCACTTAAAGTTGAGACGTAATTTACTAATTAATTCCTGTGCGAGTCGTTCTGACGATTGAAAAGGTTCACGCCGATAACCGGGTTCCCCGTGAATACCGATACCGTAATAAATTTCACCAGGATTCAAGTTAAACGATGCCGTTGACTGTCCTGGAATGCGGGCGCCGCTAGCAGCAACCCCAATCGTGTGAATGTTTGGCACTAGGGCGGCAGCGATGTGGGTCAATTCAGCGATAGAGGCCCCCTGAGCTGCAGCGGCACCAAGAATTTTATGCACTAAAATCGTGCCAGCAACTCCTCGTCGGCGCTGTTTTAAAGATTCATGATCCACGGAAATATCGTCTGCCACAATACATAGACCAGTTTGCCAATGTTCCTTTTGCAGTTGTTGTTGAGCAGCCGTAAACGCACTAACATCTGCTGGAAAATTTTTAACAATGAAAAAAACGCGACGCTGGCGTGTCACCTGTTTTGTGACTTTAACGATTTCTTGAGATGTAGGGGGTTGAAAAACCGTTCCCATGATTGCGGCAGTTAACATACCAGGCCCAACATAACCCCAGTGTGCCGGATCGTGACCGCTGCCCCCACCAGCAATTAACGGAATCTGATCATCTTGAAAGTTGCTGTCGTAACATCCGAATGTATTTGGTACCCATGTTAAATTTGGATAGGCCCATTGAATGCCCTGAGTTGCTTGACTCAGGGCATTTTGAGGTTCATTAATGATTTGCATGGGAACACCTTCTTATATTGTTAATTTGATTTTATTATAACGCATTCGAATGACCATGCTTGTCAGAAGCTGGCGGACAAAATAACGAAACTGTCCATTATTTTTGAAAGCGGATTCATTTACAATTAACGTGTTAATTCGAGAAAGGAAGGACAACAAAAATGAAAAAAATAATTAATGATCCCAAGAATGTCGTCGACGAAATGGTTGATGGGTTAGTACGTGCCTATCCTCAGTATTTAACTAAATTACCGGATACCGAAGCAATGGTTCGTAGTGATCAAGATTCAATGCAGGGAAAAGTTGGAATTGTTAGTGGTGGCGGGAGTGGTCATGAGCCCGCCCACGCCGGCTTTGTTGGCCCTGGCATGCTCAGCGCTGCCGTGGCAGGACAGGTTTTCACCTCACCGACGCCAGACCAAATTTATGCGGCAATTAAGGCTGTCGATCAAGGTAAGGGCGTTTTCTTAGTCGTGAAGAATTATTCTGGTGATGTCATGAATTTCGATATGGCGAAAGATATGGCTGAATTAGATGATATTCAAGTTAAATCGATTGTCGTTGATGATGACATTGCTGTTAAGGATAGTTTATATACTCAGGGTCGTCGCGGGGTTGCCGGCACTATCTTTATGCATAAGATACTTGGGGCGGCCGCGGATCAAGGCGTTGATTTGGATGATTTAGAAAGTTTAGCAACGCATGTTTTACCACGGATTAAAACGATTGCGGTCGCATTATCCGCAGCGACGGTTCCGGAAGTCGGCAAACCTGGCTTTGAATTGGCAGATGATGAAATCGAGTTTGGCGTCGGAATCCATAGCGAACCAGGTTATCGGCGCGAAAAAATCAAGCCATCCAAACAACTTGTTCAGGAATTGCTAGGTAAATTAGATGATGAATTACACCTACAGTCAGATCATCAGTATGCGTTCTTGGTTAATGGTATGGGAGCGACGCCATTGATGGATCAGTATGTCTTTTGCCATGACTTGTTGGATGAACTGGCAACACGGCACATTCAACCGGCCTTTATGAAGGTTGGTAATTATATGACTTCGATTGATATGGCCGGTATTTCACTGACGATATTCGATGTTGCTGAATCTCAATGGCTAGATTACTTACAGTACCCGGTCAAAACAATCGCGTGGTCATAAGGAGGAATTGAGAATGTTAACAGTTGAGAACACAACAGTATGGCTGAATAAGTTTGCTGATCAGATTGAACAACACCAAAGTTACCTAAGTGAATTAGATACGCCGATTGGCGATGGTGACCATGGGGGTAATATGGCTCGGGGCCTAGCAGCAGTTAAGGCAGCACTTGCCACGCAACCAGCAGACATAACTAAACTATTTCAAGCAACGGCGATGGCATTGATTAGCAAAGTCGGTGGTGCTTCTGGACCATTGTACGGAACAGCTTTCTTAGAAATGGCAAAGCAAAGTAAGATTGATAGCGATTTAGGTGGATTGTTGGCCGCTGCATTAGCTGGGATTGAAAAGCGGGGTGGCGCGACAACCGGCGATAAGACGCTGATTGATGTGTGGGCGCCGGTTGTTCAGGCGGTCCAAGCGGGCGAATTGACGCAGGATGTTATCGATGATGCAGTTGCTAGCACCGAACCGATGGTGGCTAAAAAAGGGCGAGCATCCTATCTAGGTGAACGTTCAGTGGGACACCTTGATCCAGGTGCTGTCTCGAGTGGTTATTTATTTACAACGTTACTGGATACGGAGGGAATCTTATGAGTTTAGGAATTGTAGTTGTTTCACACGTCCCAGAAATTGCCGCAGGTATTCAGCGTTTGTTAGGGCAAGTTGCCCAGGACGTTTCGATTACGATTGCTGGTGGTACGGATGACAATCAAGTCGGAACCAGCCTGACCAAAATTACACAAGCGTTTGATGCAAATCATGCGGATGAACTCTTGGCCTTTTATGATCTTGGTAGTGCCAAAATGAATCTGGAAATGGCCATTGAAATGAGTGATAAAACGGTCCATTTATATGATACGGCACTCATTGAGAGTGCCTACACGGCCGCATCGCTATTACAGGCGGCTGTGCCACTTGCGGATGTCGAAGCTCAATTAGCGCCATTAAAAATCAAGTAGGATGGTGACGAAACATGCACGGTTTTTTAGGTGAATTTTTAGGTACCATGGTGTTAATTGTATTTGGGGTTGGTAGTGGTGCCGCCATGAATTTAAAGGGTAATTATGCACGCCATCAGAATTGGACGTTTATTTGCTTGGCGTGGGGCCTAGCCGTTACGTTTGGGGTCTATGTTGCCGGACAATTTGGTTCGGATGGTCATCTAAATCCAGCGGTGACAGTTGGTTTTGCGTTATTCGGTTATTTGCCAATGGCTAACGTTTGGCCGTACTTATTAGGCCAGTTCTTAGGGGCCTTTATCGGCGCGGTAATCGTTATTATTCAGTACTACCCACACTTTCAAGCTGCCAAAACGGCGGCAGATGGCAATCAAGTTGGCATTTTTGCAACTGGTCCAGCCATCAGTAACCCGGTATTTAATTTTCTAAGCGAAACGATTGCGACCTTCTTCTTTATCTTCGTGTTGTTGAATCTCGGTAACTTTACCCAGGGATTAAAGCCATTGATGGTGGGGCTGCTCATTGTTGTCGTTGGTCAGACCTTGGGTGGAACCACAGGCTTTGCGATTAATCCGGCGCGTGATTGGGCACCACGATTAGCCTACACGATTCTCCCGGTTCCTAATAAAGGGTTGGCTAATTGGGGTTATGCCTGGGTTCCAATGTTTGGTCCATTGCTTGGTGGTATTTTGGCAGCTGGTCTGGAAACAATTATTAGTTAAATACTCACAACTGTGCCGATTTTGTTGGGCGCAGTTTTTTGTTATAAAGTATAATTAAATAAATAATGCAAGTTTATGCAATCGCTTGCAATAACGATGAAAACGTTTTATATTTAATGAGATGGATTCAAATAGATCGGGGGGATCATGATGGCAACGATCAAAGATGTTGCCCAGCGCGCAGGTGTTTCGCCTTCAACAGCGTCACGTGCAATGCATGGTAGCAAGATTATCAGTAAGCCAACACGTGACAAGGTCATTAAAGCGGCGCGGGAGTTAAATTACGCGCCGGATTTTAATGCGCAGAATTTAGCAACTAAGGCTAGTAATACAATCGGGGTGGTACTACCAGTAGATCATCACGAAATCTTTTCTAACCCATTTTTCTTAGAGATGATTCGGGGTATCAATGAAGTTTGTAGTAAGAATGGCGCAATGACAACGCTAGCAACGGGGATTTCAAGTGATGAACTGGTGCATAATATTGATGTCATGATTGCACAAGGCCATATCAAAACTTTTATTTTACTGTATTCTGAAAAAAATGACCCAGTTGTTGAGCGCTTGAAGCAATTTGATGTCCAATACGTTGTGATTGGTAAACCTTACCAAGACGTCAATAAAACATCGTATGTTGATAATGATAATATCCAAGCCGGAACGGATGCAGCCCAATATCTAATTGATCATGGACACCGGCGCATTGGGTTTTTGTATTCGGATTTATCACGGATGGTGCAAAGTGATCGGATGCTTGGCTATCAACGTGTAATGATGCAAAATCAGTTACCAAATATTATGTTGGAAGAACGGTTTGAGACTCATGCGGCGGGTGTTAAAACACTACATAAGTTTTTTGAACAGTATCCAGATGTTACCGGGTTTGTGGCCGTAGATGATATGTTGGCGTTGAAATTACAACAGGTTCTCCATAATGATCCGAACTGGAAAGTTAAACAATTCTCACTGATTGGTTTTAATAACTCCATTTTTTCTGATTTAGCGCACCCGATGCTGACATCGATTGCGGTCTTTCCACAGCGTTTAGGTGAAGAAGCGGCCAAGATTGCGATGGCTGACCATCCTGCTGATGAATTATCAACGGCAGTAATTGTGCCTCATCAAATTGTTAAACGCCATTCCGTCCACCAAATCAAGTCCTTACAGTAGTAAGTTAGGGGGGTATTTTGATTATGATAACGCTAAACGATGTCGCGAAAAAAGCTAATGTCTCAAAAATGACAGTTTCACGAGTCATTAATCATCCGGAACAGGTTCGTCCTGAGCTTCGAGAGATGATTTTAAATGTGATGACACAGCTAGACTATCATCCGAATGCGGCAGCGCGAGCGCTAGTAGGGCGGAGAACCCGGGTTGTAAAATTAACGATTTTTGAAGACATGGACACGACGGAACCCTATTACATGATGTTGCTCGCGGGGATTGCGAATGAATTGAATCAACATCAATACGCCTTGCAGATTGCGACGCGCAATAGCTATGAGGTTGGCGAATGTGATGGCTATATTTTGACTGGTATTCGGCAAGCCGATTACGCATGGGTCGAACGTCTTAATCAGCCAGTCGTCTTTGTTGGTAGCAATCGTCAGGGATACGACTACGTTGATACTAATAATTATCAGGCGGTCTGGGAAAGTACACGTTATGCCGCGGAACAGGGCTATACGCATCTTGTCTTTATTGGTATCGCTATTGCCGAACCGTTTGAGCTAGATCGTGAACGAGGTTTTCGAGAGTACGTCACGACACATCATATTAGCGCTCAGATTATTCGATTAGCCAATCATTCACACGTTGCAACTGCGTATGTGAAGAGCCATTGGTCTGGTTTTCCACGTAATACGGCGTTTATTTGTGCAAGTGATCGGTTGGCGATCGGCGTTGAAACGGCAATTATTAATCAAGGTGGTCGCGTTCCCATAGAATATGGCATTATCGGTTTTGATGGCGTGTTATTAAATCAGATTGCAGCCAAACGGTTGACAACGATGAAGCAACCGCTTGAAGCAATGGGACGAGCTGCTGCACGGCTATTATTGGCTAATATCAACCATACTGATCGTTCTCGCGGGCGGCATGATCAAGAAAAAATCATCATTAATTCACGGTTGTCGGTGGCTGAATCGACCCGTTAAAGAGGAGTCTGGATAGATGAGCAAGCATTGGTATGATCAACAAACGATTTATCAAATATATCCTAAGAGTTTTAACGATAGTAATCACGATGGCATTGGTGATATTCCGGGAATTACCGCGAAGATTCCCTATTTGAAGCAACTTGGGATTACCACGATATGGTTAAACCCAATTTATCAATCACCCCAGGTTGATAATGGCTACGATGTTTCGGATTACTACCAAGTTGATTCGAGCTTAGGGACCATGACGGACGTTGAGACGCTCATTAAAACGGTCCATGAGCACGGCATGTATCTTATCTTTGACTTTGTCTTGAATCATACTTCAGATCAGCATCCATGGTTCAAGCAAGCTCTCGCTGATCCACAGAGTAAGTATCGGGACTACTATTTATGGCAAGATCCCGCAGCCGATGGTGGGCGCCCAAACAACTGGGGCTCATTTTTCGGTGGCAGTGTTTGGGCGAAGGATCCGGCAGGCGGCTCACAGTATTATTTCCACTTGTTTGATAAACGGATGCCGGACCTCAATTGGAAGAATCCGGCAGTGCAACAGGCGATGCGTGATGTTGCTGAGTTTTGGGTTGAAAAGGGGATTGATGGTCTCCGGTTAGATGCGTTTATTCATCTGGCTAAAGCAGATTTTCGCCAAACTTATCCAAATCGGACTGGTGATTCGACACCCATCATTAGCGATATGTTTTATGCCCACTTACCGAAAGTGCATCAGTACTTACACGACTTTGTCGCCGTAATCAAAGCTAAGCACCCGGATACGTACGTCGTCGGTGAAGCGTCATCCGCTGACCCCCATTTGATGGTCGACTATACGACACCAGGTACGGATGAGTGTGATCAAGTGATTACGTTCAGAACTTTTGCGGACGACAATACCCAGGATGATCCGAGCTTCTCCGACACATTTCAGCCCCGACCGATGGATGTGACGGCCTATAAGCAAAATACGGTCGGTATTCAAGCGGCTTTAGCAGACACCAGTCTACCAACACTTTACTGGAATAATCATGATATGGCTCGGGTCGCCACGCGTTACGGTGATCCTGATTATCCGCAAGCAAGTGCCAAGGCGTTAGCGACGGCCCTGTATTTGCAGCGTGGCATTCCCATTATTTATTATGGGGAAGAATTAGGATTAACAAATATCCGTTATCATGATATTGCGGACTTTGAAGACCAGACGGTACCCACCTTTGTTGCGAGCGCTCAAGCCGCTGGTAAGTCTAAGGTGGAAATCATGCGGATGTTGAATCAAACTCATAAAATGGCGGGGCGCGGCCCCATGCAATGGGACAATACGGTTTATCATGGTTTCTCTGACCACTTACCATGGAAACATGGTGATACTGATGACATGAATGCGCAAGCAGAAATCGCTGACCCCGACAGTATTTATCACTATTATCAACAGTTGCTGCAGCTAAAGCAGTGCGCACCCTTTACTAATGGTCAGTTCATTATGCTCGGAAGTGCTGAACAACTCTTTACCTACCTCATTGATGATGGTCAAAAACAAGCAGCGATAGTTTGTAATTTAAGTGCGCAAGCGCAAACGTATCTGTTGCCGTTTGTTGGTGGTAAAGTGTTGCTTGTACAGGGTGGTGCAACATATAGGGGACGCCAAGTGACGTTACCAGCTTGGAGTAGCTTAGTCGTTAAATCGGCATAAGCAATGTGAGTGCATGATTATCCTAAAATTGGTATATATAAATCATGTGATGTATTTTAATTAACTTATCAATCTTTATATAAATTGGTATAAAGGTTGATGGACCAATAAATCCTAACGTTTTTAAGCGTTAGGATTTATTTTTGGTATGATTCTGTTAACGTTAACATTACGAAAACGCTTGCGAAAGCGTTTGCACAGTTGCATAATAAATTATGGTAAATGAATTAAGATACTTCGCAAGGAGGAAGCACTATGAGTACTTGGAAAAAGTTGGGGATGGGTGCCCTAGCCACTGGTTTAGCACTCACGCTCGTAGGTTGTGGTAATAGTAAATCTTCATCTAGTAGTTCAAAGATGGACAAGACGTTAAAGGTTTCAGCGGATCCTTCATATAAGTCATACATGAAATCGGTGATTCCAAAGTTTGAAAAGAAGTACAACGTTAAGGTTAAGGTTTCATACAAGGCCATGCTTGATGAAGACGATGCTTTGAAGCTGGATGGTCCTTCCGGCAAGGGTCCTGATGTTTTAATGGCACCATACGACCGGGTTGGTCAAATGGCGTCACAAGGTCAACTATCAACAGTCAAGTTGACCAGTGGTCGTTACAACGCAACGGGGAAGAAATCTGTTACTTATAAGAATAAGGTTTATGCAGCGCCTGTAACGATCGAATCTGACGTTCTGTACTACAACAAGAAGCTAATCAAGACTGCACCTAAGAACTTCAAGGAACTTGAAAAGTTAGCTTCTGACAAGAAGTATGCTTACGCTAATGATAAGACTAAGTCAGTTGCCTTCTTGACTCAATGGACAAACTTCTACAATGCCTTTGGTGTCATCAAAGGTTATGGTGGTTACGTCTTTGCTGATGGCAATACGAACGCCAAGAAGATGGGCTTGAACAATTCTGGCGCCGTTGAAGGTTTAACTTACATGACGAAGTGGTTTACGAAGTACTGGCCAAGTGGGATGCAAAATGTCACTTCTAACGAAAACTTTGTGACCTCACAATTTACGTCTAATAAGACTGCTGCTGTTATTGATGGCCCTTGGATGGCTGCAACTTACAAGAAGTCTAATATCGATTATGGTGTTGCTGTTTTACCTAAGTTGAATAACGGCAAAGATTATCAAGCGTTTGCCGGTGGTAAAGCTTGGGCAATCTCAAACTACTCTAAGCATAAGACTGCTGCACAAGCTTGGTTAGACTTCATCTCTAACAAGACTAACCAAAACAAGCTTTACAAGTCTGCTAGTGAAATTCCAGCAAACACAGCTGCTCGTAAGGAAGCTGTAAGTACTGGCGATGACATGGCTACGGCCGTTTCAAAGCAATACGACAAGGATGTTCCTTTGATCAACTTACCACAAATGTCAGAAGTTTGGACACCAGCACAAACGATGGTTACCAATGCTGCTAGCGGCAAGATGACACCAAAGCAAGCTGCTAATAAAGCGCAAAAGACGATCTTAACTAATATCTCACAAAAGTATGATAAGTAATTAAAATTGTAATTTAAGGGGGCTGAAACAAAATTCGTTTTGTCTCAGCCTTTTTAAAAGGAAAAATGCACGATATTTAGAATTTATTTAGGAAAGGGGTGCGGGCGACATGCAAGTCAAGGATGTAAAGAAAGCGCAACGCCTGTCAATTATTCCCGGGCTCGGTCAGCTGTATAACGGTCAGACCATAAAAGGTGTTGGCTTCATTATTATTCTATTGGCATTTATTGCTGAGTTCATCTTCGGGGGCTTTAGCGCATTTGCCAATTTAGTCACATTGGGTTCAGTCTCAATGGAAGACAACTCTTTGTTCATGATGATCTATGGGACGTTGCAGATTCTATTGACAATTGTGTTTATCGTATTTTATATTGCAAACCTTTACGATGCGAAACACGTTGCACAGTTAATTAATAATGGTAAAAAGGTCTCCCATACGTTTAAAGAGTTAGGTGCGAGTTTAGTAGATGGTGGCTTTGCTTATTTATTAACCACACCGGCCTATATTTTAATGGTTTTTACGATTGTGTTCCCAGTATTGGTTACACTACTGATGGCTTTTACGAACTATGATTTTGCGCATATTCCACCAGCTATGTTATTGGATTGGATTGGGTTCAAAAACTTCACATCAATGTTCTTCTTGAGTAGTTACCGGGCAACCTTCAACGCTGTTTTTGGTTGGACCGTTATTTGGACCGTATGTGCAACCACGTTACAAATTATTATTGGGATTGCCACCGCAGTAATTGCTAATCAAAACTTCATCAAAGGTAAGCGCTTCTTCGGAGTGATTTTCTTGCTTCCTTGGGCGATTCCAGCGTTTGTATCAATTATGAGTTTTTCAAACATTTTTAATGATTCAGCTGGTGCGATCAATGTGCAGGCCATCGGCTTATGGAATACGTTAGTTCCATTTGCTCACATTGCGCCGATCCACTGGATGACGGATACGTTCTGGACTAAAGTTGCTATTATTATGATTCAAGGTTGGTTAGGATTCCCGTACATTTACGTTATGATTACTGGTATACTGCAAGCGATTCCAGAAGATCTCTACGAAGCCGCAACGCTAGATGGTGCGACAGTAATGCAAAAGTTCAACAAGATTACGTTGCCAACGATTTTTGCTATTGCAGCGCCAATCTTTGTGACGCAGTATACGTTTAACTTCAATAACTTCTCGATGATCTATCTGTTTAACCAAGGTGGCCCTGGTGATGTCGGTGCTAACGCCGGTGGGACGGATATCCTGATCTCATGGATCTACAAGTTAACAACGGGGACGTCACCACAGTATTCATTGGCCGCGGCCGTTACGTTGATTATTTCCGTCTTAGTTATCGGGATCTCATTGATTGTCTTCAAGAAGACCCACGCGTTTGAAATGGGGGACTAGTGTTATGGATAATGCACAAGCAGTGGCACCTAAGAATGCCAATTCAAAGCAAAATAGCGCGCGTCGGCACCGTTTCTGGAAAGAATTCTTTACGTATCTGTATATGGTCATTCTCGGAATTATTATTATTTATCCCGTTTTGATCACATTCATCACGGCGTTTAAGGATGCTAACGTGCAAGCCTTCGTCCTTGATTTTGGTGGTAAGTGGACGTTGGTTAACTTTAAGAACTTATTTACGCAAACCCTGTATGGTAGCTGGTATTTGAATACCATGATTATTTCAGTCTCATGTATGGTCATTCAAGTCATCGTTGTGACGTTAGCCGGCTATGTTTATAGTCGTTACCGTTTTGCTGGTAAAAAGTTCAGTCTAACGTTTTTCATCGTAATTCAAATGGTACCAACCATGGCCGCTTTGACTGCTTACTACGTCTTAGCTAACATGTTGAACGCTTTGGACCATTACTGGTTCTTGACCGCAATTTACATTGGTGGTGGGATCCCACAGAACACTTGGCTGATGAAAGGTTACTTTGACAATGTTCCGTATGATTTGGATGAATCAGCTAAGTTGGATGGTGCTGGTAATTTCAAGATTTTCTGGTCAATTGTCTTACCATTAGTTAAACCAATGATTGCGGTTCAAGCGTTATGGGCCTTCATGTCACCAGTTCAAGATTACCTGATGGCGAAGTTCTTATTGACGTCTGAATCACATTATACGGTTGCCGTAGGGCTCCAGACATTCATTAATAACGCTCAAAATCAACAAGTTGTGCTCTTCTCAGCGGGGGCAATCTTAGTCGCGTTACCAATTGCTGCCTTGTTCTTCTACTTACAGCGGTTCTTCGTTTCAGGATTGCTCGCTGGTGGCAGCAAGGGTTAACTCAAATATTAGTAGGGGTGAAATTAGATGCAGAGTACGAAAAACAAAACAACCGCCTTTCCGGTCCGGTTTTTTGGCAGCCTCTTCTCACCTCGAAGAATGTTTGCCAACCGTGATCAGTTTAATTGGTTACAGATTATTGTTTTATTTATCTTTTTGACCGCGGTAATGGTCATGCCGATTCCGTTTTACTATAATCACCAAACGAATTTTAATCTGTCACCATTTTTACCACACATTGATAAAATGATGGTCAGTGATCAGATGCAAACGGCAATGAAAACTGCGAACTACCGTGATCAGCGGTTCAAGGATGTCAAACATCAAATCATTATTAAAACTAAGGATAATGTTGCAGGCTTCGATCTCACGAACGATGATATGGCAGGACGCAAGAATGTCATTAATTTACATGCTAGTACGTTTCAAGTGAAATCGGTCGGTAGTGAATTTAAAGCCAAGTATGTGCCAGGCCATAACTTAAAGACAAACGCTCATGCGTTTCTGGTTAATTCTTGGTATCAAAGCAATAAAGTGATGATTGGTCTATTTATGCTCATGGCACTTGGATTAATTATTGTGGGGGTCAACCTGATCCTCGTAAATGGGGCGGCGTTCTTCTTATTCTTGTCACGACATAATAAGATCACGCATATTCGGAATTTCCGCGAAGGCGTTAACTTAACGTTGATGATGATGGGGATTGGGAGTCTGTTAGCGATGGTGATTGGCTTAATTCATTTTGATGTCACTATCGAATTGACCGTGCAGTCCCTCAGCTTGGCCTTCGTTGTGTTGTGGGTATATCTGAAAACAAAATTCAAAGATCCGGAAGTTGACCAAACCATGTTGCTTTAGGTCAATTAGTAAGCATAGAAATGAGGAAGATTAATGGCACGCGATACGCAAACGCAATTACGCAATGAGATGATTTACTCAGTCTTTGTTAGAAACTACTCAGAAGCTGGTAATTTTGCTGGCGTAACTGCTGACTTACAACGAATTAAGGATTTAGGAACCGATATTTTGTGGCTACTGCCAATCAATCCGATCGGTGAGGTCAACCGTAAGGGGACACTTGGTTCGCCATATGCAATCAAGGACTACCGTGGGATCAATCCGGAATACGGGACTTTAGCTGACTTTAAAGCACTCACGGATAGGGCGCATGAATTAGGAATGAAAGTGATGTTAGACATTGTCTATAATCACACTTCGCCTGATTCAGTCTTAGCAACCGAACATCCAGAGTGGTTTTATCACGACGCGGATGGTCAGTTGACGAATAAGGTCGGCGACTGGAGTGACGTTAAAGACTTAGACTATGGTCACCATGAGTTGTGGCAGTATCAAATCGACACACTCTTGTATTGGAGCCAGTTTGTGGACGGTTACCGTTGTGATGTTGCGCCATTAGTGCCACTTGATTTCTGGCTTGAAGCGCGGAAACAGGTTAATGCGAAGTACCCGGAAACGTTATGGTTAGCGGAGTCAGCCGGCAGTGGTTTTATTGAGGAACTGCGGTCACAAGGCTACACGGGTCTGTCTGACAGTGAACTTTATCAAGCTTTTGATATGACATACGATTACGACGTCTTCGGTGATTTTAAAGATTACTGGCAAGGACGCAGTACGGTCGAACGGTATGTTGACTTGTTACAACGCCAAGATGCCACTTTCCCTGGTAATTATGTCAAGATGCGCTTCTTGGAAAATCATGATAATGCACGCATGATGAGCTTGATGCACAGCAAAGCTGAAGCCGTTAATAACTTGACCTGGATCTTCATGCAACGTGGTATTCCGTTAATCTATAACGGGCAAGAATTTTTGGCCGAACACCAACCATCATTGTTCGATCGGGACACCATGGTTGCAGATCGTCATGGGGACGTGACACCACTGATTCAAAAGCTAGTGACTATTAAGCAACTACCATTACTGCGTGCTGCGGACTACCAATTGGCAGTCGTAGAAGAAGGTATCGTTAAGATTACTTACCGTGCGGCTGGCGAAGCGTTAACAGCCTGGATTCCGTTAAAAGGTCAGGTCACAGCAGTTGCGACTAAGCTAGCAGCTGGTAGCTATCAAAATCTGTTAACAGATGGTCCTACTGAAGTTGTGGATGGCAAGCTGACAGTTGATGGTCAACCAGTATTAATTAAATATGTCACCAATACGGCGGTGACTAAAGTTGCTGACCAGTCCAATTAGCTGATTAATAGCTTTGAATAATCGATCAAAAAGCAACCGTTTGCGGGCGATTGCACGTGTAATAGTAGTTTAGAAGTGAGAAAACAAGGGAGTGGATTTCGATGGTTGAAATGAATCTCGATCACATTTACAAAAAATATGAGGGTAACGATAAATATTCAGTTACCGATATGAATCTTGATATTAAAGATGGGGAGTTCATCTTCTTCATTGGCCCATCTGGCTGTGGTAAGTCAACGACATTACGGATGATTGCTGGCTTGGAAGACATCACTAAGGGTGACTTCAAGATGAACGGTCAAGTTATGAATGACGTGGAACCAAAAAACCGTGATATCGCGATGGTTTTTCAAACTTATGCACTATACCCGAACATGTCAGTCTTTGACAATATGGCCTTTGGATTGAAGATTCGGAAAACTTACAGTAATACTGAAATCAAAAAGCGAGTGGATAACGCTGCTGAGCAATTGGGCTTAACCGATTATCTACAACGGAAACCAGCCAATTTATCTGGTGGTCAACGGCAACGGGTTGCTTTAGGACGGGCCATCGTCCGGGACGCGGGGACGTTCCTATTGGACGAACCGTTATCTAACTTGGATGCTAAGCTACGGGTCGATATGCGGACTACGATTGCTCAAATGCATCAACGCTTGAAGACCAACATGATCTATGTCACCCATGATCAAATTGAAGCGATGACGATGGCTGATCGGATCGTCATTATGAATGACGGTAAGATCATGCAAGTTGGGACACCGCACGAATTGTATAACGAACCGGTTAATCAATTTGTGGCTGGCTTCATGGGATCACCTTCAATGAACTTCTTCAATGCCACCTTACATGATGGTCGGGTAACTGATGGTGAGGGACTCGACGTAGCTGTCCCGGAAGGTCAATTGAAAGTTTTAAAGGCTCAAGGCTATGACCAGAAAAAGATGATTGTGGGTATCCGACCAGAGGACATTCATGCTGAGCAAATTGCGCTTGAAGCGATGTCAGATTCAATTGTTAAGACGAAGGTCGTCGTTTCTGAATTCTTAGGTGCCGAAAGCATGTTATATTGTACAGCTGGCAAATCTAAATTTACTGCCCAAGTGGATGCACGTGATTATCATAACCCGGGTGAGAATGTGGAAGTTGCTTTTGAAATGTCGAAGGCCCACTTCTTTGATTCTGAAACTAAAGATGTTATTCGGTAATTTCGAACGACGGAGGAGCAACAACAATGAAACGTATTTTTGAAGTAGATCCGTGGCACGTCATTAGTCATGAACTCGTACCGACGGATAAGCGATTGCAGGAAAGCATGACCAGTATTGGTAACGGCTACATGGGTATGCGGGGAATGTTTGAAGAGCACTATTCTAACGATACCCTCAAAGGGATTTATATCGGTGGGGTCTGGTATCCCGATAAAACCCGGGTCGGCTGGTGGAAGAACGGTTATCCCGATTATTTCGGTAAGGTGATCAATTCGGTCAATTTCATCAAAGTCAATATCACGATTGATGGTGATCAAGTTGATTTGGCGAAGGACACAGTCAGTGACTTTACGTTGGATCTTGATATGCATACGGGAATTTTACGGCGTTCATTTATTATTACCAAGGGTGAAAAACGCGTCCAATTCATGATTGATCGGTTCGTCAGCGTTGCACAAAAAGAGTTATTTGATGTGCACTATAGTGTTCACAATTTGGGTGCGGAACCGGTCCAAATTGGATTTATTTCGCAAATTGATGCGGACGTCTTCAATGAAGATGCGAACTATGATGAGCAGTTCTGGCAAGTGCTAGACAAGAGTCATGCGATTACTGGTGGCAGCATGTTTGCAGAAACGAAGCCGAATAACTTCGGAACACCGCGCTTTACGCTCGGCATGCAGATGCTTCATGAAACGGCTTTTCGAGGTATTAACGCCCCAGAAACCGAAAAGGCAGTTACAAATATCTTCCGGGGAACGTTAGCACCGGATGAAACCAAGAATTTTGAAAAACGAGTCCTCGTGGTGACTTCACGGGATTACGCGGATATGGCGGCGATGCGGACTGGCTTAGCCGAATTAAGTGAAACGGTCAGCACACAGTCATATGAGGACTTACGGCAGGCCCATGTTGATGGTTGGGCTAAACGCTGGCAGTTATCTGACGTGTTGATTGACGGTGACGATGCGGCACAACAAGGCATTCGCTTCAACTTATTCCAGTTATTCTCGACCTACTATGGCGAAGATAAGCGCCTGAACCTGGGGCCAAAAGGCTTTACTGGTGAAAAGTATGGTGGTGCGACGTATTGGGATACCGAAGCGTTCGGAGTACCGTTCTACCTTTCATTGGCGAAACCAGAAGTAACGGAGAACTTACTGGAATACCGGTATAATCAGCTTGCTGGAGCTTTCCATAATGCTAAAATGCAGGGCTTGGCTGGTGCCTTGTACCCGATGGTGACCTTCAACGGAATTGAGTGCCATAACGAATGGGAGATTACGTTCGAAGAGATTCATCGAAATGGGTCTATTGCGTATGCCATCTTCAATTACACACGTTATACCGGTGATGAGATCTACTTGAAGACTAAAGGAATCGACGTTTTGACGGGGATTTCACGTTTTTGGGCTGATCGGGTCCACTTCTCAGAACGGAAACAACAGTATATGATTCACGGTGTCACTGGTCCTAATGAGTATGAAAACAACGTGAATAACAATTGGTATACGAACTTTATGGCGCGCTGGACGTTAGAATACACGTTAGCGAGTTTGAAGAAAGTGGATGCCGCTAAGCGTGCAGCACTTCAAATCACGGATGCTGAGCTTGCAAAGTGGCAAGATATTGTTGACCGGATGTACTTCCCGTATGATGAAAAATTAGGAATCTTCGTTCAACAAGATGGCTTCCTTGATAAGGACGTCAAGCCAGTTTCAAGTATTCCTGCTGATCAACGGCCAATCAATCAACACTGGTCATGGGATCATATTCTACGGTCACCGTATATCAAGCAGGCGGATGTCTTGCAAGGAATCTATTACTTCATGGATAAATTCACGGCGGAACAGAAGAAACGTAACTTTGATTTCTATGAACCGTTGACCGTCCATGAATCTAGTCTTTCACCAGCCGTCCATGCCATTCTAGCAGCGGACTTGCATTATGAGGATAAGGCCGTGGAAATGTATGAACGGACAGCCCGTCTTGATCTTGATAATTATAATAATGATACGGTCGACGGCTTGCATATTACGTCGATGACCGGTTCATGGCTCGCAATCGTTCAAGGCTTTGCTGGTATGCGAGTTAAGGATGATACCTTAGCCTTTGCACCGTTTGTGCCTAAAGCGTGGACCCATTATCAATTCCACGTTAACTTCCGCGGTCGCTTGATTAAAGTGGATGTCGATCAACAGGGTACGACCGTTGAACTGGTTAGTGGGGAACCACTGACTATCGAACTTAATGGGCAAGCTATCGAGGTCGCTAGCACCGTAACAACTAAGTAAATATGAACGCTTGATTGTGGTCTGACCGTAACTGGCCACAATCAAGTTTCCAACCTAAGAATGAGCTCAATTCATTCCAACCTAACTTCTAAATCGGTCCGTATCAGCTGATACGGGCCTTTTTAGTGTCTGGACATAAAAGAGTCCCTCACTTGGAAATATCGATTTCCAAGTGAGGGGCTCGGCTGTTCTATTCAAATAGCATCGGTAGGGTTATTTGAGTGTTTGCGTCAATCCTAGCACGTCCATTTCGTAAATCCGAACGGCGGTGTCAGCAACTTGGGTTGGTTTATCGACGACTAACCGGACGTAGCGCGCCGAAGTAGCCGCGAAAGTATTGAGACTAGTGGCTTGCGTGTTATTGTAGGTCCGGGCAACGTCCGTGTAGCGTTTGCCATCAGTGCTGACCTGAATGGTCCAAGCGCGGGTGTTCATATCAGCACCTTCGCCACCAGCTTTGGCATGCGCTAATTTAACCGCACTCACAGTCGTTTGACGGCCTAAATCCAGCGTCAAGGTATGCGGTGCCTTACCGGTTGCACACCATTTAGTATCGAGTTTCCCATCCACCGCCATTTTAGGTGCTTCACTACTATTCGTGTATCCGGAGGCACTGGTCTTGGCGTTCTTGGATAGTAAGGTTAAAGCGCCTTGAGCTTTCGGTGTAATCGTAATGAGCTTTTTCATTGTAACGTGCCGTTGGCCATCCTTATTTTTAGCGGTTAATGTGACGTTATAAGTGCCAGCCTTACGGTAAGTGACCGTGGGGTTTTTGGCGGTGCTGGTCGTCTTTGTGGCACCGTCAAATTCCCATTTATAGCTGGTTGCGTTTTTGGATGAGGCATTTGTAAACTTGATCGTGTTACCGGGAGCTGCCAGGGTGCGGTTAACCGTAAATGCCGCTTTAGGTTTACGATTATCCGGCCATTTTAAGGTAACTTGGTCAGAAGCATCGCCACGTTGGTTCCAAATATCAACTGGAACGACCATCAGATTGGTCTCGTTGTGCTGCCCATTCCGTTTCAACGCGTTTAAATAGAAATTAGTCGTGTTAGTGGCCCCCAGAAATGAGCGAGAACCGTCATTGTTAACCTGATAAATTTCGTAATGATCCAGCTTATTTTTAGTGGTGGCTTGCCAACTCAGGTTGACACCGGCGTACTTGCCTTCTTCGTCGAAGGTCCGATTATCAATGGTGACCTGGTTGACCTTTTTCGGCGCGGCCTGCTGCTTGCCGGTAATTGCGAGGCGACCTAATTGAACGCTGTAGCTAGCATCAGTCTCGGCGGCACTGATTTTGAGGCTAAGGCCTTTGATTGTTTTTTTTGTTAACTGACTAACGTCATAGCTAACGGTCGTCCAGTGCTTGCTGAGTGTCCGGTCACCCGCGATGGTCTTAGTGCGGCCGTCCTTTAAGGTCACCACTAGTTTAGCTGTAGATTTACCAGATGCCTTAGCGGTTAAACTAACCTGGGTATCGGCAGTGACGTCTAGGTCCGTGGTGTAGAGTTTGATTGTGCTAGCGGTGTCCTTACGCATTTTGCCGGCTAACTTGATATCATTGCCACCTTCGTAGGCGTCAGTGTAGTCAAAGCTGGCCTTTAACGCATTACCATTGCCATTATTGATTAACCAGCGGTAAGTCGGATTGACTGCTTGCAGTGAGCGATTGTTCCAATCACGTAGCGAAACATTTTTCCCCTTAATGAAGTAGTTATAGCCATTGCCTAAGCTGAAATTAGTGACAAAGGGCTGTTTCGTAATGGCACTTTGTTCAACCGCGTATGTTGAAACACCCGGCCAATGTGTTGAAGTAGTTGACGGAATGCTACGGGACGGATCATTTTGATCATTGACCCACAGAGCACCTTCTTTGGCTTGAAATTCGTCAACCGTATCGGAAGAAGCGTGTGTCCAGTCCGGTGCGTACAATCCTAGCGACGTGTATGGCACATGTTGTTTATTAGCGAATAGATTCCAACGAACAGGGGTAGCGGTTCCGTCAGCTTGAACATCGATTCCTGCAAAGAGGTTGTAAGGACTAATCCCAAGCTTTTCGGCGCGTTCGTGTGACTTTTTGAGTAATTCTTGACTGGCGAGACGCTTCTTCGTCCACCAGAAGTTAAGAAACATCGAGTCAGCAACTGGTTTCATATTGGCATCGACTAGATAAGATTGGTTTTCTTTGGTCAATGCGTTTTGCCAATCCATTTTACCATCCTTCGTCATCGAGTCATACCACATCAGGTCTAGCTTGGAGCCGGCCTTTTGTTTGTATTCTTTGATTAACTGTTGCATTAGTTGGGCGTGCTTTTTGCTCAGCCCATTACTAGTTGAGCTGGTTGCGGTCTTTCCGGTGGAAGCCGAATCAAAACTTTTAACTTCGGGGTCGGTCTCTTGGTTGATGAACCAGCCGTCAAACCCGTAAGCTTTCGCAACCGCGACTAGTTTATCAGCCATCGGAAAATGTCCGTCAGCATCTTGTTTTAAGAAGTCATTGAGCCACTTTAACTTCCCGCCACTAACCACTTGTGGAAAGAAAACGGTTCCAAGAACGGGCACGCCGTTTTTATGAGCAGAATCGATGACATCTGCGGTCGGTGGCACAATCAAACCTTCGCCTGCCGAACCGCCCCAGTAGACGAGTTGGTCAATATACTGCCAGTTGGAGAAGACATTCGCATCGAACGTATTAATCCCGCGAGGCGCGTTGCCACTAGTTGAACTATTCATAATGGATAACGCGACGACCTTCATCTTTGGGTCCTGGGTCTTGTTAACCGTCGGCAGTTGCCATTTATCGATCCGTTTGGCTAGTGGAACCGAGGCGGTGTTGTACTTGGCTGCTTTATCCTTGCTCAACTGCCATTTCAGCAGTTGTTTTGGAAACCAGTACGGTGCTTCGGGTTGATTATCCATCCCCTTATCAAGGGTGGCCTCAGCCGTTTGACGGTAACTGATCTGCTGATTAGCTGACTGTTTCGAACAAGCTACTAAACCTACAGCAGTCGTTATCAAAGCTAGTGTGCCAACAATGTAGCGATATTGTCCATGTCTCATAGCGATATCCTCCTGTGAACTAAGCAAAATTGACATATCCGCGTTATGTGAGCGCTGATTGCATGAATCGTAATTAAAACGTGGCCTCGACTTAGATTTTTGACCACCGCGCTCTGGCAATTGGCAGAAATGCCTGGAGGTCGGTGTAGGGTGAACTAAGCATATTTACGCTAACCTGAACTCTTTCCAGCGAGCCTAAGCCGACTGCTTTTGACGTTAATTATTTTGCCTACTTTAATCATGACTCATGACAAATTAGCTAGCACAACGCGTGAAATACAAATCTCTATATATTGCTGGTATGTATGATATCGGTTTCGGTGACAGATGAGTATAGCTAAATTAAGGGAATTCTTCCACAAATTAAACTAATTGATAGGGTCAATCAATTTTGATGTAAGGAGAATGCTGGGTTTCAACTTGCGCGCAATGTGTGAATAATTGAGGATTGTTGCGGTGCCGATACAATTTAACGAACGCGAATTTTTGCGTGATGAATGGTATGTAGTATAATAACTAGCTAGGAAGGTGATTATTTATTAAGTATAAAGTTGATAATGGTGAATATCCCAGTGGTAAGGACGCTGTGGATCCCAAGCGAGTTAAATATCTGAAATTGATTAGTAAGTTAGCGACATTTACGTGTATTGCGATGTACGTGTCATATATTCCGCAAATCATTTCGAATTTCTCAGGTGACCCAGTATCGCCGCTACAACCACTCGTGGCAATGATTAATGGGATACTATGGACTGGTTACGGCTGGTTCAAGACTTATAAGGATTGGCCCGTTATTATTTCAAATGTTCCCGGGGTGATTTTTGGATTTATCACTGTTTTAACCGTATATATTCATTAACCGAATGACAAATTGACTGTAAACTAAAAGTCCGCTGATACGTTTAAACGCGTATCGGCGGACTTTTTTGCAAGGTGTTAAGCGTTCTTTAAAGCAGCCTGAGCTAACAATAGGCCACCGGCAATGCCAGAATTGTTACCCAGTCCAGCGGGAACGATATAGTCATCCAGTGGTGGGACTTCTTCGTAGCCATTTAGATAGGCGGCAAACTTTTCACGAATCATGGGAAAGAGCTGCCGTTGATTCATAACACCACCGTTAAGAATAATTTTATCAGGTGCGAAGGCGACGGTGAGGTTGACACATGCCTGTGCGATGTAGTCAGCGATGATTGGCCAGACCGGATCGTCGACGGGAATATCTTTCCCAGCTTTCCCCGTTCGTTTTCCCACTGCTGGCCCAGCAGCTAAACCTTCTAAACAGATGTCATGGTAGGGGCAGTTGGACTTGAAATCGTCCCCAGGTAACCGGTTGAGTCGCATGTGACCAAGTTCAGTATGAGTGCGACCATTAAAAATGTGGTTCTGACTAATGACGCCAGCGCCAACACCGGTACCAATCGTCATGTAGATGCTGTTAGGGACGTCCTTAGCGATTCCAATCATTGATTCGCCATAAGCGGCTTCGTTAACATCAGTGGTCCAGTAGAGTGGGATGTTGAAGCGACTTTTAAGATGGCCTAAAAAATCGAAGTCACCCCAGCCGGGTTTGGGAGTCGTGGTAATGTAACCATATTTCGGATCATCGGGATTAACGCCGATGGGGCCAAATGAACCGATACCAATCGCGTCAACGGGATGAGTCGTAAAATAGTCGTCTACCGCAGTCATGGTTTCAGCGGGGGTTGTCGTGGGGATCGAAATTCGGTCGCTAACTTGCCCGTTTTCAGCGCCCGTGGCACAAACAAATTTTGTACCACCAGCTTCAATTGCACCTAAAAGCATAGTGTGCCTCCTGTAGTTAAAAATGTAGTCTTATTTATTAATAGTATACTCTTAATTAGAAATTTTGTTAACGATTACATTAACTTTGACGTAAATGTTGCGTGCTAGGCCTGATTAAACCTGTCAGATCGTTTTATATCGCTGTAGCAGCAACTGAGCTAGCTGTCGGTTCAGTCAACGCAACGAGCTGTTCACCAGCTTGGACATTTGTGACTTTGAGTCGTTCAACATTAGCGTAGTTGGCCGTATTTGTGACGACTAGCATGACGGTTGGATCATAGTTAGCGGCTTTTAAGGCAGCGACGTCAAACGTTCCGAGTAGATCACCTTGATGAACGGTATCGCCCTTCTGAACGTTAGTAGTGAAGTGTTCACCATTTAAATTGACCGTATCTAATCCTAAGTGAATCAGAATTTCGGCACCAGCAGTTGTTTTGATGCCATAAGCATGATGGCTATCATAAGTGACAGTGATGACCCCGTCAGCTGGTGCGACGACCTGATCAGCGCTTGGCACGATTGCGGCGCCTTTACCCATGATTTCGGCTGAGAAAACTTGGTCGTTAACTTGTTTGAGACTTTCGCTAGTCCCCGTTACTGGTGCACTGATAATCTCATCATTAACATTGATGACGGTACTCGTTGGTGCTGGTGATTTTACTTGATCACGATCGTCACCGAGTGTTCGTTTGGCATAGATAAAAGTTGGAATAAATGCGACGACGAACGAGATGACAGCACTGAGCATGAATGCTGGAATCGACTTTGAAGCAATCGAAATGAACCCGATGACTGATGCGGGACCCATCGCCACGGACAGAACGTGGAATAGTCCTAAGAAAGCTGAAGCAATTCCTGAGGCAATCGCTGCAAAGACAAATGGAAATTTCATCTTGAGGTTGACCCCGAAAATAGCAGGTTCCGTAATTCCGAGTAACGCTGAGACCCCGGCTGAAGAAGTCAGGGCTTTTTGCTTTTGGCTCTTAGTGGCAAAGAAAATAGCTAAAGTGGCGGCACCTTGCCCAATGTTGGCCATCGAGGCGACTGGGAAGATAAAAGAACCTCCCGTTTTGGCGACGTTAGCCAATAACTGGGTTTCAATAGCCGGGAAGGTTTGGTGGAGCCCAGTAATGACAATGGCCGAGTAGAGAAGGCCAAAGATGCCCATGCCAATCCAACCAGTCGTGTTATATAAGCCTACTAAACCGTTAGTTAATGTGTCGCTCACCGTTCGTAAGACAGGACCGACGATTGTGAAAGTTAGAAAGCCAGTGATGACAATTGCAAACATTGGCGTGAACGTAAAGTCAAATGCACCCTTGATATGTTTGTGGAAGAACTTCTCCAAAGTAGCCAAAATATAAGCAACGGCCAAAACAGGGAGCACTTGGCCTTGATAGCCTGCTTGTGCAACGTGTAAACCAAAGACGTTCCAGTAAACCATCTTGCCAGCAGCCATGGTCGTTGCAACGCTATAGCCGTTAACTAGTGATGGTAAGACCATGATCATGCCCATCGTAGCACCCAGATAGGGGTTGCCACCGAAGCGCTTCGTTGCTGAAAATCCTAAGAGGATTGGCAAGAAAGTAAACGGCGCACTAGCCATCGCGTTAATCATTTCGGCGATACCTTTGAGGCCAGGGTAAACTTCAACAACTGACTTCGCCATAAAAAGATGCTCGGCAGTCAAAACGTTGTTTAGTGCCATTAATAGACCCCCAGCAACTAGTGCAGGGACGATTGGAATAAAAATATCAGATAAGACTTTGAGGAAGTCCATTAATGGATTTTTCTTTTGACCCGCAGCGGCAACTGCCTTGATGTCATCGGGGGTCGCTTCTTTAAGACCTGTTTTGGCGATTAAGGCGTCATAGACTTTATCGACATCGCCAGGGCCAATAATGATTTGGTATTGGCCGTTAGTTTCGAAGGTCCCCTTAACGTCCGCGTCGTCATCTAAGGCTTGTTGATCAATCTTGGATTCATCCTTGATGACCAAACGAAGGCGTGTCGCACAGTGGGCGGCGGCTTGAATGTTGTTTTTACCAATTGCATTAAGTACGCGGTCGGCAACTTCTTGATGATTCATAATAATTCACTCCCTGAGTCTAAAATTATTTTTAATTTAATAATGCAAGCGCTTTACAGACCCAATAATAACAAGTTTGGAAAATATGTCAAGCGTTTGATACAAAATTGAATTGCTTGATAATCTTGTTAAAAAGCCGAATTTGAAACGCTGACATGAAAATATAATATAAAAATGTCAAACGATTGACATATCAGTGTAAGCGGTTTTATAATAGTGACAATTAAGTCGAACGTTAAAAAGGAGCTCATCGTCATGATATGGAATCGTAAAACCCGTTATACCCCTTATGAACAGTGGCCAGCAACTAAGCTACCACAGCTCGTTGCCCAGGCACGCCAGTCTAAGTGGCGGATGCAACATCATATTCAGCCTACATCAGGTTTGTTAAATGACCCCAATGGCTTTTCATACTTTGATGGTCAGTGGCACCTGTTCTACCAAGTCTTTCCGTTCGGTCCGGTACACGGACTGAAGTCATGGCAACACGTGACCTCTAAGAACTTGGTGGATTGGCATGATGAGGGCTTAGCGATTCGACCAGATACGCCGTACGACTCACACGGCGCGTACACGGGTACAGCACTACCAATTGATGATCAGTTATTTATTATGTATACGGGTAATGTCCGTACTGCCGACTGGCAACGTGAATCGTATCAATTAGGTGCCTGGATGGACACGGATAATCACATTAAAAAGCTGTCCCGGCCACTAATTGCGCATGCTCCGGCTGGGTATACGAGTTCGTTTCGTGATCCGGACTTGATCCGGACTGACCACGGCTACTACGCGCTAATCGGTGCGCAGACGACTACTGAGATCGGTGCTATCTTGGTTTATTTCTCAAAGGATCTGACCACCTGGACGTGTCAAGGCGAGTTGAACGTTCCCGCAAATGCGCGGGGTTATATGATTGAGTGTCCAAATCTGGTCTGGATCGATCAACAGCCCGTCTTATTGTTCTGTCCCCAAGGGTTATCACAAACAACGACCCCGTATCAGAATATTTATCCGAACATGTACCTAGTTGCCGATCAATTGGATCTGGCTCAGGCACAATTCACTGAACCCCACGCCCTGACGCAATTGGATGACGGCTTTGACGTGTATGCCACGCAGGCAATCAATGCGCCGGATGGCCGCGCGTTAGCCGTCAGCTGGATTGGGTTACCTGAAATTTCCTATCCAACTGATCGTGAAAATTGGGCCCATTGTTTGAGCTTAGTTAAGGAACTAACGCTTAAAGATGGGCACCTCTATCAAAATCCAGTGGCAGCGGTGGATGATTTGCGGACGACGGCGCATGACCTAGTCTTTGAGCAACAACGGGCGACGGTGGCCGCTTTGAATGGCAGCTTTGAACTCTTACTGACGGTTCCCGCTGATAAAACGGTCACGGTTAACATTGCTGATCAGCAGGAAAGTGGCCAGCTGCAGGTGACTGTTGATGCCAACCATGGTCAGGTTATGATTGATCGGCGGCATACGGGGAATTCGTTTGCTGAAGATTATGGTCAGACTCGTCAAGTTGAGTTAACGGCCCATAAGACGATAAAAATCCGGCTAATCATAGATGTGTCAGTCTTTGAATGCTATATTGATAATGGCTATTCCGTGATGACCGGCCGTTTCTTCTTAAACGCTACCCCGAGTCGCCTTAACGTTCAAGGTGACACTACGGCAGTTACCGGTAAAGTCTGGGAATGGCGCCAATCAGAGCATACTGGAGTCGATAACAATGAAACCAAAATTAAATGATGTTGCGAAGCTAGCGGGGGTCTCAGCGACAACCGTTTCTCGGGTTATTAATAACCATGGCTACCTGAGTAGTCAGACTAAAGAAAAAGTTTTCGCGGCGATGCGAGAACTGCATTATCAGCCGAATAATATGGCACGCTCACTGCAAGGAAAGAATACGCGCTTAATTGGCGTCATCTTTTCAGATATTAGTAATCCGTTCTTTGGTGAACTGGTGTCCCGGATTGAAAAAATCTTATTTGCTAAAAATTATAAGGTGATTTTATGTAATAGTGCGGATGATCCGCAAAAAGAACGCGACTACCTACAAATGTTGATGGCTAATCAGGTCGATGGGATTATTGCTGGTGCCCACAATTTAGGTATTGAAGAATATCAACAATACGGTCTTCCGATTATTTCATTTGACCGGTACTTATCCGACAATATTCCCATCGTTAGTTCGGATAATTACCAGGGGGGCTGGCTAGCAACCCAGACATTGCATCAGGCGGGGGCGACTAACGTGGCTATTTTTACTGGTAAGTCACACGCTGGTTCGCCAACGAATGGTCGCCGTGAAGGATATGAAGCCTACTTGACTGCCCAACAGCTAACACCCCATGTCCATGAATTACCGTTTGAATTGACCCCCGCGCTGAAGATGATGGAAATTAAGACGATTATGACACAACATCAGTATGATGGTATTTTTTGTAGTGATGATTTGACCGCTTTACTAGTGCTCAACGTCGCGCGACAACTGTCATTAACGGTTCCTGAGCAATTACGCGTTGTTGGTTATGATGGCACGGCGCTCATACGTGATTATCATTCTGAATTAACAACAGTAGAACAACCGTTAGCGGATATTAGCACGTTACTGGTTTCTCTACTATTGCAGCGGATTGAGGATGCGAATTGTACACTGGAATCAAAATATACGTTACCAGTTAAGCTCATCAAGGGCCTTACCGCGTAACTAAGGAGTTAATCGTAATTATGGCAGCAACAATCAAGTGGTGGCAACAAGCCGTTGTCTATCAGGTCTATCCACGGAGTTTTCAAGATACCAATCATGATGGTATTGGTGACTTAAAGGGGATCACGGCCCACCTAGACTACTTAAAGCAATTAGGAATCGACGTCATTTGGCTCAATCCCATTTATCGTTCACCCAACGATGATAATGGTTATGATATTAGTGATTATCAACAAATTGCGGCCGACTTTGGCACTATGGCTGATTTTGATGAATTATTGCAAGCCGCCCATGACCGGGGCTTAAAGATCATCATGGACTTGGTTGTTAACCATACCTCTGATGAGCATCCATGGTTCAAACGCAGTCGCCAGGACCGCACCAATCAATATCGTGATTTCTACTTTTGGCGCTCAGGTAACGGCAAAAAGGCGCCCAATAATTGGGATGCGGCTTTTGGTGGTTCAGCATGGCAATATGATGAGCAGACCCAGCAGTATTATTTACACACGTTTTCAACAAAACAACCTGATTTAAACTGGGAGAATCCGACCTTACGAGAGTCAGTTTATACGATGATGACCTGGTGGCTGAACAAGGGTGTTGACGGTTTTCGAATGGACGTCATTAACCAAATCTCTAAGTTACCCGGGTTACCAGATGGTCCACTGAAACCGCACAGTCAGTTTGGCGATGCTCGAGTAACGAACGGACCGCGAGTTCATGAATTCTTGCAAGAAATGAACCAAGAAGTGTTGTCACAGTTTGATATCATGACGGTTGGTGAGACCCACGGGGTGACACCAGCGGATGCGCTGAAGTATGCGGGCGCTGATCGGCACGAATTAGATATGGTCTTTGAATTTCAACATCTGCGACTTGATAATAGTCAGCATGGTCTTGGTAAGTGGAGTACGCGTAAGACACCGTTAGTGGCGCTAAAGAAAGTCATTAGTGACTGGCAAGTCGGACTTGAAGGGCGGGCTTGGAACAGCCTGTTTTGGAACAATCATGATACGCCACGAGCGGTCTCACGTTTTGGTGATGACCGACCAGCATATCGGGTACGTTCGGCTAAAATGCTCGCAACGTGTTTACACATCTTGCAGGGAACCCCGTATATTTATCAAGGTGAAGAACTGGGGATGACTGACGCTCATTTTACTGAATTAACCAGTTACCGGGATATTGAATCGCTCAATGCCTATCGTGATTTAGTGACTGAGCGCCAACTACTATCACCGGCAGATATGATGGCCCGATTAGCGGCGCGTTCTCGGGACAACTCGCGAACGCCGATGCAATGGGACACGGAGGTTAACGCGGGTTTTAGTGACGCGGCGCCATGGCTCACGGTCAATCCCAACTATCGTCAAATCAATGCTGCCGCAGCTTTGGCTGATCCGGATTCAGTGTGGTACTATTACCAGCACTTGATTCAATTACGACATCAATACCCCTTAGTGACGTTAGGTTCGTTTGAGCTCTTGTGGGCTGATGATCCGCAGGTATTCTTATATGCACGGCAATGGGAAGGGCGAACCTGGCTAGTTTGTTGCAATTTCACAGCCGAGACACTGTCCCGACCACTGGATCAATATCTGACGCCCACGGCCAAATGCTTGATTAGTAATTATGGCGAGCAGCAGCCAAATAAATTACGGCCTTATGAGGCTTGGGTCTACCAACTCGCATAGGTATCCAGGACTTGGCTAATTGAGGCGGTCTTTGAAATATACCCAATCGTTACGATTAGTGTGAATTGGGTTGCTTAAAATTCTGCGATGGTCTTAATAAGCGACCACCTGACTAAAAAACTGCTTTCAAAAGGATAACTTTTGAAAGCAGTTTTTTTAGCGCGCGACGACCACTTGACCCACGTGAGGCTCATCTAGTCGTTGGTGACCTTGAATGAAGCCCGTGAGGTTAAACGGTAGTTGTTCATTGATCGTCGTGGTCAATTGACCAGTATCTAGCAACTTGAATAGCAATTGTAAGGCGGCCTGATCAGAAATCACTTCGGTCGGTTGGATTGCTTGGAAACGAATTGATTTACTGGTGGCTGGCAAGTGACGGGCAAACGAAGCGATGGTCGCATCAAATTTGGCCATTGCTAAGTCATCTTTGCCACCAACGCCATCGATAGCGACATTGATTACGACGTCACCGCGGTCGGCTAACACGTGAACTGGATTTTGATGCTGATAGTCGACGAATTGGTCGACTCCCAGTGTCGCAATCAAGTTAGCATAACGGTCACTAGCAATCGCGATAACGTGGGCACCTAATCGTTTGGCTAACTGAATAATTAACAAGCCGACTGGGCTGCCAGCGCCTTTGACAATCACCGTTTGGTCGGCTTGGATGTCCGCAAAGTAGCGCACCGTTTTGTAAGCGACAATCCCTGGAGTGACTAAGCTGACGGCGGTGACCGGATCAAGATTAGTTGGCATGGTCACCGCTAGATCGCTATCTAAACAAACCTGGTCCGCGTAAGTATGGTTCGTGCGGGCAGCCACCACTGTCCCAACGTCCAAGTCAGTGACAGCGGCGCCAACTTGAATGATTTTCCCAATGACATCATGCCCAGGAATATGCGGTAGTGCGACGCTTTGGATAGTACCTAGCCGTTCTAAGCGGTCTTCCTCGGTTAGGTTAACGGCTAAAGTTTTGATTAATAATTGATTATCTGTTGGAATCAGCTGTGATTGTGGTAGTTCTTCAAATACGGTAGGTCCCCCAAATTTTTGATACCCGTATGCAAGCATTGTAATCCCCCTCCTCATATCTAAGTTCGTTAGTTGACGTGGTGCCGGGATGTGACTTATTAGTAAATAAATCATGCAGTATCAATTGACGAATTGTTAGATTGATCCAAAACATGCTCTTGTCTAATTGTAGCCAGCAGTGGGGGCGAATCACAAGCAGTAACAATTATATTCCGGGATTGGTTCGGTCACCGATTAAATTAAACAACCTAGTTTTAAATTAACCGGCTTCGTTGGCTGGCTGATGCTTCAGGCCCCAGCCAGTGAAACCACTGATAATTGAGAATACCGGTGATAGTAAGCTGAAGAAACAAAATGGCAGGTAAGCTAAGGTTGATACCCCGAGCGTGTTAGCGGCAAAGGCCCCGGCAACGCCCCACGGAATCAGGTAATTGATGACAGTTCCACCGTCTTCAAGGACTCGACTGAGGGCTAAGTTAGCCAATCCTCGCTGATTGAAGGTCGTTTTGAACGCTTTACCAGGCAAGATAACGGAAAGGTACTGTTCACCTACAAAGATGTTGACACCGATTCCCGCTAAAATCGCAGCCGTAACAGTTGCCCCGGCACCTTTCAATCGCTTAGTTAGCGGCACCATTGCTGTCTGAATGAGGTTGAATTTCATTAGTAAACCGCCTAACGACAGGGTTAATAGGATTAAGGAGACCGTGCTCATCATGGCACTGATACCGCCACGTGAGAGTAAGGCGTCCACCCCGGCGTTGCCAGTTTTGGCTACAAAGCCGGTTTCGATCATCGTGGCGATCTTAGTTAAGGCAATATGAGGTTGCTCGATAAAAATCATGACGATGGCAAGACCGATATTCATCAACAAGGTTGCAATGGCTGGAATTTTAAGTAGGGCACAGGCAAACATGACGACGAGTGGCAAGGCCGCCCACCAGCTGATGGTAAAGTTATTGTTGAGGACGGTCAACGTCGTTTGAATCTTGCCCAAATGGCTTTGTGTTGCGGCTCCGGCACCTAAAACGGCGTAGAGTACTAGTGATACGACAAAAGCAGGAATCGTAGACCACATCAGATTACGAATGTGGTCGAATAAATCTGCTTCGGCAATGGCTGCGGCCAGGTTGGTCGAATCTGACAACGGTGAAGTCTTATCTCCAAAAATGGCTCCTGAGATGATAGCTCCGGCAATCAAAGCTGGGTTGATGCCCATCGTTGTCCCGATTCCAAAGAGGGCAATCCCAATCGTTGAGATAATCGTGAAGGCACTCCCGATGGAAGTTCCAATAATTGCACAAACGAGAAAAACGGATGGAACGAACCACTGCGCAGAGATCAGATGAAACCCAAAGACCATCATTGAAGGAATGATGCCAGCTGCAATCCAAACGCTGATGAGTGCCCCGATGAGTAGAAAAATAAAAATTGGGATAATCCCAGTTTTAATACCATCGATGATGCCACCGTGAATGTCATCCCAGTGGGCACCGCGAATTCGGGCCCATAAAATGATGAGGGCGATAACGAGAATAACGGGGGTCTGTGGTGACAGGCCGAACTTAATAACGCCAAGTCCCATAATTGCAAGCATAATGAGTAAAACGAGTAGGGCTTCTGGTAACTGAACTGAACGCCATTTCTTTGAATTAGGCATAATAATTAACTCCTTTGAGGTCGTTAAACCAGCAGTGAATAGCCCGACACGGACTGCTTCAACAGCGGTTGTACGCCGATAATAGTGGGTGAATATAAAAAATCGTCCCTGTTGCATAATAATGCAACAGGGACGATTGATTAGACCGTGGTACCACCCAGCTTGAGCCACAATATGACTCCACTCACTAGCAGTTAACGGCTCTAGTTGTTATCCGCCGGGCGTACCCGGACCTCTCCTACCGTATTTCATCGAGATTAACCTGATCGGTTCGCAGCACCCACCGACTTCCTGACGCACAGTTAATTCGCTACTTGAAAGTAAGATTATCGTTCGTTATTTGAATATAAGCGATAATAGCATGGCGTTTTTGATTCGTCAACTAAGATATGGCTAGAAACGTGTTAGGCTAACAAATAAATAGCGATTAGTGGGTACGCTCAAATGACCGACAATGGTAGAATGGTTAGTGTTGTAAGCGGTACCTTTTATGGTTGACCGTGACAAGTTTTTTAAAGCAAACTTTTTTAGGGGGATAATCATATATGGCTAATCAATGGTGGCAATCAGCGGTTGTTTATCAGGTTTATCCACGGTCGTTTCAGGATTCAAATGGTGATGGAATCGGTGATTTGCCAGGAATTACACAACGGTTAGATTATATTAAACAGCTCGGCGCGGATGTGATTTGGCTCAACCCAATTTACCGTTCACCCGGTGTCGATAATGGCTATGATATTAGTGATTATTACGATATTAATCCAGAATTCGGGACGATGGCTGATTTTGATCAATTATTAACAACGGCCCATGCGAAAGGGTTAAAAATCATGATGGACATTGTTGTCAACCATTCATCTGATCAAAATAAGTGGTTTACGACGAGTGCGCAAAGTAAGGATAATCCGTACGCGGACTATTATATTTGGCGTGATCCTGTTGATGGGCATGAACCTAACAACTGGGGTGGCTTTTTCGGTGGCTCTGCTTGGAAATATGTTGCCAGCCGTGATCAGTATTACTTACATTCATTTGCGGTTGAACAGCCAGATTTGAACTGGGATAATCCGCAACTACGGCAAGCAGTCTATGACATGATGAATTTCTGGGTCAATAAGGGCGTGGACGGTTTCCGCTTGGATGTCATTAACTTGATTTCCAAGCCTGATAGCTTTGCAGATGGGCAGCCAGAAGCTGGGGAACCATACGCGGCAATCGGTGGAATTATTGCCAATGGTCCGCATCTCCATGAATACTTACAAGAAATGAATCAGCAAGTGTTTGCAGGCCATCAACTGATGACGGTCGGCGAAACGCCTGGGGCTACGGTTGCTGATGCTAAGCAACTGGCAAGCGGCCAAGGTCAGGAATTAAACATGGTGTTTGAATTTGAACACATGGGCCTGGATGGTAATCCAGATCCGGCGCTAGGTAAGTGGAATGACCAGCCCGTCCGACTGGTTGACCTAAAGCAGAGCTTGTCTAAGTGGCAAATGGGCTTACAAGGGACAGCCTGGAATAGTCTCTATTGGAATAATCATGACCAACCGCGAATTGTGTCACGATTCGGGGATGAACGGCCAGCTTATCGGGAACGTTCAGCCAAAATGCTAGCGACCCTATTGCACTTTCTTCAAGGGACACCCTACATCTACGAAGGTGAGGAGCTAGGCATGACGAATGCCCATTTTACCAAGTTAACCGACTATCAAGACTTGGAATCACTGAATGCGTATCATCACTTTGTTGATGACGAACAGGTCGTTCAACCTGAACAGATGTTAGGTTATCTCGCCCATATGTCGCGGGATAATGCGCGTACACCGATGCAGTGGGATGATAGTCAGAATGCTGGGTTTTCAACGGCAACACCGTGGCTAGCGGTTAATGCCAATTATCCGCGGATCAACGCGCAACTCGCGCAACGAACGCCCGGTTCAGTTCTGAGCTATTATCAGCGGCTGATTAAGCTCCGGCACCATTTACCAGTCATAACGACGGGAACTTATCACCTATTATCACCTGATGATGCGGCCGTTTATGCCTATGTGCGGCATATGGGGTCGCAGCACCTGCTAGTAATTTGTAACTTTACTGCGGCAACCCAGACGCGACACTTTGCAGAATTACCCGCTGATGCGCATCTGTTGATCAGTAACTACGATGAAGATCATCAAGACGTATTACGAGCGTACGAAGCGAAAGTTTACCAGTTTTAGGTCACAATTAGCTTCGCTGCTGGAGTTGTGAATGTGATTTTTAACGGCGGTTGTGTGATTACGAGCACGAGTTGGTCGTGTAAATTTAATCGTGATGACTTAACCAAAAATGCGCCCCAATAAGAACGCCCAACCTATCATTCTAGATAAGTTGGGTATTTTTATTGGAGCGCATGTATGATTATGATCAAGTTTGTGGTTAAGATTTTTGTTCGGCATTGTCAGCCGCAAATGTTTTTTCAATAATGTCGATAACTTGTTTGACCAAGCCAATTGGAAATTGGTGGGCCCGACGAATCAAGTTGATATGCACGCTAGGAACCTGAACGTCGTCGAACGGAATCTCAACGAGACCATCGTCTTCACCATCGTTGGGGGTCGTGATGTCGGAAATGAAGCCTAGTGCCAGGTTCTCTTTAACTAATCCCTTGATCAAGGTGCTGCTATCAGATTCGAAGAGAACTTGGGGTTCAATCGAAAGTTGTTCAGCAAGTTGCCGGAAGACTAGTTTATTTAAGTAAGTTGCATTAAGCAGTACAAAAGGCGATTTTAGCGCTTCTGCAAAAGTCGGATGCTCAGCCTTTGCTAAGGGGTGCGCAACATTAGCGAGAATGCGAAATTTAAAAGGCCGTAATGGCGTTACTGCTAGCCGTTCATCCAATGTTTGATCCAAGTTACCACTGATGGCTAAGTCGAGTTGGCCGGCTAAAACCTGTTTGACGAGTTGATTAGCCCCCATTTCAACCGTGTGGACGCTACTAAGCAAATCTTGCTCGATGATTGGTTTTGTTAATGCCGGTAAATAATGTTCACTGACGGATGGTTCGATACCAAACCGCAGTGTATGTTGACGCAAATGACTGATTGATTCATTGACATGCTGCCAGTTGTTGATAATGTCGTTGGCTGCGAGCAATAGTTGCTGGCCACTAGGTGTTAACACCAGCGCCTTGGTCTTTGCTTGGCGAAAGAACAGTGTCACTTGAAAATGACGTTCTAGTCGTTTAATTGCTTGGGAGATTGTGGGTTGGCTAACGTGAAAATCAGCAGCCGTTTGCGTATAACTCTGAGTGCTGATTAAGCGTTGGAAGTAATACAAGTCTTTAATGTTCATGAAAAATGTAGCCTCCATAAAATATTAATGTTGGTTGCGCAATTAATAGTCGCAGGTAAGCAGGCTCCGACTGATTGATTAAAGCTGGTTATTATACGTCATGTTAATCATACCATTGTTATAACGAATAGTGTCAGGATAATTAGTGAAAATTAATTTACAAAATAGTTAACGCGCTTAAACTATAATGATTATTAATAAGAATGTTAGTGCTGATTGGTACAGATGTAGTGTTGCTGGTAAATTAAGTTTTGAGTCATTATATAATTTTATCAGTTAAAGGGCTGCCACATCGTTTTGATTATCATGACGTGTCGGTTGGTCTGATTAATCACCGGAAAAAAAGTTGCATTGCTTAAGTGGGAGTCGTTAGAAATAAAGGTTAAAGTGTTAAAGCGATAAGTAAACATTATGCAGATTAAAAAGCATACAAGTTAATGGCAAACTATTAGTAATAAAGCTATAAAAAATACTTATCAGTTAAGGCGCTGTTATATATCGCTCGATAAATCAATAATTGGTCTACGTGTCATCGGTAGCGCCAGTCTGCCCCGTTTCTCGACGTAATTAGTTGACAAGCAACTAAAGCAGTTAATGGGTTTAAATTATAAATGAAACGAATGACATCATTTTTACTGATTGCAATTAGTTAAATCTATATTAATCAGCATAAATTATTTTAATTAGCTAACAACTGTCACGAACTCGTCAAAATTGATGGCATACAACTTTTGTATAAAATATTATAATACTAATTATGATTCATGTCTTTAAAATGTTGATATATCGGTAAATTAATTAAGTGTACATAAATAAAAATTATATAGGTGTAATGAGCCTTTTGAACAAATATTGCTGGTATGTAACTGCTATCTGTGAGCGACGAATTTTGACAAAAAGTGTCTTCAAATTTGCGGAATGTGGTTTATAATTAAGGCGTGTAATCGGTTTAAAAGTTTTAACTTATATAAGAAAGGGGGGATATCATGCGATTAATCGATTTCAAAACTTGGATAATGGGAACGGCCGCCATGTTGACATTGATTGTGACAAATCAAACAGTGAGTGCGGCGGACACGGCTACCACTGCCACTGAAACGACGCAGACTTCTGGCTCGAGTACACTTGCTAATCAAGTGGTGTTGCGACAAACTACGAGCAGTAGCAGTAGCAGTAGCAGTAGCAGTAGCAGTAGCAGTAGCAGTAGCAGTAGCAGTAGCAGTAGCAGTAGCAGTAGCACGAAAGCATCGGCAACTGGTGCGGCGAATGAAACGGCGACTAGCAAAGCGGTCACCACGTCTGAGTCATCAACCCAATCATCTAGCACAACAGCTACTAGCCAAACGACTTCAGGTGTGACAGCCGCTCAGGCAACAACGGACAGTACTGATACGACAGCGACGTCCCGGGCGACGGCTAATGCCAAAGCGGATCAACGAGCGGCTAGTGCGAAGGCGAACAACGAGCAAGCAACGACCCAGAATCAGCAACAAACGACTAATATGTACAGTGGTGTCGTTACCAGTCAAAAAGACTCGGCGAGAACGGCAACTACAACGGATCAAGCAACTGCGTCTGTCGCGACACTGTCCAGAATGAGCCGGGCCAGTCTTCGCAGTTTAGCACAACGGGCAACGGTTGCGGTTCAGGGGCTCGATGCTACTGACGCAACGGTGACTGACGATGATGGTGTTACGTATAGCGCTACGGATGTATTGAGTCTGTATGCGAACTATATCGCGAAGTATCATTGGTCAATAGCCGATGATGTTAGCGTAACTGCTGGCAGTACAGCAACGGTGACCTTACCCGATAATGTTGTCTTTACCAATGGTACGCAGCATATTGATGTCCAAAAATCAGATGGAACGGTCGTCGGGACTTTTACGGCCGAGACCGGTAGTCAAACCGGAACACTAACTTTTAATGATTATTATGCGACTAGTGATCGTTATAATCGTCAAGGAGACTTAACGTTTTATGTTACTGGGACTAGCGCAACCACTGGCAGTAGTACGACTGGGATTAATAAGGTTGGCTGGGCCGATAGTAATAGTTTAGATCCTGATGGTAATCCCGCCAAAATGATCTGGCAAGTTGTCGCAAACATTAATAGTGAAAAGTGGCAGCAAGTTGCGATTGTTGATCAGCTGGGCCTTTATCAAACGCACGAAGGTACCATGACGTTGGAAACTGGTCATTATACTGACGGTGCCTTTGTTAAAGACGCGGCACTGGGCACTTATGATTTTGCAACGCAGCAGTTTACCTACGCTGATGGGGTATCAACACCACAAGTAACCGTGACGGTTGTGGGTCAGCAGATGACAATTAATATTGACCAATTAGATGTAGCGGTCAATATATTTTATGAAGTTGGTCTGACAGTAGGACATACGTACACCAATAATGCGGGTGTAACGTATGCACCTGTCATTGGAGATGCGACTGATCCAAATGAGGGCAGTTCGACAGGCGAACCAAAGAGTGAACAATCGAACGTGGCCGTTAGATTTGGTGGTTCCGGAACCGCTAGTGATGACATTCAGAGTTACAGTTTGGTCATTAATAAAACTGATGGTGACGGCCAGTCAGTTGCTGGTGCCACTTATCAGTTAGAGGATAGTACGGGTACGGTACTTCGGACCGATTTGGTGACTGATTCAGTTGGACAGTTACGCATTGGTAACTTGTCGGCTGGGACGTACATGCTGGTTGAGACGGCGGCTCCGAGTGGCTACCAAATCGACACGGCCAAGCACGTCTTCACGGTATCCGCAGCGCAAGCAACGGCTAACGTGGTCACAGGTAGTGTGGTTGACAAACGAATTGCTAAGACGGCGCTGACTGTTAACAAAGTTTGGGCTGACGTGCCAGCTGGAGTGCAAACGCCGACCGTTGAAGTGACGTTGCAACGCAATGGTCAAGCTTATCAGACCTTGCAATTAACGTCAGCAAATGGCTATACGGGCACTTTCAGTGATTTGGATGTGACGGATGTTTATGGCAATGCGTACACTTATACGGTGATTGAAACGGCCATTGCTGGCTATATCAGTAGTCAAACAACTAGTGGTGAGACGGTGACATTAACGAATACGTATCAAACCGGGAAATTGACGGTGATTAAGACGGATTCGAGTGGCGCCAATCGCTTGGCCGGGGCGGTTTTTGCCGTGAAAAATGCTGCCGGAACGCTGGTTGCTCAGTTGACAACTGATGCGACTGGTCAAGCACAGCTTACAGGTCTAACGCAAGGCGCTTATACGGTTAGCGAAATTCAAGCACCGGACGGTTACTTGATCAATACACAGGCGCAAGTGCTTGTGTTGAATGAGCAAAGCGCTTATCAAGGCCAATTAGTTTTTGCCGATGAGGTCGAACCAAGTGAACCGAGCGAACCAAGCGAACCGAGTGAACCAAGTGAGCCGAGCGAACCGAGTGAACCAAGTGAGCCGAGCGAACCGAGCGAACCAAGTGAACCGAGCGAACCAAGTGAACCAAGCGAACCAAGCGAACCGAGCGAACCGAGCGAACCAAGCGAACCGAGTGAACCAAGTGAACCAAGTGAGCCGAGCGAACCAAGTGAACCGGTGCTACCAGGACACGCTGACGAGGATAGTGATTCAGATCAGGTTGTCACAACGAAGACTGAGACAGCTAAGTTAGTCAAGCAAACTAATTTAGTAACCACGACTCAGCCAACGAAATTGTTAGGACAGCCAATAAAATTAGTAGCAACTTCTAAACCAGTTGTTAAAGTTACAAAAGCAACTAATCGCAAGTCGGCGCAACAATTGCCACAGACTAGTGAACAATCAATGGATTGGCTAATGATTTTGGGCTGGTTCTTGCTAGGGCTAACAGTTGTTAGTCGTCAACGGCGATTTAATTAAACAAAAAGGCTACTGGAATTTCGCTTCCAGTAGCCTTTATTTATATCATAGATAAGTGTCGCCACATTATCGACGATTTTGAGATGTGCGTTGGTCATGCTTAATTCTGACTGGTTGGGCAGCGGGAACACGGGCGCCAGCCACGACGCCGGCAACGGCAGCTAGTCCGGCTGCGGCCAATAAACCTGCTAATAACATGGGCAAGACCTCCTCAATAGTTGTAAAAACTCGTCTTTTAATACTTGCAGTTTAGGCGACTTATTAACAAAAATCAATTATTTAACCGTAAATTAGTGAGAATCTGAATAACTTGAAATATTCTTAAGTAATTGCCGGTTATTGTTCATTCTGGCAAGGGCGGCCGCATCATTTAAATATTCATGAATTTGATCCGGTTCATCGGATAATTGAGCCTGTAAGAATTTGATCCGCGCTGCGTAATAGGTAACGTGGAATCGCGCACAAATCTCAATCCCGTAGTTTAATAACTGCAAACTCCGCGGTGTATCATTAATGTTAGCGTAAAAAGCCCCCGTATAATAAGCTAAGTTAATCACGCGCCAAACACTAGCGGTCGTTTCTAGCGGTAGGTTCGGTAGGGCGTGGCGTACTTTTTCAAAATAGTACTGGGCTTTATCGTTATCCTGGTTCTGCTGATAAGCAATCCCGATACCACAGTAGGCCAGCTGTGTATAGATTGTGATGTGAGCCTCGTCCAAATCGGTGATGATTTGGTCAAAATTAAAGATGACATCACTGATCGGGTGGTGGTTAAGGGCAGCAACATAGCCTTTTAGATAACAATATTGTAATTTGGTTTCGCGGTCATGTCGCGGCATATCCGCAGCCTTTTCAAGTTGTACTTCGGCATCTTGATATTCAGTTGTAATGAGGTCGAACTCGACCTGTTCCAAAATCTTCAAAACAGCGGCATCAGCGACGCGTTCGGTTGGAAAGACATCTTCCAATTGTAGGTTGAGTCGCTGACAAAGTTGGGCAACGATTCGTATGGCAGGTGCTTTGCCATTGTTCTCGAACTTACTTAGTGTCGCCTGAGTACAAATACCATCTGCTAGGGCCTTTTGTGAAAGTCCTAGGGCTTTGCGGCGGGCGATGAAAAGCTCAATGTTCATACCATCAACGCTTCCTTTACATATTTAAGTCATAATTGAAACAGCTTTCATTTACCCTAATTAAAAACTTTTTATATAATTTTGTCAATATTTAAACATAATCTTGCATATTCTAAAAATATATCTTGACTATATAAAAAACGCTCGCTAGTCTTTGCTAGTGAGCGTCTGTGAGTTATCTGATGGTTTATTTTGCCATATAGGCGTCTTTGAAGTTATAGTTGGTACCAGAAGTGTTATAAATCAGGCCCTTTAACTTAGGGTTGACCATCTGTGCCAGCGTTGTTTGAGTTAATGGTGCAACGCCTTCATCCGTCCCAATAATTTTTTCAGCTTTGCCTAGAGCAGTCCAGCGTACTGTCGGATCAGTTGCTTGCTCGGCCTGCTTGACAGCAGCGTCATAATCAGCATTTTTCCACTTACCAAAGTTGTAATCATTCGTGGAAGTGAGAATGCCTAGGTCAGAGATGGGGTCGGCGAAGTCAGCTTGCCAGCCAGAAATAGCGAGTTGGAAATCACCCGATGTTTCACGTGCAAGTCGGTTTTTGAATGGCAAGGTAATATCGGTAATCTTCAAACCGGGTAGTTCCTTTTCTAGCTGTCCCTGAACATATTCGGCCGTCTCTTTGGTTTGGTCAATATTATCGTGCGTAAGCGTTAAGGTTAATGACTTTTTGCCGGTTTCTTTTAATCCTTCTGCCCACAGTTTCTTGGCCTTAGCGGTGTCTTGAGTTGTCGCCGCACTAACTGCATTTTCAGTAGCGAAATCTTCACCAGTCGTTGGATCGGTTGCGAGCCCGGTGGTGACAAAGCCCTTTGGAACTGCTGAGCCATCCGCTAGTACGTCCGTGACAAGTTGGTGCCGGTCAATAGTTAAGGACATCGCTTGCCGGAGCTTGGCATTAGCTAGCGCGGGCACCTTTTTCTGATTAAACTCGAGGTAGTTCAGACGGGATGTCTTACGGAGCACTAACTTGGGATTATTCTTTTCGTTTTTGACTTGTTCGCCGCTCAGGGTGGCCATGTCGAGTTTGTTGCTCTGGAATAAGTTGAATCCGGTCGTGGTTGACTTAACGACTTGGTCATTGATCTTTTCTAAGTAAACGTGTTTTTTATCCCAATATTTAGGATTGCGGTTCAGGGACCATGTCGTATTAGTGCCTTTCCAGCCCTTCATGGTAAACGGCCCATCGTAGACCATCTTGGTGGCCGTTGTCCCATAGTCCTTGCCGTATTTCTGTACGGCGTGTTGGTTCTGCGGGAAGAAGATGGCAAAGCCCATTAGGAGTTTAAAATAAGCCATGGGTTTATCAAGTGTCACGGTTAGCTTGTATTTACCGTCAGCTTTAATTCCTAAACTATTGGCTTTAGCTTTACCATTGGTGATTTGGTCGGCATTCTTGATACCAGAATAAAGATAAGCATATTGCGAAGCGGTCTTGGGATCGATGGTTCGCCGCCAACTATAAACGAAATCTTGAGCGGTTACGGGATCGCCGTTGCTCCACTTGGCGTCTTTGCGCAATGTGAACGTATAAGTTTTTTTATCTTTGGAAATGACAGTATGGGTCGCAATGCCCGGTGTGATTTTATTATTATTGCCAATACGGTAGAGGCCCTCCATCGTGTTATTGATCATATTGGCACTGATCGAATCGGTGACTAGCGAAGTATCCAAAGTCGTTAGTTCGGAGCCATTTTCTGACCAGTTCAAGACTTGCTTTTGTGCCATTCCCGCGCGTAAGTTCCCCGCATTATCTGACTTGGACTGACCTTGACTACAGGCAGCTAACAAAAGGCCGGTCGATGCGGCCGCAGTAGCAGTTGTCAACATTACTTTCCATTTCATAGTAAAACTTCCCCCCAACTTGAATGGTCACGAGAATACATTAAAGCAAGATTAAAATCAATGTTTTGATTCTAATAATTAAAGTAATTAACAGCCGCAAAATGTGTCAAGGAACACAAAAAAAGTACCGTAGTTTGTTGCTACGATACCTTTTATTGTGCGATTTAAGGGTAGTTTGACGTGAGGCGATGCTAGTTAGGTCACCTTATTTGTCCATATAGGCACTCTTGAAGTTATAGTTAATGCCCGCCGTGTTGTAGACTAGGCCTTTCAGCTTAGGGTTGACCATTTGTGCGATGACGTTTTGTGAGAGCGGTGCGACCCCTTGATCCGTCGCCATCGTCTTTTCAGCGGTTGCGAGTGCTTGCCAACGCTTCGTTGTACTGGTTGTACTATTTGCTGTGTTGATAGCACTATCGAAAGTCTTGTTGGTCCACTTACCAAAGTTGTAATCGTTAGTTGATGTCATGATACCGAGGTCTGAAACTGGATCAGCAAAGTCGGCTTGCCATGCGGAGATGACCAGCTGGAAATTACCCGCAATTTCTCGGGAAATTCTCGTCTTATAAGGAACGGTGACACTTTGCACTTTAAGTCCCGGTAACTCCTTTTCCAATTGTCCCTGAACGTATTCAGCGAGGGCCTTCATCTGATCTGTATCGTCATGAGTTAACGTTAAGGTAACCGACTTCTTGCCGGTTTCTTTTAGTCCTTGTTTCCAGAGCTTTTTAGCTTTGGTGGTGTCCTGAGTAACAGCTGATTTACCCGTATTTTCGGTGGCAAAGTCCTTACCAGTCGTTGGATCAGTAGCAAGTCCGGTCGTAACAAAGCCCTTTGGAGTGACGGAACCATCGCCGAGGACATCGTTGACCAACTGCTTACGATTCAAAGTCAGTGACATTGCTTGACGAATCTTCTTATTGGCGAGTAACTTCACCTTCTTTTGATTGAATTCCAAGTAATTTAGACGTGAAGACTTACGGATGACCAGTTTGTTATTATTCTTTTCGTTCTTGACTTGTTGTCCAGATAACGTTGCCATGTCGAGCTTATTACTCTGGAAGAGGTTAAAGGCTGTCGTCGTCGACTTCACGACTTGGTCTTTGATCTTAGTTAAGTAAACGTGTTTTTTATCCCAGTAATTAGGATTGCGCTTAAGTGTCCAGGTTGAGTTGGTCCCTTTCCAACCAGTCATCTTGAATGGCCCGTTGTAAACCATCTTGCTGGAACTGGTCCCGTAGTCCTTTCCGTATTTTTCCACCGCGTGCTGGTTTTGCGGGAAGAAGACCACGAAACCCATCAATAATTTGAAATACTGCATGGGCTTTTCAAGTTTGACGGTCAGCTTATACTTACCATCGGCCTTGATGCCCAAGGTACTAGTCTTGGCTTTGCCGCTGACGATTTTGTCAGCATTTTTGATACCGGAATATAAGTAGGCGTATTGGGAAGCCGTCTTCGGATTAACTGTACGACGCCAGCCATACACAAAGTCTTGTGCGGTCACTTGATCGCCATTACTCCATTTGGCATTTTTACGCAGGGTAAAAGTATAAGTCTTTTTATCTTTGGACACGGTCGTTTTAGTGGCAATACCTGGTGTGACCTTACTGTTTTTACCTAATCGATACAAACCTTCTTGCGAATTACTGATCATCGTCCCACTGATAACATCAGTGGCTAAGGACGGGTCAAGGGTGGTCAAATCCTGGCCGTTTTCCGACCAATTGAGGACTTGAGTCTTGGCCATTTTGGCCGTTGTGTTGCCGGCATTGCTTGAACTGGATGAGGACTGACCACAGCCGACGAGTAAAACGCCGGTCGTTGCCGTTAACGTGGCAACTGTGGCAAATAATTTCCATTGCATATATGTACCCCCTGCTTCAAATGATTATGATATGTAGATGAGAATACATTAAAATTAGATTAAATACAATATTATTTTTTTAATCATTAATATTATTAAGCAAATAAAGCCAGTACGACTCGTTAAGAATCGTACTGGCTTAATTAAGAAAACTAACGTTGCCATTGCAGCGTATATTCTGGTTGCTGGGTTGCTTGGTCACTAGCCTGATCAATGACACGGAAACCGTGATAGTGATAAAAGGCAATGGCTGGGCGATTAGCAACATAGACGTTTAATTGTAATTGATGATGGTCAGCTTGGGCAGTCGCCAATAGCGCCGTCCCCAGACCTTGATGTTGAGCATCATTGCAAATGAAAATTCCGGCAATGTAATCGTTTTGTAAGCCTATAAAGCCCAGAATATAAGCTTCAGGTCCGTCGGTCAGTCCGACAATGAGTTCGGCTGATTGTAATGCTTCACGTACTAAGGGGGCTTGTTGACGCCAGTAGTCGGCACTGACAAAGTCATGGGCCGTTAAATTACCACTTAACCAGATTGTCATTAACTGATCGAGTTGGTGAGTTGTCGGGTGTTGTAAGTGTTCAATCTTCATTCGACGCTACCCCGTTTTAATAGTCGAACGCGACTCACTGCCGGAATTTTAGACAGTTCAGCTATTAGGTCGGCTTGTTGTGGCTGCTGTAGGTCGTCGACGTCAATGATGGTGTAAGCAATCTGGTGCTTAGCGGCGTTAGCCATGGTAGTGATGTTGAGGTTGGCCGCTGCTAGTTTGGCCGTGATTTGGCTCACCATGTTAGGCACATTTTCGTGAATGACTGTAAAGCGGTAAGCCGCGTTGAACGGGACGTTTAAGTCTGGCAGATTGATGGCCGCATGAACGTTACCGGTTTCCAAATAAGTCATGATAGTGCGCGCAGCTTGTGTGGCACCGTTGATTTCAGCCTCGATAGTCGAGCCACCAATATGGGGTGTCACGGTAACCGCGGATTGGTTGGCAAGCTGGGGTTCGCCAAAATCGGTGTAGTAGTGGGCAACTTGTCCCGTGGCTAACGCATTCATCACGGCAGTATTGTCGACGATGCCCAGCCGTGAATAATTAAATAATTGAACGCCTCTTGGCATGGCGGCTAACGCATCTTTATTAATCAGATGAAGTGTGTCGGCATTTTTAGGAACGTGGATGGTGACAAAATCAGCTTGTTTGACTGCATCTGGCAGCGTGGCCGCTCGCTGGACTTGTTTGGCAATGTTCCAAGCGGCATCTGCGGATAGATAGGGGTCGTAACCAATTACATTCATGCCTAGACTCAATGCTGCATTGGCAACGAGAGCGCCAACATGGCCGAGTCCGATGACGGCCAAGGTCTTACCCGTTAATTCGATACCATTAAATTGCGTCTTGTCGTGTTCTGTGCGTTGAGAAATATCAGCTTCGGTATGCTGGGCCGAATAGGTCGTTGCAGCTATTAGATTACGGGATGCCATAATGAGCAGGCCGATGATGAGTTCCTTAACGGCATTAGCGTTACTTCCCGGGGTGTTGAAAACTGCAGTCCCGTTGGCGGTTGCCTGATCGATAGGAATGTTGTTAACGCCGGCACCAGCGCGCACAATGACTTTCAACGATGACGGTAATGTCTCGGTATGTAGGTTGACCGAGCGAATTAAGTAAGCATCCGGATGCTCAGATTGATTGAGCGTGTAATCAGCAGTAAACGTGTTGAGGCCGGCTGGGGCGATGGCGTTATAGGTTTTAACTTGATACATAAATATCCTCCTTGATTAACGATGGTGTGCTTCAAAAGCAGCTAGATAGTCAACTAATGCCTGAACACCGGCTAACGGCATGGCGTTATAGAGACTGGCACGCATACCGCCAACTAAGCGGTGACCCTTTAGGTTTAATAACCCGTGCTCACGGGCACCTTGAATGACTGCGGCATCGAGGTCGGCCTGACCTGTGACGAATGGAACGTTCATGGTCGAACGGTCGCTGGTCTTGACTGGATTAGTAAATAATTGTGACTGGTCTAAGAAATCATAGAGTAAGGCGGCTTTAGCGTGATTGCGAGCAGTCATTGTGCTGAGCCCGCCTTGGGCCTTTAGCCACTTGAGTACGAGACCCGCGGCGTAAATAGCAAAAACAGGCGGCGTGTTGAACATCGAATCTTTAGCCGCGAATAGCTGGTAATCCAGCATGCTTGGCAGGTTGGCGACTTGACCAATTAAATCATCACGGACAATGACGATTGTCAAACCAGCGGGACCCAGATTCTTCTGAGCACCAGCAAAGATGAGCCCAAAATCGCTGACTTGGTAAGGTTCACCTAAAAAGTTTGATGACATGTCGGCTACCAGTGGTACTTGACCCGTAACTGGCAGGCGCGTCATCATGGTTCCTTCAATAGTATTATTAGTTGTAAGATGAATATAATCGAGGGATTGATCGATGGGCTGGACGACCGTTGGCAGTTGGTTAAAATGGTTGGCAGCGCTACTCCCCAGTATCGTGACTTTAGTACCGACCCGTTTAGCTTCATCGGCGGCGCGTTGTGCCCAGTGACCGCTGTCAAGCAACCCGATACGATGATGAGGCGCCAGATTTAGTGGCGCAGCTGTGAATTGTAGCGTGCCCCCGCCTTGAAAGAAGAGCACGTGATAGTTGTCAGGAATGGCCATTAAATCGCGAAGATCTTGTTCGGCATCTTGAAGGACTTGCGCAAATAAATCGGAGCGATGTGAGATCTCTAAAATGCTCATGCCGGAGTCTCGAAATGATGGTAGCTCCGCTTGAATTTGAGTGATGACTGGTTGTGGTAGAACGGCTGGCCCAGCAGAAAAATTATAAATTGGCATGAAAAATCCTCGCTTTCAGTAGTTTAATCAAGGTAATAAAAAAGTCCTCGCAGTCGGTTTCGACTACCAGGACGGATAATAACGAGATTAAGCAATTCCACCTGGTAGCGAATGTCTTAGCATCCGTGCTCAGGCTGATTTGCGTACGCAAAATTAGGCCGACACAGATGGGTGTGTAGACCAGGAGGAACTGATATGATGATTGATAGGATTAGTTAGAACCATCAGTTGGACACTCCTTCGTTAAACTGGTGTTGGCACCAGTCGGTTAATTGCGTTGGTATTAATTTAGCAAGCACGTAACCATTTGTCAAGCTAGATAATGAGAAAAGACTGTGGCACAATTAGTATTATTAATAATAATTTAATCTTGGAGGTGCACGATGACAACCTTTTACGTGGTACGACATGGACAAACAGCGGCCAACGCACAAAATTTAAAACAAGGCACGATTAATACAGCCGTCACGCATTTGAATTCGGTTGGCAAGCAGCAAGCGCAAACGTTGCACGATACGTTTGATATTAGCTTCGCGGACCGGTTGATTTGTAGCCCGCTTGACCGAACCCAGGCCACGGCGGCGATTTTGAATCAAGGTCGGCAACTACCTGTTAGCCAGGACGAGCGGTTATTGGAAATTTCATACGGACAGTGGGATGGACAGGATAATGATCAGTTGCTAGCGGCCTATCCGCAGTACTTTGATCCACTTTTACAGGACGTTTTGCCAAGCTACGTGGAGGTTGCGACGGATGGCGAGACTTTTGAGCACGTGCAACAACGGGTAGCGGCATTTTTGAAGACAACAGCACAAGCCCATCCAGACGAGCAGATCATTGTCGTGACCCATGGTTTTACCGTCAAAGCCATGGCCTTAGCGATACTAAAGCCGACCGATCCGATGAGCTTACCGGAACCAGCTAATACGAGCGTCACTAAAGTAATGGTGGATGCTGTCCATGGTCGCCAATATTTAGCATATTATAACCGCCTACCTCAATTCTGACGCGCAATGACTTAACGAACGGGCGATTCCGGGCTACAATAGATGGTGGTTTGAAATAGCCACGCACTGTTGAACCTTATTTCAAATCAAAGTCTAATTAGGCAGCAACAGCAGACATCACATATAAACTCCTAAGTGAGGTGGTCCTAGCATTTGGCGAGGATCGCCTTTTTGTATCCGCTTAAGCGTTTGATCAGTACCAATATTACAGGCGCGGTATAATATAAATAGTATTCAAAAATTAGATGAGGTGAGTAATGATGACATATTCAGCAGCATCAACGCGCTATGACGAATTACCGATTCGACGCGTGGGTAAGACGGGGCTACAATTACCCGTTGTCTCGTTAGGGTTATGGCGAAATTTTGGGGATGAAGCGCCGTTTGCCAATTCACGAAAAGTGGTTCTAGATGCCTTTGATCATGGCGTCTTTAGCTTTGATTTAGCAAATAATTATGGACCATCGAAGGGATCGGCAGAGCGGACGTTCGGACAAATTATGCAACGAGATTTAAAGCCGTATCGTGATGAGCTCGTCATCACGACTAAAGCCGGATATCCGGCCTGGTCAGGGCCGTATGGGGCTTTCGGCTCACGCAAAACGTTGATCAGTTCATTGGATCGTAGTCTTAAGCAAATGCATTTAGATTACGTCGACATTTTCTACTCACATCGTCCAGACCCTAACATCGATTTGTATGAAACTGCCGCAGCCCTTGACCAGTTGGTTCGTCAGGGGAAGGCGTTGTATGTCGGAATTTCAAATTATGACCGCGACCAAACGGCAACGATGATTAAGTATTTCAATGAGATGCACACGCCGTTTACGGTTAATCAGTACTCATATAACATGTTGAATCAACAGGCTCAAACAGCGGGCCTGATTGACTATCTCGGCCAGCATAATGCGGGCTTGGTGGCATATGGTCCATTAGCTGAAGGATTATTGACGCAGCGCTACTTACAAGGAATTCCAGCCGATTTTCCGATTCATCGAACGAATAAATATTTATTTGATCAGGGGACTGCAGCCGTTGTCAATCAGTTGAATGCCCTGAACAGAATCGCTGAGCAACGGGGACAAACCTTGGCCCAAATGGCTTTGGCTTGGCTACTACGGTCACAGGTCGTCACGAGCGTCATCATTGGTACGACCAATGTCGACCACTTGCACGCTAATCTTGAAGCAACGCACAATTTAACCTTTAGTGATGATGAAGTAAAAGCTATTACCGCGATTCTAAAGTAAATTGCATTAAAGGCCACTCCCCCAATATGCCGGGGAGTGGCCTTTTTATTAGCGCGTCCTGTTTATTAAGGTCAAAAATAGCTCACTCTTAGGCTCGTTAGGTAGACTCCTGTTCTTCAGCAATAATCGCCCTATTTCCGACCTCCGGGGCGGAGCGACAATTGCTGGAACGTAAACCGACATCGATTTGAGCCCGAACCCGCCCAGTCTCAAATACGAGACTTATTCTAAGCTGGCGGTTTTTGAATTTAATGACGGTCATGTTTTGAACTGAGCCATAGCCGTGCGCTAACTTCAACTGACCGAATCCGGGCAATTTTAAAATAATTTGGGCGAATGTTCGGTAACCTCGGTAGTTAACGGCATAATTAGTTAGCTGGTGAAATTACTGATTGGTACAAGTGACCGGTTTATCAACGTCATCAAAATGTAATAGTTTTTATCGAACGTACGTTCTAAAAATGTGCTATGATGGAGCTACTATTTCGATGAGGTGATCTAATGGAACAGCTGAAACCAATTGAAGCGTCGTTATTGCAAGCTTATGAGTTAAACTGCGTGGTTCGGTTAACTTTAAGTGATGGTCATCAGCCGAGTGGCTTAATTGCGGCTGTGGACGACCAGCAGCTTTTTTTGAATCAGCAAGCGGGAGTCGTTAAGCCGATTGCGTTGAGTGACGTAACCGCCATTGATTTTCTTAAACAGTCTTGGTGGCAGCGGTAATCCTAAAGGTCGTATTTCGCTATGATTTCGTGACGACGGAATTCGGTAATAGCAGTAATCAATTCAAGTGGTAGGGGCTGATCCAGCGGAAACTGGATGGCCCCTTTGCTTGTTTTATAGGTGATTAATTGATCATGAAAAGTCTCAATTGCACTTGGCGTTGGGTACAAGCCAAAGTGATGTTTGAATAAAGCAAAATGGATGACGTTTTCGTGCCAATAGAAGGTCGGCATCTGGTACTTTAACTGCTCTTGCGCCTCTGGTAAGACCGTTGCAATGGTTTGCTGTAAGGCTATTAATTGCGATTGATAGGCTTGTGGTGTGTTAGCAATATAGGTCTCAATCGGCGTCATGGTGAATATCTTCCTGGTCACGTAATTCAGTAGCTAAAGTAGCATCAGGGACAACGGTGATCGTGCGTGCAGGACCACTAAAGGTGACAAGCCCAGCCTTAGCACCCTTGGGTTTACGCATCTGGCCAACGGTGAGCACATCAACAGGTACGCGGTTCATCTGACGACCCTTACTGTAATAGGCCGTCAGTACGGCCGCTTCCTGCAAGGTTTGTTCACTCGGATGATTACTGTGAATAACCACGTGTGAACCGGGAATTTCACCACCCGCGTGCATCCAGTAGTAATCTTTACGGGCCGTCAATGTTAGGTGGTCGTTTTGACGACTATTTTTACCAACTTCAACCAGCACGTGGTCGTGCGTGTAAAAGCGGCGGGGATGGGCGGGTGTTGGGGCCTTAGATGAGTGTAAAACGTGGGTATGAATCGCGCCCGCAGCAATCAGTGTTTGCTTAAGCGCGGCGACCGCTTGTGGATCATTAGGGTCGAAAGCTGCTTGAGTTGCTAATTGCTGGTATAGTTCGGTCTTGGCCGTCGCCAAATTTTGTTGAACGGTCGCTTGACCGCGTTTGCTTTTGTGATAACGATGAAAATAATCCTCGGCATTTTCAATAATTGATTTTTTAATATCGAGTTTAATACTGAGTTGGTGGCCTTGATAGTCGGGCAATTCGACGAAATGATGGTGCCCCTCGATCTGGCTAGCATACGTCTTCAATAACGTGCCCTTGAGTTGCAAATCACTGACATCAGGCAGGTGGTCTAATGCTTTAGTTAATGATTCGATTTGTTTACGCGTGTGGTGAATTAAGTGCGCTAATCCAGTTTGGACTAGGTCGACATCGGTTGTGGTCGTCATTAATTGGGTTCCTCTAATCTGTAAAAGTTAACGTCTTAATAATAACATGTTCTGGTTAGTTAACAGTGGAAGATTGGGACTAGCGAATGAATTAAGATGTCAAATGACACGATTGAAAAAAGTTGAGCAATTTTCAGAAAAGTTCGGTATTCTATTACATGGGAGTTGATTGAGAAATGCAAAAAACATTAATTATTAACGCAGGTAGTTCATCATTGAAATGGCAATTATTTGCTATGCCTGCTGAAACGGTGGTTGCTAGTGGTCTCGTTGAACGGATTAGTATGCCCGGTTCAATTTTCACCATCAAGTATGGTGACCATCAAAAGTTTGAAACGACAGTCGATAATTTAGATCAAAATCATGCGGCGGAGATGTTATTGGCTGAATTACAGCGATTAGCAATTATTGACTCATTAACGGAAATTACGGCAGTTGCTCACCGAGTCGTTGCGGGTGGCGAAACGTTCAAGCAAGCAGTTGAAGTGACGCCAGCGGTACTCGAGGCCATTAAGGGGCTTAGTGACTTTGCACCATTGCATAATCCGATGGAGGCACGTGGTATTGAGACGATGGCTCAGGCTTTACCGACCGTTAAACAGTACGCGGTATTTGATAGTCAATTCTTTACCGATTTACCAGAAATGAATGCAATTTACAGTTTGCCATATGAATTGACCCAAAAATACCATATTCGCCGTTACGGTGAACATGGTATCTCGCATGGTTACTTAACCGGTCGGGCTGCAGAACTGCTGGCTAAGCCGAAAGATGACCTCAACCTGGTGACGTTACACTTAGGTAGTGGCGCGTCATTAGCTGCCGTAAAAAATGGCCGGGCCTTCGACACATCGATGGGCTTTACGCCATTAACGGGTGTCACAATGGGAACGCGCGCGGGTGACGTTGATCCGGCCGTATTGCCATTCCTCATGAAAGCTTTAAAGATCGATGATCCGAATGAAATCATGATGATGCTTAACAATCAGTCTGGGTTGTTAGGAATCTCAGGAATTTCACCAGATATGCGTGAAATCCGTGCGCAAGAAGCCACGAATCCCCAAGCCCAACTAGCTGTTGAAATTTTTGTCAATCGGATTGTTAAGTATGCCGGTAGCTATTTGACAGAATTAAAACGGGCGGATGCGCTGATTTTTGCGGGCGGCATTGGCGAGCATAATGCGACCTTGCGCCAGCAAATTATTGATGAACTGAGCATCTTTGGTGTGACCCTGGATCCGAAATTAAATGAAGCGGGTCAAGAAGGACTCATCAGTGGCGCAGATTCCAAGATTAAAGTGATGTTGATCCCAACTAACGAAGAATTAGCGATGGTGCGACAAGTTGCGGCGTTGCAAAATTAAGCTTCTCTTAATTTACGACTGCAATCAGTCTGCCGCTGTATAGCGCGTGCTATACTAACTGGCAAGGTACCCATGATGGGACTTGTAAGGAGGGAAGCTCTCTTCGCAGAGCGCATAGATGATCGGTTTATTGATTGCTTTAGTAATTGGTTTATGGTTGCTCAAAGTTATCTTTAAAATTGGTTTTAAAATTATCGGTTGGGTGTTCATGATTGTGATTGGGTTGTTTTTATTTAAAATCGCATTATGGTTAGGCCTGATCGTCGTGGCGATTGCCGGCGTTGCATTATTCGGAAATGCCACCACGTAATTTGAAAGATAAAGATGAGCGTTGTTAAAACTAGTGTCATCGGCACGCTAGCCGTAAAGGCGGCTTGTTGGAACTAAATAGTCATTGAACAAAAACAGGAAATCTCAGTTAGTTTTGTGAGACTTCCTGTTTTTTGAGTTAGATTAAAGTTCCGAGATAAACCATGACTAGGCCACCGACGAGACTCAAGCCAAAGTATTCCCAGGCGACCCGTTGATGGTGGTTACGGCCGAGCAACACGAGTTCGTTGATCATTGTTGAAAAAGTCGTATAGCCACCCATAATCCCAGTTCCTAGAAAAATCTGCCAGTTGGGCGGTAATGAGCTGGTTAAAATCCAACCGAGCAATAAAGCGCCGGTTAGATTGATAAATAACGTGGCAATTGGTAACGGCCATCGATTGAGAGGTAGTGCTAAGCGCATGATGCCGTAACGACTTAAGGCCCCTACAGCTGCGCCGGCACCGGCCAATCCGACTAGGACTAACATTAAAATTCCTCCTTTGGTAGCCAATAGGTGCTAAGGAAGTTTCCAGCTAGCCCCGCTAGCAAACCCAACCCTAAGCTAGCAGCGACATAACTTAAAGCTAAAACGCTATGACCACTTTGAAACGATTGTAGCGTTTCAAAAGTGAAGGTGGAAAAAGTAGTAAAGCTACCAACGAACCCGACACTCATACCGATAACAATATCTTCAGAGACGGGTAACCGCGCTGGTAACAAGTTAGTAATCAGGCTAAGAACAAATGCTCCCACAATATTAATCAGACACGTTATCCAGAAATGCTGTGGCCAAGTGACGAGCAAACTAAGCCCCTCCCGGAGACCACCACCTAGCATTGCGAAGCCGGTAATTGCAATGATCTTTTTCAAGCTGACACCTGCTTTCTGAAAGTAATTTTAGTTTACTGAAAAAACTTTTAAAAAACAATGGTTCTTGCAAATTGAAATTAAACATGCTAATCTACAAAGTAACTTATAAAACACGAGGTATTCAGCCAATGCGCAACTAATTAATTCTAGTAACTGAACAGAGCCATGCCTAGCGATAGGGGTGGACTGTCCGTTTTGGGATTAATTAGGGTGCTGGTGGAATCAATTGCCAGCGTTCTCATTTTGAGGACGTTTTTTTGTGCCATAAATTAGTCCCTGCAACTAAGGGGATGCTTATTAATGACAATGATTAATTTAAAAAATATTCAAAAAGATATGGCGGGACGGCCACTATTTACAATTGACCGATTAGTCGCCAATGCCGGGGATAAAATCGGCGTGGTTGGGCGGAACGGTGCTGGTAAATCAACACTGGCCCATTTACTGACGGGTACTGATCGTGATTATACGGGACAAATTATGGTGGACGAGCCAGTCAGCTATGTTGCCCAAATCGCACCGACTTTTGACCAAAGTGGTGGTCAAGCTATGCTAACCAGAATTCGGCAGGCTTTGAGCGCCCGGCCAACAATTTTAATTCTAGATGAACCGTCATCTAATTTGGATAAAACACATCAGCAATGGCTTATTAATCAGTTACAACGTTTTCGTGGGTTGCTGTTGTTGATTTCACATGATCGGCAATTATTAAATGCTGTGACGACACAGACTTGGGCGGTTGAACACCAAAAATTCACCGCATATGCAGGCAATTACGCATATTATCAGACGGTAAAAGCGCAGCAACTCGCAACTCAGGAAGCCGCGTATCAGCGCCAAAACACTCATCAGCGTGAGTTACTAGTAGCGCAGCGTCAACGTAATGAAAAAGCCCAGCGGATTCGAAAAGGCAATCGGCGAATGTCGCAAGTAGAGCGTGCCAAGACGAAAGCGACTAGGGAAGCTACTGCGGCCAAGATGGAACGAACGGCTAAACGCATGGTCGCCCGAGGACAACGGGAACCGCAAGTTGCTAAGCCCTTTACGACTTCAGGCTTTAAGTTAGTCGCGACAGATTTTCCGACGTTTACAGGTAAGACCGTGGTAACTGGTCTTAATGTCACATTGGCTGAATATGGAAAAACGTTGTTAGCACACGCTGACTTTCAAATCAGGCCACATGATCGGGTCGCTATCGTGGGGCCCAACGGTAGCGGTAAGACCACATTACTGCGTGCAATTTTAGGTGGCCGGGTGTCAGGATTACGATTGGCTCCGGCGGCACGAGTCGGAGTATTCAACCAAGATATGACAGTGCTCGACGGTAAACAGTCAGTGTGGCAAACGGTGCGGCAAGTCAGTCAGTTACCGGATCAAACGATCCGTAACGTCATGGGCGCGTTGGGCCTGCCAGCACGATTTTATCCGCAACTAGTATCGGCGTTAAGTGGTGGTGAACTAGTTAAATTACAGCTAATTTGTATTTTAGTCGGTCAATATAACGTTTTAATGTTAGATGAACCAACCAATTATTTGGATGTGGACGCGCTGGATGCGTTGGCCGATTACTTACAAAATTATCCTGGAACCGTAATTTTTGTTTCACATGATGAACCGTTTCGCCAGGCCGTTGCTACTCGGGTGTTGCAATTCGAGACGCACCAATTAGTTGATCCTGACAAAGTTGTTAAAGCGCCGCAACCGGTAGAAGCTGACTTAGCAGTACTTCAGTTCAAGTATGATCAATTAATGGCAGACCCGACGTCTTCTACAGCTGCTATTCAGGCGTTACGGCAACAAATTGATCGGCTGAAAGCATGAATTAAGGTCAACTTGTTATTGTTGTGTCCCGACCTAAGTGGGGAATATTACCCAAAAACAGGTTTTCTCATAATTGAGAAAACCTGTTTTAATTTAGTGTTTATTCAGTGAATGAGACCACTAGCGCCACGGAATGACGAAGGCGCCGACTTGTAAAAGCAAGCCGCCGCTAATCACAATGGTCCAATCCAACTTAGTCAGTGGAATCTGACGATAGTGAGTGCGGGGTGCATCTTCGACAAAGCCATGGGAGCGCATGGCCCGGGCAAGGTTCTGCGACCAATTGATAGAGACCAAAATTGCTTTAAAGTAGAGCTGTGGCGACCAGAAGGACAGGACCTGCCCACGCATCAGACCAGCAGCCCGAATCACTTGAACTTCGTGCTGAATCCGTGGTACCAAGTTATACGCGGCGAGGACGCCATATGAAAATTTGGCGGGTAAATGCCAGTTTTGCTCAAGCGAATCGGTTAATTGTAAGACGTCAGTCGTGAGCGTAAAAGTAGCGCCCGTAAAAACAAACGCATAGATTCGTGTGAACAGGACCCAGGCCATCAAAGTCTTGTCACCGCTACCGTTAATGTACTGGGTACTCCAAAGTCCAATTGCTGGTAGCAACGGAATGAGTAGCAACCACCCTAATGTTCGAAGCCGCGTTCGGTGACCGAGCAGGTAAATCAGTGCCAGAATAATCAGTGCCACGTTCAAACTTACAATTGTCGTGAATGAAATTTCTAGCGCAATGATGAGTAGTAATAATAATTTCATGCTAGGATTCATGATCGCACCACCCAATCTAAATGGTGATTTTCAAAGTGTAGCTGATAGTCAATCAATGGCATCAGGCCGGTTAACTGGTGACTAATAATAATCAGCGTCTGCTTAGTTGCCGCTTGGGTGGTCTGTAATAACGCGACCAGGGCATTGATCGAATGCAAATCTAGCCCTTTTAAGGGTTCATCCATGAGTAGAACTGGTGACTGCATGATTAACATGAGCAGAATTTGTAGTTTCTTTTTCTGTCCCTCACTCAAAGTATAGATGACTTGTTCATCACGACCGGATAAGTTGAGTTGCACTAAGGCCGTTTGAATACGGTCTGCGGTAAAGTAGTCGCCATACGCATAGCGTTTACTTTGAGCCAGTTCTTCAGCGACCGTGATGTTTAAAAACTGGGTCTCAGCGTCCTGAAAAAGCAAGGCGACGTGGCGAGCATAGCGTTTGCGTTTTAGCTTGTCGATAGGTGTCCCTTCGTAACGAATTTCGCCAGTATAAGGGTGCAGACGGACGAGGGCTTCAAATAACGTGGATTTACCGCTACCGTTAGGACCCGTGATCAGCGTATTGTGTTGTGCTAACAATTGACGCGTTGTCGGTACTAATAGTTGACGATCACCTGCCTGTAAAGTGACGTGATCAAGTTGAAAACAAGGGCGTTCAACGCGTTGCGGTGCTGACCATGACCGTTGTGGCTGCTCAGTAAAGGCTGCAAATAACTCAGACCAAGTGGTGCGATCAATGAGCTGTAAGTGCTGGTCCTTGATTTGGACGACTTGATCGACGAGCTGTTCGTAACCTGTTAGGTCATGATCCGCCAAGATGATTGTCTTCCCATGTTGATTGCGTAGTTCCACGAGTCGGTCTAACAAGACGGCTCGTGCGGTCGGATCGACACTGGCAAAGGGCTCATCTAGTAGGATGACATCGCTATCCATAGCGACAATGATTGCAAGGGCCACTTTCTGTTTCTCGCCACCGGATAAATGATTTAATAGTCGTGACTGTAAATTTCGGATACCAACAAAGTCAAGCGCACTAAGTAAGCGGGCCGGTATTTGGTCACGGGGCACTTGTAAGTTCTCAAGTGCGAAAATTAGTTCATTTTCAACGGTATCCATGGCAAACTGCTGATTAGGATTCTGAAACATCATGGCAACGTGCTGAGCGCGCTGATTAGCGGTGCTAGCAGTTAATGACTGACCATCAAAGGTAATGGTGCCGTAATCTGGAGTCAGGGGTAGTAAGCCTGCAATCAGCTTTAGGAGCGTCGACTTACCTGTTCCCGATGGCCCTGTCAATAGGATGAAGCTTTGCCGTGGTAGTGTTAGGTTAACGCGATCCAGAATGGGTGTCGACGCCTGTGGATAGGTGTAAGTTAAATTATTCAGCGCGATACTAGCCATTCGAGAAAGCCTCCATTTTATAAAGTGTATTAATGCGTTGATTTTAAAACATGACTGCGATCAAGTAGGTCCGTGATGGTTTTAGTTAACAGACCCCCGAAAACAAACATCGAAATAAAGCGAACGACCACGTATAAAATCAAGAGCCATAGCTGTAATTTATAGTAACCATTACGGGCAAGGTCCCAGCCAAAGGTGACCACAGTAGTTGTTGCGGCCGCAGCCGTTAAGCCTAACCAGTCATAGTGTTTGTAGCCAGTGACGATATAACCTAGTTCGGCCCCAAATCCTTGCACGACACCAGAAATCAATGTGGTGATTCCCCATTGACCACCGAAAAACATTTCGACGGTTGCTGCGAGGAGCTCACCTAGCGTTGCCGAACCCTTTAGTCGAATGAGGTAGCCAGCTAACATGCCGGGCATGCACCATAAGCCAAGTAGTAGTTCATTAGCCAGACCGCTTAGACCAAATGGTGTCAGGGCCGCACTTAAAATGTTATAAACAAAATTAGTCCCCATAAAGATGGCACCAAAGAAAATACCAATTAGTGCCAGTAAAATAATATCGTTCAAGTACCATGATTTAACCCATTTCATTGTTAAATCCTCCCAAAAGTAGTTTGTCATTCACGCATCCAAGCGACAAAAAACGCCTACCACGATTATCGGTGGCAGGCGGCTAAGTCTGAATTGATGGTTCCCCAAATAAAAGCATTGCTCCCTGCGCTGGCATTGTCCAGATTCAGGTTCAATGGGTATTATCTCAGCCGTGATGGCACCCCAGTTGCTATGAATGATACGTTTAGTGTAACGGATAATGACATTCAGTGCAATCAATTTTCCGGAAACTAAAGCAAAGTATGATGAAAAGTCACAATTTTGTGGTTTACTATGGATAAAGCAATGTATTTGGTTAATATTCTTAGGAGGGATCTCGATGGCAGAATCAGTGTATGATTTTACAGAAACTGAGATGAGTGGTGCGCCACTTGACTTGTCACAATATCGCGGTCAGGTCTTGCTAATCGTGAATACGGCTAGCAACTGTGGCCTGGCGCCACAGTTTAAAGGATTAGAAGAACTTTATCAGAAGTATCAGCAGGAGGGCCTAGTGGTCTTGGGATTGCCATCCAATCAATTTCATCAAGAAAAGGCGGATGACGATGAGACCCATGACTATTGTCAACGGCACTACGGGGTAACGTTTCCCATGACCAAACGGGTGATGGTTAATGGTGATGACGCTGATCCGTTATTTACTTACCTCAAACAGGCGGCGGGACATGGTCGAATCAAGTGGAATTTCACAAAATTCCTGATTGGTCGTGATGGCCGTGTGCTCGAACGCTATGCCCCAACGACACGGCCGGCAACATTTGAAGCAGCGATTCGTGATGCCTTGGCTGATCGTTCAGAAGATTAACGATCAATTTAACAATGATCGTTTAATTTAAAAGAAAGAAGTGGCTTAAGTTGGAAACTTATACGTTACGTGATGGTTTAACAGTACCTAAAATTGGCTTTGGAACATATAAACTGAATGGTGCTCATGGTGTGCAAGTGATCGACTCAGCGATTGATCGCGGCTACCGATTATTAGATACGGCCTTTAACTATGAAAATGAAGGTGCTGTTGGTGAAGCGGTTCGGCGTTCGTCAGTACCGCGTTCGGAACTCTTGATTTCATCAAAACTTCCTGGTCGCCACCACACCTACACGGAAGCTATCAATACGATTCAAGAATCATTATATCGAGCTGGCCTGGATTATTATGATTTATATCTAATTCATTGGCCTAACCCTAAGGAAGATCATTATGTTGAAGCTTGGCAGGCACTGATTGATGCCCAGAAGTTAGGCTTGATTCGTTCGATTGGGGTCTCAAATTTCTTACCAGAACATTTAGAACGATTAAACAAAGAAACGGGTGTTTTACCCGTCATTAATCAGGTCGAATTACATCCGTACTTTAACCAGCAGGCACAACGGGATTATGATCAAGCACACGGTATTTTGACGCAAGATTGGAGTCCCCTTGGCCGGGCCAGTGAGATGCTTCAAAATGAGACGCTCAAAGAGATTGCAGTGCACTACCATAAAAATGTTGGTCAGTTGATTTTACGGTGGGAACTACAGTTAGGGACCTTGCCGATTCCAAAGTCGTCAACGCCGAGCCGTCAAGCAGGTAATATGGACGTGTTTGATTTTGAAATCAGTGCAGCTGATATGGCAACAATTAATGGTTTGAGCCAAGTGGATGGTCGCTTGAATAATCAAGATCCAGCAGTGTACCAAGAATTTTAATTTGAATGATATAAAAAGATAGCGACGTTGTGATGATAACTCGTCGCTATCTTTTTATGGGCAACTGCTTGTTGATGATTGGTTTGTGATATCAGCGTAATCGCAATACATGGTGCAGTAGCGATTGGCTGTTTTCATCTTGAAAGGTCGTGGTAGTATGACAAATACGTTTCCCACACTAGGAAAGGTTTTCAGCCGTGGTCACTCTACCTGTTCGGTTTGCTTTCTTGCAAATCATTTTGAGCATCGCACTAGCGATGTATCAGGTATGGAACTCCAGAAACAAAAAATAGCCACCCCAAAACTTTGGCCGGTATTGGGTGACTGTTCTTTGATTATCTAAATTTAAAGCCAACTGCTCTTAGAGCGGGCCTTGATTCAAGTCGGTATTAACGTACCGGCTTTTTTACTGCCTTTATTTTAGCACGTATACGCTTCAGAAAGTGTATTTTTGATTCAAAAAAATAAAGATAAGCTTCCGATCGATTGGCATAACTATTTTATTACGCGCGCTTAACCGCGATTACCTTAACTTGATAAGCCCCGTTCGGTGCGTTCACAGTGACCACATCGTCAACAGTATGATTAGCGAGCGCTTGACCGATGGGAGATGTGAATGAGATTTTTTGTTGTTCGAGATTGGCTTCCTGTTTTCCAACTAATTGATAGGTGATTTGGTCATGATCATCCAGAAATTCGATGGTCACGAATTTACCGATATCGAGTTGATTGTTGTCAGCTGGTTGAACGATTTGGGCGTATTGCAACTGCTTGTTGAGATAACGCAGGCGGCTTTCTAAGCGACCTAAGTCCCGTTTGGCACTACTATATTCGGCATTCTCAGAACGGTCACCTAGTGCCGCAGCCGCAGCCAGAATTCTGATTCGCTCGGGCCGTTGTTGCTTTAAGTCTTCAATTTCCTGTTCGATGGCATGGTAGCCGGTCGCAGTCATTTTGTTAAAAGTTGGTTCCATAGCAAAAACCTCGTGTCCGTTGAATTTCTGGGAATAGTTTACCGCAAATGTGATTAGAATGGTACCGTCTAGGTGATATCTGATGTTAATCACGATCGCGCAGGTGGTTGCTATACAGCATGATACCGCTAGTGACGGTGGTCAGGGCGATACCAGCGATCAGACTAATGAACGGCTGATTTATCGCAATCAGGAAGTAGAATAGGGCGGTGAAACCGATTAGTTCAATGAGTGCCCACAGGCCAAGGTAGCGCCATGACCGTTTGGGTTTGTCTTCTATTGGGGTGCTGACATTAACAGACAAAATGATCATGGTAAAAACGGCAATCATCAGGACAATATACAACGGATTGTCGTACGTAAAGGCTTTCTGAAGATTGTTTTTTTGCCAGCCTTGCCAAAATAAAATCAGTAAGATAGCACTATTTTCAATTAACAACGTGGTACGGATGTTCTTGAAATTTTGTAAAATTAAACGTTCGTCACGAATCTTTTTCATGGCAGGGATCTCCTAACTGGGTTCGACCCAAAAGACAGTATCGAGTGTTTGGTTGAGTACGTGACAGAGGTTGAGGCATAGTTTCAGTGATGGGTTATAGGTGCCCTTTTCAATCAAACTCAGGGTTTGACGGGTGATGCCAGTCTTGCTGGCGAGTTCTTTTTGTGAGAAGCCGGCCATTAACCGGTATTGCTTGACATGATTCGCGGTTAACACCTCCCTTTATGTAATATATATCTTCCATACAAAGCTAATTTTAGCCGTTACCAATTGCAATGTAAATATTGGATAGTTTGATTGAAATGTGAACAAATAAATGGTTGGCGTAGAGGTATGAGCGCAAAAAAATAGCCAATGACTTTGCAGCCTTGGCTAGTCGTGGAATTTCTCACGTTCCACGGAGTTACGAACATGTTAAGTATAGGCAAAATTATCGAAAAATACAATTAATTTATTAAAGGAGTTTGGCTTGACAGTTTAACAATGATAACGATTGCAAAAAATAAAAGTGAAATATTTCAGACAAACCTCTTGAATTTTAGTCTAGACCAATATACAATTGGACTATACCAAACAAAGAGGGAGTCAGTTAATTATGAAAGTTATCGTAGTAAAGGATCAAGCTGCCGGCGGAAAAGAAGGTTTCAAAGTATTTAAGAATGCTTTAGACAATGGTGCGAAAGTATTTGGGTTGGCAACTGGTTCGACACCCGTTACAACTTACAAAGAAATCGTTAATAGTGACTTAGATTTCAGTGACTGCACATCCGTTAACTTGGATGAATACGTTGGGATTGCACCAGACAACGACCAAAGTTATAAATACTTCATGCAAACTCATTTATTCAATGACAAGCCATTTAAGGAATCATTCTTGCCAAACGGTTTAGCTTCAGATCCAGAAGCTGAAGTTAAGCGTTACGACAAAGTGATTGACGAACACCCAATTGACTTACAAATCTTAGGGATTGGCCGTAATGGTCACATTGGTTTTAACGAACCAGGTACTCCTCGCGATATTACGACGCACGTGGTTGATTTAACTGAATCAACGATTGAAGCTAACGCGCGGTTCTTCGCCAGCGAAAATGATGTTCCTAAGCAAGCCTTCTCAATGGGCTTAGCTTCCATCATGAAGAGCAAGCACTTATTGCTCGAAGCATTCGGCGAAAACAAGGCTGATGCGGTCAAGGGTATGATTGAAGGCCCAGATACCCCTGAATTACCAGCAAGTATCTTGCAAAACCATCCAGACGTTACCGTTATCATTGACGAAGCGGCTGCTAGCAAGTTAAGCAAGAAGTATTAATTTTAATTAAGTTAAAAATGAACTGAAAGCCGTGCTTCATAACGATTGCGTTGTGAAGCACGGCTTTTTAATAAGTACTCATGTAAAGTAAAAAATGATTCGACTACTAGGATAGTTAGCAGTTGAATCATTTTTGGCTTATTCATAGATTTTGTCCTTTTTCCCAAGTCGTTTTCGATAACAACAGCCCTTGCTTAACCAAAGTATCAAACAACGCATGGGTCCGGTTGGAAATTTCGGCGGCGGTTTCGCTATTGGCTTTGGTCAAGAAATCGGTCGGATTGCCGGCAATGGCTGCGTCGGTTGCGGCAACCCGGCCACGGGCATATGATTGGCACCCGTCGCGATAGGCATTGACCGTTTCAGCAAATTCATGCCAGTGTGGTTCAATCAAGACGGAGAGCGTTTTTGATAACCAGTAGACGTTATCAACGCTGACCGTGCTAGTTGTATTGCGATAATCAATCGGCGTGTCATTGATGTTGGTAAAGAAGGGCACGTATGGGGCGTAAGCGAAGAAACCTAGTGCGATCCATTGAATGGCGGCTTGCTTAGCAGGCACGTCATTCCGGATTTGCAGAATAGATGAGCACTGATTGCGATCCATCGCGATAGACCGGTAACGTGTTTGTTCACGGGCGTTACCAGAAGCGAAAGTGCCAAATGGATCGTAAGGCGTCCCGTTATAGTGTGAAGATAAGAAGAACTGAACGTCTTCAATAGCCAATTTTTTGCTTGGTTGTCGGAATAGCGGCATGTTTTGATCAGTGGGATTCTGTTCGATTTCGGGATTAAATAGTTTTTGACCATACCATGTTCGCGGAGTGTTGTAATAAGCATCCGCCTCACTTTGGGTACCAAAGATTTCACGGAAATTAAAGTGACCGGGTGTTGGGTTGAGGTGATACTTTTCAACGAAGTCCACTAAATCACTGGCACCTAGGAAATTGTCGGTATCGTTGAGATCCATCTCTTGCACCACGGTTTGGTTGGGAACAATTGCGTAGGTGTCTTCGGGCATCCGAACTGCCCCCCAATGGTGACCACCAGCGGTTTCGAACAACCAGATATCGTCGTGATCGTTAAAGGCGATACTGTTGCTTTCACCAGTTCCGTATTTTTCAATTAGGGCACCTAAGCGTTGGACACCTTCCTTAGCACTTTTAATGTAGGGTAAAACGAGGGTGACCATGGCTTCTTCATCTACGCCATCATGGACGAGCGGATCATAACCGAGTACGCGGGCATTGGTGGCAGTGGTTTCAGTTGCGCTCATCCCGACATTTAATTCGTTGATCCCAGCTTCCTCGTACTGCCCATCGCTTTGATCGGCTTGGGGGGTTGCGGTGTAGCGGTAGGCATGGTCAGGCAGCGGAACGGTGACGCCGGTAGTTACGGAAGTGTAGCTGGCGTTAGTTTGGTCGTGGGCTTCGTGCACAATAAACTTAATCGGATTAATTGGGCCGTAGCCATCTTCGTTGCGGGCAACGATGGTCGAACCATCCATGCTAGCAGCTTTCCCAACCAATATTTCGGTACAATCAGTATCTTTTTTCATTACATAGGTCACTCCTTAGTTAATTATAAGTATAGGAGCTTGCGAGGGGATTTCAACGTTAAATCGTATTCGTAATCATTTAAATAATAAAATGATGAGAGAATTGCCAGGTGTTTTCTGCATAAAATGTTGAATTTAATTGTGAAAATGAAATCATAGCTGACGAAACAAGTTTAATTAGTCTGCTGGTATTGCCGATATAAAAGTGTTTATCGATACTGTGCCAAATTTTAACTTTGTGAATTAGTGAGTTTAATTGTGGCACAGTTTCCTGTGCCACGGGTCTAACTAGAAGTTCTTGAAACCGCTTACCACGATGGATATGATTAAGTTGTTAAGAAAAAGGAAGGAGCTTTACCTAATGAGTGAAAATGTAAATACGAATGCAACCCAAAGCGCTCCTGTTGCGAAAAAGAAACTGGGCGTTAAGGCACGCGTTCAAAAATTTGGGAGTGCACTAAGTAATATGGTTATGCCGAACATCGGCGCCTTCATTGCTTGGGGCTTAATTACCGCCATCTTTATGGCTGGTGGTTGGTGGCCTAATGCTGGATTAGCTAAGATGATTCAACCAATGGTCCATTATTTATTGCCATTATTGATAGCGTTTACTGGTGGGACTTTGTTTGCCGGTCATCGTGGTGGGGTCGTTGGTGCGATTGCCACTATGGGGGTCATCGTTGGTTCTTCAATCCCAATGTTTATCGGTGCCATGATTATGGGGCCTTTAGGCGGTTGGTGCATTAAGAAGTGGGATGACGCCATTTCCGATAAGATTAAGAGCGGGTTTGAAATGTTGGTTAACAACTTCTCCGCTGGGATTATCGGGATGTTACTAGCAATCCTGGGTTACTTTGCAATCGGCCCATTGGTTGCTGGTGCAAGTGCTGCTATGGCTGCCGGTGTTGACTGGATCATTAAGATGAAGCTATTGCCATTAGCCAACGTCTTCATTGAACCAGCCAAGATTTTATTCTTAAACAATGCGATTAACCAAGGTATCTTAACACCGCTTGGGATTCAGGCTGCATCTAGTGCGGGTAAGTCAATTCTGTTCTTGCTAGAACCAGATCCAGGTCCAGGTCTTGGGGTCTTATTAGCCTTTGCCTTGTTTGGTAAAGGGACTGCTAAGGCTTCTGCACCCAGTGCGATTATTATTCATTTTCTTGGTGGGATTCATGAAATTTATTTCCCATACGTATTAATGAAGCCAGCATTGTTCCTAGCTGTTATCGCTGGTGGGGTTACTGGGACAGCCACATTCAGTTTACTAAACGTTGGTTTACGTTCAACACCTTCACCTGGTTCCATTATTTCATTACTATTAATGTCACCAAAGAGTATTTCTAACTACATTGGTTTAATTATCGGGGTAACGTTAGCAACCTTAGCATCATTTATCGTTGCCGCAATTGTCTTGAAACGTGACAAGTCGACCGGTGATGATGACTTAGCCGCTGCTCAAGGTAAAATGAGCGACATGAAGAGTGGCAATGCTGAAGCTGCTAGTGCGACTGACGCTGAACCAGCTGATGTGATTGCTTCATACAAAGATGTTGACCATATTATTTTTGCCTGTGATGCCGGAATGGGATCATCCGCAATGGGGGCTTCCTTATTACGGGATAAAGTCAAGAAGGCTGGCATTAGCATGTCCGTCACCAACACGGCGATTAGCAATTTGAAAGACGAACCTGGTTTATTAGTGATTACGCAAAACGAATTAGCTGATCGGGCGGCTCAAAAAGCACCACACGCCTTACGGTTAGCCGTTGACAACTTCTTGAGTAGTCCAAAGTATGACCAAGTTGTGGTTAACTTAAAGGCTCGTGATCAAGTTAGCGATGCTGCACCTGCATCCGCAGCACCACAAGCAACGACGGCTGCACCCGACGACCTACCAGCTAACTTAGATTTGAGTGTTGTTGATGAAATTGTCTTTGTTCACCACGATGGTCATTTAGGAACAGCCACAATGGCAACGTCCTTGATGAAGGATCGGGTCAAGAAAGCCAACAAGCATGTGAGTGTTAAGAACTTAGGAATTGACGAATTGGCTGATAATAATAGTTTATTAGTTGTTTCAAGTGCAGAAGCAGCTAAAAACTTAAAGACCCGTTACACGCAGGTCCAAGTATTAATTACTGACGATCTATTGAGTTCACCTAAATATGATAAGATGGTATCAGAATTGAAATAAAATGATATTATTACCATTATCGTATGAGGTGGCATCATGGTTAAGTTTACACAACGTCAAGATGAGTTGCTACAGCTGCTACTAGCGAATCCCGCCGGCCTTTCAATGAGTCAGATTGAAACCGGTCTCAATAGTAGTCGCCGAACAATTTATCGCGAGTTCAGTAATTTGGAATTGGTATTAGCCAATGCTGATTTGAAAATTGTTAATGAGAAGCATCACTTTCAACTAAGTGGATCGCAGACGGCCCTGGCCAAGTTTCAAAGCCAATTGACAGCAGAGCGGAAGATTGCACCGGCGTTTGACTCACAAACGCGGCAAAACGCCCTAGCTTGTCGGTTACTGATGACGGGCCATTCCGTAAAATTAAAAGAACTTGCGCTTGACTTTGATGTGAGCGTTGCAACGATTTCAAACGATTTGACGGCATTAGCAACACCATTCGCTGACTACGACTTATCAATTGAACGGTTGAAGTCCCGGGGGATTCAGGTGGCTGGGACTGAGGGTAGTATTCGCAATCTGTTTGCCACCATTTTGAATAATGAAATCAACGACTACGAGTTTTTTAAAACAATCGGGAAGTTGAACCAAGGCTTAGCAATATCAGCAAGTGATGAGCAATCGTATTTTTTGAACTTACTGGACGCCCAAACGTTGATTATCTGTTATCAAGCAGTGCGAAGTTTGAAGAAAAAGTACTTTTCTTCGGTGCCGGATGGTCAGCTACAACAGTTGATCATCACGTTGACGACGGGAGTAATGCGGTTACAGCATGAACGTCGGGTCACGTATTTGCGCGGGATCAATCGGGATGATTTCTTGAAATATCAACGGATTGCTCTGGCAATTATGACCCAACTACCCGCTGAGATTAAGACGGTGGTGACGGGAGCTGAAATTGATTTTCTCGCCCAGCAAATTAAGGGCTTGACGTTTCGAATCGATCAAGACGCGTCGCTATCGAATTATGATTTGCAACTAACGTATCGGGTCAAAAAGTTTATTGACGCGGTTGCGACTAACTTTAACTGGTCGTTTGGGACGGATGACCGCTTGTTGAATAACTTGACGGCGCATATGCAAATTGCCCTACAACGTAACGGTGTTAATGGTCCCGTGCCGCCAACCGCTGAGTTACAAGAGGTCCGTGAACAGTATCCTAAGCTGTATTCGGCGGTGGTGCGCGGCTTCGCAACGATTTTTAAAGACCAGGATTTTACAACTGATGAGTTGACGTACTTGTTGATTCACTTTGCTAGTACGTATGAGCAACAGTTGAGTCACCAAGCACTCAAGGTTTTGGTCCTGTGCCCGAATGGGATGACGACGGCGCGAATTTTGAAAACGCGACTGATGCGGTTAGTACCTGAAATCACGGCTATCGAGGTTGCGCGGATTGGTAATTTAGGCCAAGTTAATTTACAAGACTTTGACATGATTTTATCCACGACAACGTTACCGGGATTTAAGTTGAATTACCGCGTTGTCAGCCCACTGTTACTAGAAAACGAAGTCACTGCCTTACGGGAATATATTCATCAGTATTTTCCAAGCACCAAAGTGATCGATTCACCGGTTGATGAGCCGACGAAAATCAACTTGGATTTTGACACCGTTTACCAACAGATGACGATTGCTAAACAGATCTTAGACCGTTTCACTATCACGCCGATTCGCAACGATGATGAGACGGTGGCCGAGATGCTAGTTAAGATCACGCGGCATATTGATTCGAACTTGATTCATGATCCGCTAGAAGTTGCGGGCCGGTTGTTACACCGCTTAGGACTGGCGCCGGTCGGTATTCCCAATACGAACTTGGCGTTGGTGCATACGTTAAGTCAGGAAGTCACCGCACCATATTGTGCGATTTTCGAACTTGACCAGCCATTACCATTTAAGAGTATGGACAACCAATCGATTCGGTTGCAGCGAATCGTCCTAATGCTCGGGCCCGCCAATATCAGCGATTTTGAAAATCGGTTGATGGGTAAGTTAAGCGCACTAGTCATTGAAAGTCAGGCCAATACGCAGACGTTTATGACTGGCGATCGCCAGCAACTTTATCAATTAATTAGTAAAGCATTTTTGAACGAACTAACGAAATAGCGTAGGTGAAAACAATGGAAGCTTTAGATAAGAAAATGATTGCGTTGAACCAGCAAGTGGCTACGCAAGAAGAAGGCATCCGCTTAGCCGGTCAACTATTGGTCGATGGCGGTTGTGTCGAACCAGAATACATTGATGCAATGCAGGCTCGTAATCAGGATGTCTCCGTATATATGGGTAATTTCATTGCCATCCCCCATGGTACTGAAGATGGCATGAAGTATATTAAAAAGACCGGGATTTCCGTGGTCCAAGTACCAATGGGTGTGAGCTGGGGTAATCCAGATGATAACGATGATGATAAGACTGTAACGGTTATCTTCGGGATCGCTGGGTTGAACGGTGAACACTTGAACCTCTTGTCTCAGATTGCCATATACTGCAGCGACGTTGCCAACGTTGCTAAGTTAGCGGACGCTCAATCTGAAGATGAAATCATAAATCTATTAAAGGAAGTTGATTAGCATGTTAGACGTACATTTTGGCGCAGGGAATATTGGTCGGGGCTTCATTGGCGAAACCTTGGCTGACAACGGGTTTAAGATTACTTTCGTTGATGTTAATGATACTTTGATTGACGAATTAAACAAACGGAATGGTTATACCATTGAATTGGCTGCAGAAGGTCAAAAACATATTGAAGTTCACGATGTTAAGGGTATTAACAACGGTAAGGATCCTAAGGCGGTTGCTGAAGAAATTGCCCAAGCCGATATGGTTACGACTGCGATTGGACCTAAGATCTTGAAGTTCATCGCGCCATTAATTGCTGACGGGTTAAAGTTACGGCAAGCTAACAACAATACGACACCAATTGATATCATTGCTTGTGAAAACATGATTGGCGGGAGTCAGTCATTAAAGAAATCCGTTTATGAATCATTAAATGAAGACGAACAAGCTTGGGCTGACCAAAATGCGGGCTTCCCTAATGCCGCTGTTGACCGGATCGTACCGCTTCAAAAGCATGATGATCCATTGTTCGTTTCAGTTGAACCATTCAAGGAATGGGTTATCGACAAGTCCCAGATGAAAAACCCTAAGATTCAATTAAAGGGTGTTGATTATGCTGACGACTTGGAACCATACATTGAACGGAAACTCTTCTCCGTTAATACTGGTCATGCCACCGTAGCCTATACTGGTAACATGAAGGGCTACAAGACGATTGGCGAAGCGGTCAAGGATGACAGTGTTGTTGACCAAGCTAAGCACGTTTTAGGTGAAACCGGCGACTTGTTGATTCAAAAGTGGGGCTTTGATCCTGAAGTACACCATGCTTATCAAAAGAAGATTTTGAGTCGGTTTGAAAACCCATATATCTCTGATGATATTGAACGGGTCGGCCGGACACCAATTCGGAAATTAGGTTTCAACGAACGTTTCATTCGCCCAATTCGGGAATTGAAGGAACGTGGTCGCGATTACAGCGCCTTAGTTGATACAGTTGGTGAAATGTTCTTCTTCAACTATCCTAATGATAGTGAAAGTGTTAAGTTACAACAATTATTGAAGGATGAACCAATCGAACAAGTCATTCGCGAAACAACTGACTTGAAAGATGAAGATTTAGTTAATGAAATCAAAGCTGCGTACGAAAAGCACTTAGCTGCAGCAAAGTAGTTCGATAAAAAACTAATTACTAACCGCCATGGTAATTAGCTGCAAAAGGCGCCCAGAAATTTAATTCTGGGCGCCTTTTGCGTCTTGCCTGACAAAGAGCCACTTGATAGCAGCCATCGCTGGGCGAGTTAACTGGAACGATGAACGGTAGGTAGCTTATTTTTAAGACTGGCAGCACGCGTTAATTTGGATGGTAGGTAATGCTTGCCCTACCGAAGTAAGTCTGATGAGCAAGTATGTTGACCAGCATATGGCTACTTTTCCCAAAAATGCCACCAAGGTTTGGCCGCTTGACTGGCTTGTTGATCAAGTTGGTCAAGGACTTGGTTTAAGCGGTCACTGAGTGAATCTAAGCGCCGGATGATCATTTCTTGCTGCTTATAGAGCTCAGCATTAGTCGGGCCATCTGGCTTGGCCGCTGGTGCCATTTTGCTGGGATCGACGGTGGTTGTCGTGATGAGGGGCGACTTGGTGGTAGTTGCAGGCGCTGATTTCTCAGACTGAGTCGTCGTTGCCGCCGGTTGTTTGGATGTCGGGACCTTAGCACCAAACGCCCGTCCTAGCGCAGTGGCTAACGTTGTGCCCTGTTCGGCGAGTTCGATGGCCGCCTGAAAAGTTTTTAAATCAGCGGCTGTATATAAGCGATGACTGTTATCGGCCGGGCGGAAGCGATTTTCATCGTTAAGCTGTTTTTCAACCATGGTGCTATATTTGCGCAACGTCACGGCTTTAATACCGAGTTGTTCAGCGGCGACGGAAGCGACTAATTCGGAGTCCTGTTCGGGACTGATTGTTTGTGTGGACACAAAAATTCCTCCTTTAGGTTATATCGTTTCTATAACGCTATTATATCGAATTTTTGATTGGTAGAACACCGATATACCAAGATTTTGTGACCTATGTACGTGATTCAGACCCGGAAGTCATAATTTTGTGGGAAAACATGCTATGATAGAACGGAAATCAATTGGAAATGAGGATTAGATATGATCGAACCAGTCGATAAGACGACTTTTGCGACGGTGGCTGATGGTACCGCGTTAACTGTGGTTGATTTTTGGGCGGATTGGTGTGGCCCTTGCAAGATGCAGGAACCAGTGCTTGAAGCGTTAGATGAACTGTACGATGGGCAAGTGAAATTTGCTTCGCTCGACGTTGATCAACATCAGAAAATTGCGCAACAATTTGAGATTATGAGTATTCCGGCGTTAGTGATATTCAAGAATGGCCAGCCCGCTGAAAAGGTGGTTGGTTTTCATCCCCAAGCAGCATTGAAGAAATATCTGGATCAAAAACTAGCCGAAGTGAAGCCTGCCTAACGAGCGTTATTTAACGGTAGCTGTTGAAGCAATCAATAAGTCCCCCAGAAACGGTTACCGCATCTGGGGGACTTATTTTTCTTGGTGAGTAATTTACGCGTTATGACGTAATTGATAAGCTGCCCATGTGCTGAAAATGGCAATGCCAAGAATTGCGAGGTTAATGAGAATCGTTTCTGTCAGTGGCTGGGTTGATGGGGAGAAATACCTTTGTTCTAGTAAAAAAGTGTACAAAAACACGGGTGCGTAGAAGAAGCGGAGCCATCGTTGCTGGCGGTGTAACCACACCAGCGTAATTCCCGACAACCATATCAGTACTGATATAACAACCGTTGTCAGTGGACTAACTAGCATCGTCAGTGTGGCGATTATGGCTAGCAGATAGGGTGTTGTCATAAGTGGGTTCTTGAATGAGTTCATCAGTAGTGCCTCCTTATTGAAAAAGCTAATGCTCGTCTAAGTATATCGCGATAATCAAAATGTTTGTATTGCCATCATAAAATAAAATATTTAAATAGTGATTTTGACAATAAATCAGTTTAGCTGTCAAGTTAGAAATCGTTAATAGTTTAAGGGGAAGCGCAACTAGAAATGGCGAGTTGGTGCGACTGCCCTATTAATAATTAAATTATTACCGGCTTTGCCAATATAATTAGCTAAGACCATGTTAAATTAAGTAGCGTAATTATGGTAAAGTGGGGGGCTAATCATTGAAAAAATTGATTTGGGCATTACGGGTCGGTATCGTCCTCTTTGGTGCTTGTTTGGTGTGGGAACAAGTGCAGCTTGAACGGCATACAAGCCAGCGCCGGACCTATCATCAACGTCGGCTGCAGCGTAGTACCGCAGCAACGTTTAAGGCAATCCGTCAGCCACAACTTAGTGATTTTCCGGCAGCTAAGGTGGAAGCCGCACAAGTTTGGCTACACCTGAAGGGGACTCGGGTCATCAACGAGGCAACCCCGTTACATATCCGCAAAATTGCGGCCGGACAGCGAATTCAGCCAGACGATCCGCACAGCGCGGTCTATCATCACCAAATGACCCAGATTTATAGTGATGATTTACAAGATGCTACTAATAGTGTGATATACGCGCGGAATGCGGATAATACCGTATTGGTTGCGCATAGTCGTTCGGGGCAACGCTCGCAAGTGGGTCCGGTCGCCCAAAATGTTCACACAGCAATGCCAGCCGTTCAAAAGATGAAGATTCCGGCTAAACCATCCGCGACACTGCTTAAAGTCGTTCAACTGATCATTTAATATGGGGCAATTTAAAAGGCTAACCCACACGGTGGGTTAGCCTTTGGTGCGTGATGCTGGCCAGCTAATAGTGGTCATAGAGTTGCTCAATTAAGTCATCACTATTGGTAATGAGCTGGCGATTTAGTGAAATCAGATAGTCTGGTTGTGCTGGGTGAACGGCGTTGTAGAGCGTGTCTTCAATGAGACAGCCAGTCAGCGTGAACGACCGCTGCCGACCTTGAACAATGATGGTGAAGGAACGTCCACGACTAGTTACGATGACATTCAATCCCATTAAGTGGGTTAGGTTCAAACCTAACGTTGCAGTTGAATCAATTAATCCTGGTGTGCCAGTACGTTTAATCAAGACTAGGCATTCATCAATCCGTCGTAGCGAATTAAACATCGAAAATTTACTGGTGTTGCGCGGGTCCGATTTGACAGCCCGCGGCCGCCGTACATATGGTCCAACGACTATGTTCATAATGATTCCCCCAAACCATTTAGTTGATTGGTTTAATCATAACTAGTGCGAACGATTAGTGCGAAAATTTCGGCGCGTGTTGGTAGTTAGTGGGGCCAGTTTACGAGTTATCTTTGGAAGCTTTACTAACGTTGTGACGGAAAACACCCAGTGTATACAAATTCGCAATTACTGGACGCAATGGCGTTCAGACCATTGATCAGTAATTGCGAATTGCGTAATCGTGATGTTAAAAATGAAGCTAGGCTTTTACTTTGTTGTCTGCTTTTCGTGCTTTGACAGCTAATTCGGGAAACCAAATTGCAATTTCGTGATGCGCATTTTCACGGCTATCTGAGGTATGGATAATATTTCGTAAAATACCGTCTGGATATTCATGAGAGAAATCCCCCCGAATTGTGCCAGGTTGTGCTTCGGCAGGCCGGGTGCTACCAGCTAAACGATGCACCGCTTTGACGACGCCAGTACCACTTACGATAATGGCGACGAGTGGACCTTCCATCATGTAGGTCTCGATTTCCTTAAAGTAAGGCTTACCAACCTTCTCACTGTAATGTTGTTGAAGTTGCTCCGCGGTTGCTTTAATAACCTTTAAGGCGGCAATTTGATAACCCTTGCGTTCTAACCGGGTGATAACCTCACCAATGTGTCCTTCACTGACACCATCGGGTTTAACTAGGACCAATGTTTTTTCAGAATTTGCCATAATACGTGACCTCCTCGCTTTTTGAAAGCGGTATCATTTATAACTTAAATTGTAGGTGACTTTGAGGGGTACGTCAACTAGAATCGCCGTTTTATCATGAAAATTGCTTGTAAATTGGCGTCAGCTGGTCAATAATTGGGACGCGAGAAGCGGGCTCAACTAGCTGAATTATTTTCTATCGTTGGAAGATATCGCTATAATAAAATTAGTAAATCATAAAAGGATTTGATACTTATGCCACCACTTGATTTAACTCATATTCGACAACATCATACGGTTGCTGAATTAATTGCGCTAGGAAAGGCGCGGCGCCAAGTCACCCCATTTGAAAAATTAGGGACATTTACACCGGTGAAGCGAAACGCCAGTGATTATCTGAAACATGTGCGGGAGATGCTGGTACCAGAACTATTACCATTGCGGCGTGAACGAATGTCCGCTTCGGCTTTTGCATTCTTCCGGGGATCAGTTGAGTTAATGGATTACGATTTGGATTACCAGTCGTCCACTGAAATTCCCGCCGTAGTTTGTGGCGATGCTCATATTGGTAACTTTGGATTCTATGCGTCACCAGAACGGCGACTGGTATTTGACTTAAATGACTTTGACGAAGCTGGCGTCCATCCGTGGGAATGGGATTTACGTCGGTTATTAGTTAGTGTGTTGCTAGCTGCTCGTGATTCTAACTTTAAACCAAAAAAGGTCGAAAAATTGATACAGGCGGCGAGTGCGAGTTATCGGGAAGCACTCAAACGGATGTTTGATCAGACGACGTTAGACCGTTTTTATCGCGATAACGAAGTTCAGGCTGTCTTGAACTTCGGTGGTGCTCCCGAAGATACGGCCGATCTAATTGCATCCTTGGTTAAAAAGGCTCAAAAACGTAATTCAGAACAAGTTGTGCGTAAGTTTACGGTCACTAATAGTCGCGGTGAACGGCAATTTAAGGAGAACGCGCCCCGTTCTGTCCATATTGATCGGCAAACTTATCAAGGGCTAAAGGCCGGAATTAGCGAGTATTTATTGAACGTACGGACCGATGTCGCTTTGCTGTTGTCGCAATATGAAGTTACTGATATTATTCGGCATAGTGTGGGCGTCGGGAGTTTTGGGTCACTATGTTACTTGGTTCTTCTGACGAGTACGGATGGTAGCCATATGGTGTTACAAATCAAGGAAGCTTTACCAACGCGGAAAGTCGGGAGCCAGTCGCGGCCAGCGTTAACGGCCGCCATGGAATTGACGGAAGGGCAACGGATCGTCAGTTCGCAACGCATTTTACAAGCAACCTCGGATGCGTTCCTGGGCTATTTCCAAATGGAAAATAAGAGTTTTTATGTCCGTCAATTTCGGGATATGAAGGAATCCATTGATATTCCAACCCTAGACTGGGGTCAATTCCAAGCCTATGCAAATACGTGCGCAATGATTTTGGCAAAGGCTCACGCGCAAAGTCCAACGGCGGCCATGATTCGGGGATACGTTGGAAATTCGGCGAAGTTTGATGAAGCCATGGCTAAATGGGCCACGGCGTATGTTGAACAAGTTGATAATGATTATCAAGATTTCTTAGATGTTTGATAGTTTTAAACGAAGGGTTGATCAAATATCGCGCTGAAATGCGTGACGATTAGACGTGTATTGAAAATAAAGAAAGGGTCATCGGAATCATTGATACTCCGATGACCTTTTCTGTCGGTAATTAGACATAGACTAAAATATTTTTCTGGAGCGTAAGTCTTGATTTAACAACGTTTTTTGGCGATTGAACAAGTGATTTTGAAAATTGATAGGCTAAAATGGTTGCACTTTTTCAACAACTTGATATACTTACTATTAGTAAGTGAAACGAAGAAATTAGTTTTGAAAGGATTGTTTGATATGACAAAATATGGTGTAATTGTAGGTTCTATTCGTAAAAATTCTTATTCTAAAGGGGTCGCTGAAGCCATCGTTGCTGGGTTACCAGACGACGCTGAAGTAACGTACTTAAATATCGCTAAGTTGCCACTATATAACCAAGACTACGATGCGGATTCACCCGTAGAATATACAGAATTTCGTCAGGCCGTTGCGGCTCAAGATGCGTTCATCTTTGTCACACCTGAACATAACCGTAGCATCCCAGCAGCCTTGAAGAATGCTTTGGACGTTGCTTCACGTCCATGGGGTCAAAGTGTTTGGGGCGGCAAGCCTGCTTTGGTTGCTTCCCAATCGATCTCTGGTATCTCTGGCGTCTTAGCACACCATGTTTTACGTCAATCCTTGGTCTTCTTAGACATGCCAACGATGCAACAACCAGAATTGTACATCGGTAATACTGATAAGTTGGCTGATGAAAATGGTCATATCACAAATGAAGGCACCCAATCATTCTTAGCTGGTGCTGGTAAGCAATTCAGCGAATTTGCAGCGAAGTTTATTGGCTAAATAAGTCGTTGAATATTTATGAATAAGGTCTATCAGTGAAAGCACGTTTAGCCACTGATAGGCCTTATTTTTTATTAAGACTTTGTGCGTGGCACTCAAAAAAATTATTTAAATTATTTATACAAATAATTATGAAGTGCTGACAGAGTCTGACGGCCAAACTTGATTGTTAAGTCCGCTTAATAAACCGATTTTGACAGTTTTGTAATCTGGTGTTTTAGATCGAAATGTAATAGAGTTATATTAATAATTTATGTACGTGAAAGGTAACGATAGCATGGGAACAAAAATTCTATATCAAAAAGTTGCCGCAGATCTTAAACGACGGATTCTAGATGGTGACTATGAAGTAGGTGGCTTAATTCCAAGTGAAGGGGAACTTGAACGTTACTATCAAGTCAGCAAGATTACCATTCGCAAGGCGGTCGAAGTTTTGGTCAGTGAGGGCTACTTGGAGAAGAAGAGTGGTATTGGCACGCGCGTTATTAGTAACGATCTATTTAACAAGTTGACGCAGACGCAGTCGTTTACGGCAACGGTCGGTCAGCAAGGAAAGTTGACCAAAGAGTTGATCAAAATTGAACGCGTGCCAGCTGTCCCTGCATTGCTACCCAGCGAGTCTCAAGGGACGATGTTACGTATTAAGCGCCGTTATTTATTAGATGGAAAACCATTTGCGGTTGTCGATCATTATTTACCGAATACTTTGGTTCCTACTAAACTAACGGCCCTTCGGCATCGTTCACTGTATAAAATTTTACAGGAGAATGGTCAGACGATTACACATTTTCAAGATAAATTCAGGGCTGTCACCCTGGCGGATAGTGAGCGGGCGTTGCTTGAAAGTCAAACGCCATTAGCGATTCGGCGCGAACGTAAGGGGTATGATGGTCACCAGCGGCTAGTTGAATTTTCTATTGCGACTTATCAAACGGATGTTGTCCCGTATCAAATAAATTATGACGTTTTATAAATTGAACCGATACGCGGTCTGATATGCGCTGATGCACTGTGGTGGTCAGCGCATTTTTATCAGGTCGGAAGTTCAGGCGGATGCTATGCAGATAACAGTGGCCGAATATGTTGGGTGAAGTCTGGGGCCTTGCCGTTAATGCTGGGGCAATGGCCTTATTTCAGCGGACCTTAAAAGGTGTGTTCAGACATTTAGAGATAGGCGAGGGATAAAAATGGTGTTTATATCAGCTGGTCCAACCAACAAGTTTAAAATACGATTGGGTTTCACTATTTTTTACATCATAACATTATAATGTTATGATGTTTGCCAAAAGGAGGGAACGCCATTCTGAAAATAATACGTGAATTTTGTCGAAACCAGCACTGAATCTGTTCCATGAGAAAGTAAATATGGGGTGGAACGGATGTTGATTATTAGCTCAGCGACCGTAGCAGCATTGGTTGGTCAGGATTGCTGATGTTGCGTAATTAACAATACACTCATCGGTAAACTCATGAAAGGAAATGTACAAACTTTCTTGGCGCGGAGGACACTAAGACTTCTACGCATACCATATTTGTATGACTGGTGTAATATGGATAACTTTATCAACATGTTAAATGCTAAAGTTTTGCCAGTAGCGAATAAAGTCGGCACGCAGCGGCATATGACCGCGATTAGAAAAGGAATTATCTCAACGCTGCCATTAACGATTGTCGGCTCGTTCTTTACCATTCTCAATAATATGCCGATTGAAGCGGTGGCTAACTTTTTGGCGCCTTACGCTGAAATTTTGGACGTGCCGTTTCGTTATACGGTTGGAATCTTGGCCTTGTACGCAACGTTTGGAATCGCATCTTCACTTGCCGAAAGTTATCAGTTAGATAAATTAACTAATGGTGTTTTAGCCGTCTTAGCATTTCTCGTGTCGACCGCAGTACCAGTTCACGTGACTAAAAATGTTAGCGGTGTCATTAGCAGTGGGCGATACATTAACATTGCTAACTTGAGTGCCTCGTCGTTGTTCGGCTCGATTATTACGGGATTATTGACGGTAGAAATTTTTCGTTATTTAAAGAATCGCAATATTACCATTAAAATGCCAGAAGGGGTACCACCAGAAGTTTCTAATTCCTTCGTAGCCTTAGTCCCAGCTGCCGTTATCCTAGTGTTGTTTTGGGGCATTCGCTATCTTTTGGACTTTAATATTTCTTCATTTTTAAGCACGCTACTGATGCCCCTCAAAGGTGTTTTGGTCGGCAATAGTTTGTTTGGTGGTCTACTGACGATTTTTCTCATTACTGGATTTTGGACATTAGGAATTCATGGGGCTGCGATTATGGACCCTGTTATCCGGCCGTTCTGGGAAATGTCGATTGCCCAAAATATGAGCGAGTTCACTAGTGGCACGAGCGCCCATAATCTGTCGACCATTTTTACTGAACAATTTTTGCAATGGTTTATTTGGATTGGTGGAGCCGGAGGGACGTTAGCGTTGGTTGTGTTGTTTATGTTTTCTAAATCGACCTATTTACGCGATCTAGGCAAGTTGTCCTTGTTACCCGGTCTGTTTAATATTAACGAACCGATTATTTTTGGGGCACCCATCGTGATGAATCCGATTCTAGGGATTCCGTTTATTATTGGTCCTTTAATTACTGGAAGCTTAGCTTACGTGTTGACAATCACCGGCGTCGTTCCGATGATGATGGCCAGGTTACCGTTTACTGTTCCGGGACCACTCGGTGCGTTTATTAGTACAAATTGGAGTGTTCCGGCGCTGATACTCTCTTGTGTTAACTTTGTCATTGACCTTGTTATCTATTATCCGTTTTTCAAAGTGTTTGAGAAGCAACAGCTTAGCAAAGAATAGAGGGATAGCATGTTTGGAATATTGATATTAGCAGCATTCGTAATCGGCAGTGAATGGTTAGTGAGTCGGGGGGTGATGCCAGCATATTTGATCAAAGCACGAACGGGTCAGACTTTGTGGCGTGCTTTACTGAGTATCCTTGTAACGGTCGGGCTAGTCGGCTGGCTTCATTTACCAGCTGTGATTGCCATAGTAGTGACGATTTATTTTGCAACAATTATTGCGAACCGCTACCTGCAAGTTTTTGAAGCAATGGAACGGGGGAAACGCGGATGACGAAGCGGACATTAGGAATTTCGTTGTACCCAGATCACAGTGTCTTTGAACGCGACCAGGCTTATTTAAAGGTCGCTGCCAGTTATGGGTTTACGCGACTGTTCGTCAGTATGTTGGAAGTACAAGACGGTAAAGAACGAGTTACGGAGAAATATCAGCGGATTATTCAGTCGGCGCATCAGCTGGGCTTCACCACGACCCTGGATGTGTCCCCGAATATTTTTGACCAACTAGGTGTGTCCTATCAGGATCTAAGCTATTTTGCGTCATTAGGAGCGGATGCAATCCGATTAGACGCCGGCTTTGATGGGCATCAAGAAGCCTGGTTATCGTATAACTCACAGGGACTTAATCTTGAACTGAACATGAGTAACGACGTTGAGTATTTGTCTAATATTTTGTCATACAGTGCCAATCGACCGTTTCTTTATGGCTGCCATAACTTTTATCCGCAACGTGGGACGGGGTTGCCCTTTGATTTTTTCGTTGCGTGTTCACGCCGGTTCAAACGAGCTGGAATTGAAACGGCAGCGTTTGTCACGGCGCCAGGCGCAACAATCGGTCCATGGGATATCAATGATGGCTTACCAACTTTAGAGATGCACCGTGACTGGCCGCTACAAGTACAGGTACAGCACCTCTTTTCGACAGGATTAATTGATAGTGTGCTCATTGGTAACGCCTATGCGAAGCCGGAAGATTTGCAAAAGCTCGGCGCGCTTAACCGCTATCAAATCACGTTTGCGGTGACCCCTAGTGCGGACATCCAGCCCGTAGAACGCCAGATCTTACTCGATAATTTGCACGAGCGGCGTGGCGATATCAACGATATAACGATTCGGTCAACAGAGGTTCGCAAACGCTATCATGATTTTAATCGTGTCAACGATGACCGGCACACTTTTCAACGCGGTGATGTTGTGATTGGCAATGAGCAGTTCGGTAAATATCAACATGAATTACAAATTGTGCAACAGCCACACACAGATACTCGGAAGAATCTGGTGGCAACGATCAATCCTGACCAACTCGTATTATTGGATGCAATCGGGCCGTGGGCGAAATTTTCCTTTGAGGTCGCTCATGACTGAGTTATATATTCATAATGGCCGAGATGTTAGCGGTGCGCCCGTGGCAGTTTTAATCACTGATGGAGTCATTGCGGAAGTGGGGACTGAACTGACTGTCCCAGTCGGCTGTCCAACTTTGGATGCCCAGGGATGCTATATTACAGCTGGCTGGATTGATGATCATACGCACTGCAATGCGCACGCGGCGCTTTATTATGACGACGCCGATGCAATCGGTTATCGAACGGGTGTGACCACCGTTATTGATGCGGGCTCCACCGGTGCGGATAATGTGGCTGATTTGTACCAGCAGGCGCATCGGGCGGCTACTAATGTTTATGCCTTGCTTAATATTGCGCGTACGGGCATTGTGGCTCAAGATGAGCTGGCCGATTTGAACCAGCTTTCATTTTCAGCCCTACGAACAGCGATTCAACGTTATCCAGACTTTATTGTAGGACTGAAAGTACGGGTCAGTAAATCAGTAGTTGGCGACAATGGTGTCGAGCCACTCCGAGTAGCGAAACAATATCAAGCGGATCTGACGGCTCAGTTGCCGTTAATGGTTCATATTGGTAGTAATCCCCCTGAATTGGCGGCTATTATCGCGTTAATGCGGCCTGGTGATGTCTTAACACACTGTTTTAACGGCAAGCCGAACGGTATTGTGAATTCCACGGGTGAAGTCGCACAGTATGTTCGGAAGGCGTATCAAAAGGGCCTTATTTTTGATGTCGGTCATGGGACCGATAGCTTCAGTTTTCGAACAGCAGCGCTTGCCCGTACCGCACACCTATTTCCACAAACATTAAGTTCAGATATTTATTATCGTAACCGTCTGAATGGACCAGTTTATAGTCTGGCAGTTTGTGTGGAAAAGCTACTATTGCTAGGATATCGGCTTGAGGAAATTATTCCTATGATTACCACCAATCCGGCACGTATTTTCAAATTAACCCATAAGGGGCAGCTTTGTCGGGGTTACGATGCTGATCTTACAATCTTTCAGACAGTGACGGCTCCCCAGATCGTTGTTGATTCAACGGGAGAAGAGCGAATTGCGCCCACCCAAGTCATACCCACATACAGTGTTATTGCCGGAAGGGTCTACACGTGTGGTGTAGACAAGTGAAACTAATTATGACGAAAGGAAACCGTGCCATCGGTGAGATAGTTACTCACTGGGGACGTTAGTGAATACATGGATATTTATGAGAAATACGGGTTGAAGCCCGTAATTAATGCGGATGGGAAGATGACGATTTTAGGCGTTTCTCAAGTCAGTGATCAAGTTGCGGCCGCCCAAAAGCAGGGCGCCCAGAACTTTTTTGAAATGGCCGAACTGACCGTTCAGACGGGTCGTTATTTGGCAGATTTAATCGGCAGTGAGGACGCGTTGATCGTCAATTCTGCTTCGGCCGGTATTGCGCAAGTGCTGGCCGGTATTATTGGTCGTGGTAACGCCTATCATGTGACTCATCCATATACAACGCAGATCACGCAACGGGAGGTTATCATGCCACTTGGACATGATGTTGATTATGGGGCCCCTGTTGATGTGATGCTCGCGGTTGCGGGAGCCCAACCCGTGTTGGCCGGTTATGCTAATCGATGTACGGCTGAGCAGTTGGCAATGCAGATCACGCCACAAACGGTCGCAATCCTTTACATTAAGAGTCACCATACTGTTCAAAAGAGCATGCTAACGATTGCGGATGCCCTGCAGGTGGCGCATGATCATCATTTACCGCTGGTGTTAGATGCAGCGGCAGAAGGCGATCTTCGTCGGTATTTACAATTAGGCGTGGATGTTGTGATTTACAGTGGCGCTAAGGCAATTTCGGGGCCGGCATCTGGGCTGGTTCTAGGACGTCAAACGTACGTCGAATGGGCACGACAACAGAACTACGGTATCGGTAGGGCCATGAAGATCGGTAAGGAAAACATTCTTGGTTTGGTAGCTGCCGTCGAACAATATTTAACAACTGGTCCCGAGAGTGGCGCATCGATGAAAGCCCGCTTAGCCCCCTTTATTGCGGAATTACAAACGCTACCGAATGTCCAGGTTGAAATGGTTCAAGACGGCGCTGGGCGTGATATTTTTAGAGCGAGTGTGCGGATTGCTGAAGCGGCCAAAATCTGTCAGGCGTTACGGCAAGGTCGACCAGCCATTTATCCACGAGAATATCGTGTTAACGAAGGACTGATTGAATTTGATATCCGCGCTTTGACAAGTGCTGAAATGACACAAATTGTTGAACGATTACGAACCATTATTGAGGAGGAAAGCACATGCAACTGACACCTAATTATTTACCAAATGGGATTTGTTTGAACGTATTGGCTAATTCAGTGACGAACGCGGAAGCTTGTTATGCAGCTGCGGAAGGACACGTGGTGTTGGGTGTCCTCACGAAAAACTATCTGAGTGATGAGTCTGCCATTACTGATATGCGGCGTTACCAAGCCGCAGTGAACAATGCAGTTTCGGTTGGTTTAGGTGCTGGTTCACCGCAACAAAGTGCAATGGTGGCGCGAGTTGCCGCAGAAATCCAGCCACAACATGTTAATCAAGTCTTCACTGGTGTGGCGACTAGCCGGGCGTTGCTAGGTCAAGCCGATACTGTGATTAATGGGCTAGTCGCGCCGAGTGGTGAAGTCGGTTTGGTCAATGTGGCAACGGGGCCACTTAGTTCGCAGTCAGCAAAAGCGAATATTCCCGTTGCAACCGCAATTACAATGCTCAAGGATATGGGCGGGACGTCACTGAAGTACTTTCCAATGCAAGGAACGGCTCACCTGGAAGAATTTAAAGCAGTGGCTGCGGCGTGTGCTGACAATGAATTTGGTCTAGAACCAACCGGTGGACTGGATCTCACTAATTTCCAACAGATTGTACAGATTGCGGTCGCCGCTGGGGTACGGCAGATTATTCCCCATGTATACAGTTCGATTATCGATGCAACTACTGGTGAGACGCAACCGGAAGCGGTCGCCCAATTGCTGACGATAATGAAACAATTCTAATGGGCGGTGACTTATGAAAATCCTAGCGTTTGGGGAAGTGTTACTTCGCATGACTGTGCCCGAACATTTAATGCTGACACAGACTGATGAGCTGAGAATGAGCACCGTTGGCACTGGCGTCAATCTATTAAGTAGTTTGACACACTTCGGTTATCGTACGCGACTACTGAGTCGTCTACCAGACAATGCACTTGGTCAACGAGCAGCGGGCGAACTTCGACGATATGGCATTCAGGATGACTACGTTACCTTTGGTGGACAACATATGGGTGCTTATTTCGTCGAACTTGGGTACGGGTCGCGGCCGGAGCGGGTCACTTATCAGGACCGGCTCAGTAGCGCATTCTGTCAGCAGCCTCCTGATGATCAGGAAATTGCGGCGGCGTTGGTTGGCTGTCAGTTTGTGCATATCTGCGGTATCACGCTGAGTCTGACTGCACCAGTTCGCCAAGCCGCGCTGCGGTTAGCACAACAGGCTCATGCGAACGGACAACGCGTTTGTTTTGATTTCAATTATCGTCAGCAGCTCAATACGGGAGTCGCCCATGAGACGCTTAAAGCGCGATATCAGGAAATTCTGCCATATGTGGATATTGTATTTGGGAGTAAACGAGACTTGACGGCGTTATTAGATTATCCCGATGATGAAGATCGCACTCAATCTGCAAATCGTGAATCCGAGGCAGCACTCTATGAACAATTTGTGCGTGATTATCACATTGACTATTTTGCGGGAAGTTATCGTTATCAAATTGGCCAGCAAAAGTGGTTTGCTGGTTTTAGTTATCAGCACCAACAACTAGTTGTCGGCAAAGCTCGGCCATTGATGATCTTGGATAGAATCGGCAGTGGTGACGCCTTTGCAAGTGGCATTATTACTGGCCTGATTGAGGGGTGGTCACTACAAAAAACAACAGATTTTGCAATTGCTACGGCGATACTAGCGCAAGCGACAGTTAATGATGCGCCCGAATTTACTAAAGAAATGGTTTTGGCGGATATGGCTAGTGACGGACAATTAGAACTAATTCGCTGATGACGGTGGTTGTCACTTGATAAGCAACATGAAATTAATGAATTTTCAAAGTAACGTAAAAACGTACTTATAAAATCAATTTTGATTTTATAAGTACGTTTTATTGTTGATACAATAACTGATATCAACAACCGGTTATTATAAGCCACAGTTTTGATAAGAATCAAGCTTGATTGCTGGTTGCTTCATGATAAGCATGCAATTGAGTGGCAACTAGATGGGCCGGGTTACCGACCGCAGTAACGTGGGTGGGAACGCTGTCTAAAACAATCGCACCAGCACCAATTTTACTGTTGGCGCCAATCGTAATAGGACCCAAGAGTTGGGCGTGGGCACCAATGAAAGCACCGCGACAAACATAGGGATGCCGGCGCCCAGCTTGTTCGGTTTTACGTGCGCCTAAAGTGACGCCGTGTAAAATTGTAACGTCGTCTTCAATGACCGCCGTTGCACCAATGACAGTACCAATACCATGGTCAAAGAAGACCCGGTGACCAATTTGCGCGGCCGGGTGAATCAGAATCCCGGTACGCCGGGCCGCATGTTGGCTCAGCAAGGCGGCCAATAATGGTAAACGGTGTGTTTCAAAATAATGGGCAACCCGGTACCAGGCGAGCGCGTGAATACCAGGATAGGTCAACATAACTGTCCGCAAATTGATCGCGGCGGGGTCACGATTGAGAATGGCACGAGCCGTCTGAAACACCAGCTTAATCTGCCTGAATGCTAGCGAACCCGCGCTCAAGGTCTGCTAACAAATCGTCACTGGCTTCAACACCGACTGATAAGCGAATCAGCTCGTCTTTGATGCCATTCTGTAGCCGAATTGTGCGTGGGATGGCACCGTGAGTCATTAAGGCTGGAATTTCAATTAAACTTTCCAATGCTCCGAGACTTTCGGCGAGCGTGATGACTTGTAAATGTTCAACGAAGGTCTGGGGGTTCATTCCTGGTTGTAATTCAAACGAGATCATTGCGCCGAAGCCATTCATCTGTTGCTTGGCAATCGAAAAATCGGGATTATCAGGATCGCCTGGATAGTAAATCTTAGCAACTGCTGGGTGAGACTTTAAGTAAGTAAAGATTTTAGCGGCATTATTCAGGTGGGCTTGCATGCGCAATGCCAGAGTCTTCATACCACGTTGTAATAGCCAGCTTTCTTGCGGGGCCAAAATACTACCGATGGCATTTTGCAAGTAGCCGATTTTTTCGCCAAGTGCTGGCGTCTTGGTGACAACCAAGCCACCGATAACATCACTGTGACCACCGAGATACTTGGAAGCACTGTGTAAAACAATGTCAACGCCTAAATCCAGGGGCTTCTGGACGTATGGGGAGGCGAAGGTGTTGTCGATGATACTCAGTAAATCGTGTGCTTGCGCGAGCTTCGCAATGGCAGCAATATCCGTAATGTGTAATAACGGGTTCGTCGGTGTTTCCAAATAAATCGCCTTAGTTGTGGGGGTAATTGCGGCTTCAACGGCGGCCAAGTCACGCGTATCTACGGCTGTAAAAGTCATGCCAAAGTGTTTCAAAACGGCGTCGATCAAGCGGAAGGTGCCACCGTAGACATCATTTCCCACAATAATGTGATCACCAGCCGAGAATAGTGAGAAGACGGTATTAATGGCAGCGGAGCCAGAAGCAAATGCGAAGCCAGCGCTGCCATGTTCGAGGGTGGCAATTAATGCTTCGACGGCGGCCCGGGTTGGATTTCCCGTCCGTGAATATTCGTATTGATTTTGACCGATTTTTGTTTGGCGGAAGGTCGAGGCCATGTAGATGGGTACCGAAGTCGCGCCAGTAGTGGCGTCCTCACTGATACCACCGTGAATTAATTGGGTTTCAAATTTCATTGTTAAAGTCCTCATTTCGTATAGATTTTTTGGCTCAGATAACGCTCACTACTGTCTGGAAAGATGGTCACGATATGACTATTGGCAGGCAGGTTGGTGGCAAGTTGTAAACTAGCGGCTAGCGCAGCGCCGCTAGAACTGCCAATCAGTAAACCGTGGTCACGGGCTAGGTGTCGAACTTGGGCAAAGGCATCATTGTCCGCGATGGTCAGTGTCTGGTCGATGCGAACCTGATCGAAAAATGGTGGGATGAATTCGACGCCGATTCCCTCGGTACGATGTGCGTGAGCTGGTCCACCATTTAAAATGGAACCTTCTGGCTCAACGACTACGGCTTTGGTTGCTGAATCTTGGGCTTGAAGATAAGCCGCTACTCCGGCAAATGTCCCACCGCTACCGGCTCCAGCGACGAAGGCGGTTATAGGTGCAGGCATGTCCGCCAGAATTTCTGGTGCCAGTGTGTGGTAATAAGCCGCGGGATTAGCCGGATTCTTGAATTGCATGGGGACGTAACTGTTGGAAATCGTTGCGGCTAGTGCCTCAGCTTTGCGAATGGCACCTTTGATTCCTTCCTCGCTAGGTGTATGAACAATTTCAGCACCCAATGCTTGCATTAAAACTTGTTTTTCCATACTGAACTTTTCTGGGACGACTAAGATGGTACGTAGGTGGTGCGCTTGAGTTGCTAAGGCTAAACCAATTCCGGTGTTACCAGCAGTTGGTTCAATAATCGTTGTCTTGGCGTTAACCCGGCCCCGTTGCAAGCCGTCTTCAATCAGATAGGCTCCCAGCCGGTCCTTAATACTGCCGCCGGGGTTGAACATTTCAAGCTTGGCATAGATGTGACTGTGATTTGGAACCTCGATGGGTAACGCCATCAGGGGGGTGTGGCCGATAAGTTCTTGAACGTGCTGAATGAGCATATAAATTCCTCCAATCGCTGCGGTGGGGTGCCAAAAGCGACAAAAAAGGCGCGAGAATTCGAATGAATTCCTCGCGCCCAGTACAATATCCAGCCATGCTGGACATTGATTTTTAGGATGACACTCCTCAAAAAGTCAATGCTTAACAGGCCGAACATCGCGATAAGCGCGCAGTTCGGCAACAACAGTTATTCAAAGCACTACTTGTTAATTGAGTCATGTCTGATCCTCCTCTGGATTGATTGGGACTAACTATACAAGATGATTTTGAGCGCGTCAAGTGGTGAATGACGATTTGCAATAAGCGGTAAGAGATGAAGATTGGCTGAGAACGTTATTGAATCAGCGTTAGTTTTGCCAAACGGTTGTCATTAAAATAAATATATTAGGTGGTTGAATCAGTTGATTGTGACCGAGGATAAAGATGTTAAAATTTATCCAATATCAGTTTTTCATGTCTTATAATCAAGACGTTTTCCAAGACACATATAACTAGTTTTATTCTGACAATAGCTAGTGAACGTGCTGTTGATAATAACTAAAACAATCCCACCCTGATTAGCAAGTGACTAAACTAGGGTGGGATTGTTCGTGATTATAATTTAAATGATATTACTTATTCCATAAGTATTTAGCATCAAAATCATTATCGAATGATGATAAAATCTTAGGACCGTCATCGGTAACGACAAGGGTGTGCTCGTATTGGCAGCTAAGACTGCCATCTAAAGTGCGAACAGTCCAACCGTCATCGGCAGTTTCGCCAGAACGCCAGTCACCAATATTGACCATTGGTTCGATAGTAATGGTCATACCAGCTTTTAGACGGGTGCCGTGACCAGCTTCGCCATAATGTGGAACATCAGGCTTTTCGTGCATCGTCGGTCCAATACCATGACCAATGTATTCGCGTACAACGCCGTAACCCATTTCGTTTTCAGCGTAATTCTGAATAGCCCAGCCGATATCACCAATTCGGTTGCCAACAACGGCTTGGTCAATACCGAGGTATAGCGCTTTATGGGTCACTTCCATGAGTTTTTTAACTTCGGGTGATGGTGTACCAGCAACAAAGGCGTGGCAAGAGTCACTAAGGTAGCCATGGTAGTTAATAACGGTATCAACTTTTAATAAGTCTCCATCTTTGACCAAGATATCTTTACTAGGACAGCCGTGACAAATCATGTCATTGACGCTGACACAAGTTGAGTACTTATAACCTTCAAAGTTGAGTTCGCCAGGAGTAGCGTCGTGTGCAACGATGTATTCGTAGGCAAAGTGGTCAACATCCCAAGTCGTAATTCCGGGCTTGATGTAGTCTTCAAGGGCGTGAAACAGGCCAACCATGATGTCACCGGCAGCTTGCATCCCTTTGATTTCGCGATCTGATTTAAGCGTAATCATGAGGTTCCTCCAAAAAAAATTAATTATATTGTGATGCTAAAAGTTTGTTCCTCTCCAGTATACTGCAAGCATTGTATTGCGACAAAACGCATTGTTTTGACCTGATATTGATAACGCTATCAGTAGGCCGAAATCAAAAAAATATAAAAAAATCAGCACGCCAAAAATACCAAATTGCCGGGGCGCAGTTGGATTAATTGTAAACAATTCAATATAAATTTGGAATTTTACCCTTTTCATCGGCCAAGATAATGATACAATATATTGTGTTGTTTTAAACGGAAACACTACATGTAGTAGTGTGACGTGACTGGTTGGCCAACTAGACACCTACAACCGCATATGAAAACGGAAAGAGGAGCATGATTTTGAGTAATTATTTTAAATTCTTATCACACCAACTAAAAGGTTGGCCACAACAGAACTACTATCTATTCTATTTTAGCCTAGGATGTCAAGTAATGACGTTAGTAAGTGCGCCAATTACAGCATTGTCTATTTTAACATTTATTGGGACCACTTTGGGTGTTCTTTGTGTGTTAGCCATTAATGCGGCTAAGTCAGTCAATGGATTATTAGGCGTCATCTCCGCCGCTTGCTTCATCGTAGTTGGTTTTTCAGCTAAGAACTATTTAAGCATTGGGGAACAATTAGCCTACGTCGTAACGCTTGATATTCCAGTACTATTAAGTGCTAATTGGAACGTCAACATGGTTTCAAAGATTCGGAAGTTTACGGGTAAGACGTGGATCGTCGCAATTGTCGCAACTTTAGTTGTTTATGCCATCTCCGGCTATCTTATTGGTGCCTTAACTGATGATCCCCGGCCATGGGTCGATGCCATTAGTTTTGCGATTTGTTTAACGGCCGGCGTTATTTGCTTCCTCCGTTACAACAACCAGTATTTCTGGTGGATTGCCTCTGGTTTAGCACAAATGGTCCTCTGGTTCATCTCGTTCCGTCAAGGTTCGGCGACACTAGCAATGTTCATTAATAGTTCCGTTTATCTGATGAACGATGTCTTGGCTTTCACTGTTTCACCTTGGTATAACAAACATGAACGCGCTCGGTTGATGGCCGAAGAACAAGCAGCTAGTGATGCAGCTAGCGCGGATGCTAGTGATAATCAGGCATTTGGATTGAATCACTAAAGGTCAGCTAATAAATTTACTGAGACTAGTAGCGTTAATATTCTAAATAAGGCGAGTACTGTAATTCTTTTGGATTAGAGTACTCGTCTTTATTTGAATAGCTCCGGATTGTATCAGTTATCAAATATATGCTTTTTTATTGACATTATAATAAACAATGTCAAAGTTTAATAAACAATATTAAAAAAGAGGGATGCTATGGACTGGTTTGTGAATTTAGAACGTGAGGATCAGGAATTTGTTAAACAATTGGTTATTGCCTCAGGTTCTCTAAAACAACTCGCTAAGATTTATCAAGTGAGTTATCCAACCGTGCGAATGCGGTTAAACACGATTATTCAAAAAATTAACTTTATTGAGGACAACGGTGCAAATACGTTTGAAACGAAGGTTATGAAATTGGTAATCGATGAGAAATTATCGTTAGAGGTAGCAAAACAGATTATTACTGACTTTAGGGAGGAACAACATGAGTGATTTTAAAGGAATTCTGATTGGTATGTTGGTCGTTGCAGTGCTCTATATGTTAGATCGATACTTACCAAGGTGGTTTGGGGCAATTCCGGGAGCTGGCTTTTTAGGCTTTATTATTTACATTGTTTTTACAAAAGAGGTCTCTTTATTATCAATAGTAACCGTATTGTTAGTTGGCGAAGCCGTGCTGAATGGTATCTGGATAGATGCACTCGTGAACCGAAAGAGAAAAATGAAAAAAGAAGTAGCAACAATGAAAGCGAAAGATTTATTGCGAAAATAGTAATATTAATGAAATCATCAGATATAGAATCGACATTGGTTGGAGATTGCTGTTAGCGCTCTGCGAATGTCGATTTTTTATTGTGGTGCGGACTATCCTGCTAGTTCAACCAATACTGTATAGGTGTTGGCACTTATTATGAAGCAGTTATTGAATACTGAAATATAAGCTCGAATTTTGTGAACTCTAGACATGTCTAGACTTGATCTGTCTGGTATAATCTACAAATTTAATTGGGTTATTACTTAAATATTGACAACTTGTCTAAACAAGTCTATATTCATAAATGAAAACGATAACAAAGGGGTGGTTGCCGTGAATAAAGCGGCCTTAGTTTATCAAGATTTGCTCCAGAAAATTGATGCGGAGGTTTACCCGATCGGGAGTTATTTGCCGAGTGAACATCAACTTTGTGAGCTATATGGGATTTCACGTGAGACTGGGCGCAAAGCATTAGCGACATTGGCTGAGGATGGCTATATTCAAAAAATTCGTGGTAAAGGGTCCATTGTGATTGAGCATCGACAGTATGAATTTCCAGTTTCTGGCATTGTGAGTTATAAAGAGTTAGCCGAAAAGTTACACATTAAGACGCAAAATATTGTTTATGACTATCAACCGGATGCAACGTTACCGGTTGCTGACTTTACGTCACTTGGTACCGAATTGACGGAAGCGCCAGTGACGGCCATCAAACGAGTCCGAGTGATCGATGGCGAACCAGCTATTATTGATAAGGATTATATTTTGAAATCGATCGTTCCGAAAGTTCCCAAGCAAGCGGCGGAAGACTCACTGTACGCGTATTTTGAAAATCAGCTTGGGTTGACGATCGGTTACGCGACGAAGGAAATTACGATGGCGCCGGCAACTGATGAGGACCGCGAACACCTCGCTATTAGTAAGGGCGCCTATGTGGCAGTTGTTCGAAGCGTGACGAGCCTCACGGATGCGCGAGCGTTCCAGTATACGGAATCACGACACCGGGCGGACCGCTTTAGTTTCCGCGATTTTGCTCGGCGAACTAAGAAATAAGATGTGGCATGAGAGGGATAGCGCATGAAATTATCAGAACAAGTGATTTATCAGATTTATCCGAAGTCGTTTTACGACAGCAATGGCGATGGCGTCGGTGATTTACGAGGTGTTATTGAAAAGATCGACTACCTCAAAAAGTTGAATATTGACATGATTTGGTTTAATCCGTTTTTTGTCTCACCACAAAATGATAACGGTTACGATATTGCAGATTACTACCATATTGACCCCATGTTTGGCACGATGGCTGATTTTGAAGAACTCGTTGCAAAGCTGAAGGCAAATGGTATCGGGGTCATGTTGGATATGGTTCTTAATCATACTTCAACTGAACACGAGTGGTTTCAAAAGGCTTTGGCGGGTGATGAGAAGTATCAGAAGTTTTACTATCTCCGTCCTCCCAAGGCTGATGGTAGTCTACCGACCAATTGGGAATCTAAATTTGGTGGTCCGGCCTGGGCGCCGTTTGGTGATACTGGTTTGTACTATTTACATTTATATGATCCGACTCAGGCCGATTTGGATTGGCATAATCCGGCCGTACGACAAGCGTGTGCCGCCGTTGTCAATTTCTGGCGGCAAAAGGGCGTGCAGGGTTTTCGTTTCGATGTCATCAACGTTACCGGTAAAGCTGAGAAGTTGGTGGACGCACCTAAGGGGGTCCCTAGCAAGACGTTGTATACTGACACCCCCGTTGTTCATGATTATTTAAAGGAATTGAACGCGGCAAGCTTCGGCCAGGATGTAGATAGCGTCACAGTGGGGGAGATGTCTTCAACAACCGTTGCGAACAGTGTTGGTTATACTAATCCGGCTAATCACGAACTCTCAATGGTCTTTAATTTCCATCATTTGAAGACGGATTATGTTGATGGACGGAAGTGGTCCCGAATGGCCTTCGACTTCCCACGATTGAAGCAATTATTAGATAGTTGGGCCGGTGGAATGGCAGCTGGTGGTGGCTGGCAGGCTTTGTTTTGGAATAATCATGATCAGCCACGAGCGCTGAATCGCTTTGGTGACGCCGGTCGTTATCGTGTCAAGTCCGCTGAAATGCTGGCGACGGTCATTCACCTCTTGCGTGGGACACCATTTATCTATATGGGTGAGGAACTCGGCATGACTGATCCGGACTATGACAATATGGCTGATTACGTGGACATTGAGGCATTAAATGCTTATCGGGCTTTAATTCGTAGTGGGTACAGTCATCACGATGCGTTTACGATCGTTAAGACCAAGGCGCGCGATAACTCGCGGACGCCGATGCAATGGGATGATAGTGCCAAGGCTGGTTTCACTACTGGTAAACCGTGGTTGACACCGACTAATCAGGCGACGATTAACGTGGCCCATGAATTGGCTAGTGGCGAGATTTTTGACTATTATCAACGGCTCATTAAGCTAAGAAAAACGATGCCGATCGTCGCGGATGGTGGTTATCAATCGTGGCGCTTAGATGATCCGCAAGTCTTCGGCTATTGGCGGACATATCACCAACAAAAGTTATTAGTGCTTAATAATTTTTATGGTCAGTCAACAATGGTGACACTTCCGGAAGAAATGGTCGGTGCACAGGTGTTACTTTCCAATTATCAAGATGTTAATGTCACAGCACAATTGACGATGCAACCCTATCAAGCGGTTGCGCTGTTGTTAGGTTAAGAATGGAGGAATGGGTATGGCAAAGGCACAAACAGTAACAATTTTGTCGCCGGTCAATGGGGACGTTATTGCGTTAAATAAGGTTAAAGACCCGGTCTTTTCAGCCGGTATGATGGGACTGGGCTTTGGCGTTCAACCTTCAAGTGGAGAGGTTGTTGCACCAGTCAGTGGTCAGGTCACGATGGTGGCTGAGACGAAACACGCGATTGGGTTCACAACGCCTGATGATCATTTGGAAGTATTAGTGCATCTCGGAATCGACACGGTCGACTTAAAGGGTGCCCCGTTCACGGTCAAAGTGGCCGCGGGCGATGATGTTCAGGCGGGGGACGTGATTGCCACCATGGATTTAGCTGCTATTCAAGCCGCTAATCGTCAGACCACAGTGATTTTAGCAGTGACTAACACTAGTGATAAATTAGAATCGTTGGACGTCGTTACGGGGGCAAAAGCTGCCGGTGACGTGACAGCTACGGGCCGTCTGAACGCCAACACATTTAATGCTAAGCGGCAGAATCGATTACCAAAAGCGGGTAAATATGATCAGTTAGCCGCGGACATCGTGGCTAATGTTGGTGGTGTCGAGAATGTTAGTAGTTTGATTCACTGCATTACTCGCTTGCGTTTTTATTTGAAAGATGAGAGTAAAGCCAATGATGACGTCGTGCGGGACTTAAAAGGGGTCATCGACGTAGCAAAAGCGGGCGGTCAATATCAGGTCGTGATTGGTCCTGCTGTCACGGATGTCTATGATGCGATCATCAAGCAAATCGGACCGGGATTTTCAAATGATTCGGAGACGGCTAAAGCTGTTGCTGAGACTGCCGCAGCAGCTCAGCGGCCAACGACGCCGTGGGGCAAAGTTAAATGGGGTATCAGTAATTTAATTGGTGTTATCACGGGTTCAATGATTCCCGTCATTGGATTATTAGCAGCCTCTGGTATTTTAAAAGGAATTCTTGCGTTACTTACCACGTTTAATTTAGTTAGCCCGACCGCACCAACGTACGTGATTATTAATGCGATGGGCGACTCGGTCTTTTACTTCCTGCCAATCTTCGTCGGTTTTACGGCTGGTAAAAAGTTAGGGGCAGATCCGGTGATTATGGGAATCATCGGTGGGGTGCTGACTTATCCAGCTATTGTAACGATGGCAAGTGGTAAAGCGACGAGTACGCTTTTAGGAATGGGAATCAACGCGAACTTCTTTGGCTTGCCGGTACACGTTGCCTCGTATACGTATTCAATTTTCCCGATGATTGCGGGGGCCTGGCTAGCAAGTAAGTTGGAACCATGGCTAAAACGGGTGATTCCAACGGTATTACGAATGATTTTTGTGCCATTATTTGAAGTTGTGATTGTTTCCGGTGCGATTCTATTATTCCTTGGTCCAATTATTACTGTGCTTTCAACGGGATTGGCAAATATTATTGTGTGGGTCTACAATTTGAGCCCTGCGATTTCTGGCTTAATCATTGGTGGCTTCTATCAAGTATTGGTGATCTTCGGGTTGCACTGGGCGGTTATTCCGATTGTGGCCAACGATATTGCAACGACGGGTCACAGTTACTTGAACGCGATTGTTTCAGCGACGATGGTTGCCCAGGGGGGCGCAGTATTCGCAATCGCCTTAAAGTCAAAGCTGGCTAACATTCAAGAACTTGCTTGGCCAGCAACGATTTCAGCCTTCTGTGGTGTTACCGAACCAGCCATGTACGGGATCAACTTGAAATATGGTCGGGCCTTTGTGACTGCCAGTATTGGGGCGGCAGTTGGTGGCTTCTTGACCGGCTTGATGAATGTCAATATGTGGGGCTTTACGGGTTCACTGATTGGCTTCACGTCCTTTGTTAATCCGAAGGGCTTGGACTTTAGTTTTTATGGTTTCTTGATTGCATCCGCAGCCACGATTGTCGTGTCCTTCGCCTTAACTTGGATGTTTGGTTTTAAGGATGAGGATGCAAATGCAGTTAAAGTAGCGCCTAAAAAGCGACACTTAGGTGCAACCGCCTAGTTAATGGCGACGTCAAATAATTAATCAACGTTAGGATAAACAAGTATTTTTCCGATTCGGAAAAATACTTGTTTTTGATATTTAGTCGCCCTAACGAAGTGATGGTAAGTGATGGAGATTGGTCTAATTGTGATGATAGAATTTTAATGGATCATGATTGGACGTGAGACGGTCGTCTTAAGGATTTTTGAAGGTTAGGTTAAGGGTTTTACATGGGGGATGACGATTATGGGAAAAATCGATGAAGTATCCATTTTAGCACCAGTTACTGGTCAAGTATTGTCATTGGCAACGGTTCCGGATCCTGTTTTTGCGGCGGGAAGGGTAGGGCCGGGATTTGGTGTTCAGCCGACAGCTGGTCACATCTTGGCACCAGTTAGTGGTCGAATCACAGTAGTCACAACAACCAAACATGCAATTGGCATGGTGACTACGACTGGCCTCGAAGTGTTGGTACATCTGGGTGTCGATACGGTGGCACTCAATGGGGCACCGTTTGAAGTTCACGTGAAGGTCGGTGATGAGGTGACGGCTGGCACACTACTAGTCGACATGGATTTAGCTGCTATCGAGCAGGCCCACAAACCGACCACGGTGATCATTGTCGTGACGAACGCTCAGCGGGTACTCACTGACTTGACGCTAGCCCCACTGCCACAAGCTGTCGCGGCCGGTGCAGTCGTCGCAACGGCTCACTTGATAACAGTGACAACAACCGCGTCACCGGTAGTGGCAGCGGTACCGCAGTCAACGACGCGTTACTCGGCATTAGCCACGGCAATTGTAGCTAATGTGGGCGGGCAGCAAAATATTAATAGCGTGATTCATTGCATAACACGGTTGCGATTTTATTTGAAGGATGAAGCACTAGCGCACGATGCGGTTATTGCGAACTTGGACGGCGTCATTGATGTTGCAAAGGCCGGTGGTCAGTATCAAGTTGTGATTGGTCCGGCAGTCAACGATGTTTTTGATGCAGTGATCGCACAACTAGGGCCTGAATTTGCGGACGGAGTGCCAGTACCACCGGTTCAGGAGGCATCAAGTGACGTTAATTGGCTAAGCCACGTGCGTAATGGCATTAGTGGTGTCATTGGTGTTATGACCGCGGCAATGATTCCGGTGATTGGCATTTTGGCAGGTTCAGGGATTTTAAAAGGAATCTTGGCCGCGTTAACGGGCTTCAAAGTCTTGGCGGTCACGAGTGGGACGTACATGGTATTGAACGCGGTAGCTGATGCAACGTTTTACTTTTTACCAGTTGTCCTAGGCTTTACTGCTGCCAAAAAGTTAGGTTCAGATCCAATCGTGCTGGCGATTGTCGGTGCTATTCTTATCTATCCAAGTCTGATAACGGCAGCTAGTAAGGGAGCCACGGCCCAAATCACGTTCTTAGGTGTTCCGACGCATTTAATGTCGTATTCGGCATCCGTGTTCCCGATGATTGTGGCCGCATGGCTAGGCGTGTACGTTGAGCGGGGGTTAAAACGAGTTGTTCCGCTGTATTTACGGAGCGTCTTTATTCCGATTATCGAAGCCCTGATTTTGGCGATAGTGGTATTAGTGGTGGTCGGTCCCTTAATTACGATTATCAGTAAGGGCTTGGCCAACGGTTTGGTCGCCGTCTATAATTTTAGCCCGGCCTTATCAGGATTGGTTATTGGTGGTTTATACCAGACGATGGTCATTTTCGGGCTCCACTGGGGCATTATTCCCATTGTGATCAATGATATTGCGACGAATGGGCACAGTTATTTGAATGCAATCCTCTCGATTACCATGGTCGCTCAGGGTGGTGCGGTGTTGGCCGTCTTCTTAAAGTCTAAGGATAAGCACCTAAAGGAGATCTCACTGGCAGCTGCAATTTCAGCCTTTTGTGGTGTTACCGAGCCGGCGCTATACGGGGTCAACTTGAAATACAAACGGGTCTTTGTCGTTGCTAGCATTGCGAGTGGTCTAGGTGGCTTACTGACCGGCCTGTTGCGCGTTAATAACTATGCTTTGTCAGGGTCGTTGATCGGTTTCCCCGCGTTTATCACCCCGGGTGTCGGCATCGGGTCAAACTTTTATGGTTATTTGATATCCCATTACGGGACACTAGTGATTGCAACGATGTTAGTTTATGTATTTGGTTTTTCGGATAAGTTGTTAGGTCCTAAGGAAAACTTAAAAGCGACTAATAGTCAGTAACTAAAATAAGGCTCCTGCTGAACGTAGCGGGGGTCTTATTTTTATGAACTAATCGCTTGCAAGCGTGCTTGTTGTCGAATCGCTTCAACATAAATGCGGACAAAGTCGGTGCCATACAGGACTGCTAGTTGCTGTTCCAGATTTGGTGTGGGTGGCAACACCTTTAGTAAGGGTCGAATCCATTGATTGGTGGGCAATAGTCGCAATAGATGGTGGCTGGTGAACTGTGAGAATAGGAGATTGCGGCCGAAGTATTGTCCAAGATGATTTTGGAAAGCTGGTTGCTTAACTGGCACCAGTTGGAGACTACTGTTATTCATGTTGCCTAGTAACAATTTGGCCTGACCAAAGTCGTCACGAAGGTCAAAATGCTGATTCTTGTAGGCCTTAGCGATTTCAGGTGCTAATTGGACCAACCAAATGAGCTGATGTTGTTCCAAATGCAGAATCAAGCGCAGTGTCATAATATCAGTTGTCGTGAGTTGATAACTGTATTGTTGCAGAGTGGCTGGTGTTAATTCTTGACGCAAGGTCCGTTGAACGGCGTCAAAATTACCAGCCTCCCAACTAATGGTTAATTGATCATGGTTCGTCAGCCATAGCAAATGATCCGCGATCCGCAAGGTCAAAAAGCGCGGGGCAGCCGTCCCCGGCGTCTTTAGCATTAGTAGCCAGTAAGAGCTGGCACTAGAACGCGCAAAATTGCGTGCTAAGACGTGCGCACAGGTTGGCAAGGCTAATTGGACAGCCAATTGTAAGCGTCGCCGGTCAGTAGCAGTATTAACAAACTGGTGTGGGTCGTGTGTGATTCGTCGTTTTGCCATAGACATCCCTCCCTCATTAATACACTACCTTAATTATAGGCCAAAAAACGTGGTGTGGCGCATTGAATGTTTGGTTTTAATGATAAATCAAATGTTATTAGAGTCGTTTGATTCGCTGATATTCCAGTTAAGAATATTAACCAGTCAAAACTCGATTTGTTTCAACCAATCGCGCAGGTTAAGATAAAGATGAAGGCTTAATTGAATCATAATATCATTAATCTACAGAAACGGGGCGATGTTGTCATGAAACGAATTGTTGTGGGAATCACGGGAGCGTCCGGTACGATTTACGCGGTCGACTTATTAGAAAAGTTACATCAGCGGCCAGATGTTGAAGTTCACCTGGTAATGAGTGCGTGGGCTAAAAAAAACTTGGAGTTAGAGACTGATTACTCGCTCGCGCAGCTGACGGCGCTCGCGGATGCTACTTATCGGGCTAATGACCAAGGCGCAGCGATTGCCAGCGGTTCGTTTTTGAATGACGGAATGGTCATTGTCCCAGCTAGTATGAAGACGGTAGCGGGGATTGCGTACGGCTTCGGTGATAATTTAATATCGCGGGCTGCTGATGTCACGATTAAAGAACAACGTAAACTTGTGATTGTTCCACGTGAAACACCGTTAAGCGTGATTCATTTAGAAAATCTAACGAAGTTGGCAAAACTCGGTGCCCAAATTATTCCACCGATTCCCGCGTTTTATAATCATCCGCAATCCATTCAGGATCTGGTCAATCATCAAACCATGAAAATTTTAGATGCGTTTCATATTCATAATGAAACTGATCGCCGTTGGGAGGGGGATTAAGTATGGCAACTTTTACGACTGAGCAGGCCGGGTATCAAATGCAAGCAACACTCCAAGTGATTGGATATGACTTGTTGATCGTCGTTACCGGTGGGACCAATCCCCATATTGGTGACGTGACCATACTAACTGCCAGCACGGTTCCCGAAACGGTTAAGTTTCCCAGCCATGATGGTCGCTTCCATAAAGATAACTTTATTTCGGAACGAATGGCCAAGCGGATTCAGCGTTATCTAGCTGGAAGCTGTACAATTACTGCGGGAATTCATGTCAACCAAATTACTAAAGCACAAATAGCAGCTGCGGCACCAATGACGGATGACCTCAGCCGCCAGATTATTAGCTGGTTACAGGCCCATCCCGTCCAGGCTGAAAAGCCGGAATATTATGGACAAGATGAGCAACCGCGGTAGATTCGTGACGCATGGGGTGTCGAAAACAGCGCAATATTGTCTTTGCGCCCTATTGCTGGATAATATGCACCGAGCTGGCCGTTTATTGTTATTAAAGTTGTACTAGATGAAATAATTCAACAAAAAAATTGCGCTTCAGATGTTGATTCTGAAGTGCAATTTTTTGTCCAAGTTAGGCATAAACATACTAGCATGTTTGTATTTAAACGGAGTGGCTTGCAGGGTGAATTATTTAGTATCGACATGCGCGCTGGCTTCCGCAATCGCACACCGTCAGCTAATCTGGCAGCTTATTTGTGGGCATCTTTCTTTGCTTGTTCCACTAAAATGTTATCGACCACGTCTTGTAAGCTAGTCTTAGCTAACCGTGCTTCGGCCGCCGTTTGCGCGTCTTGATAGTATTGTTTCAGAACGGTTTGAATATTGCCACCAACAATACAATCCGGATTGGTCTTAGGATCGACGGCGAGTAGTGGCTTATCGCCTTCAATTGCGTAGAAGACGCTGAGCAGTGAAATTTGACTTAAAGGTTTGGCGAGTGCCGGTTGAGCAGTACCGGGCGTTGTTGTGATTAGTCCGGCTTGTCGAAGCTTGCTCATCAATCGGCGAACAACGACTGGACTAGTTTCAATGCTACGGGCAATGGCGTCACTTGTTAATTTAGTATCTGCGTAAATTTTAATGTAGGCTAGTAAATGGATCGAGTCGCTAAAGCGGGTTGAAACACGCATATAATCACTTCCTGTAACTTAATTGGTTACTATGATTATAAATAAATCCACTTATAAAAGCAATTAACGAGTTTAGTAAAGCTAATGATGTAACTTTTATAAAGATGGTTGTTTTGGGGGACCGAATCAGTTATGATGTAAATGCCAAAATTGAGCAGTTACTGCAAAAAAGGAGCTTATCATCATGAGTGAAATTGAAACCATCCAGGCCTATTATGCGGCTTCATTGGGGAAGGATGGTCGTATTACCCGGACCCAACGGCAAATTTTAGCCGCCGCGCTCGACTTATTTGCAGAAAAAGGTTATGAAGAAGTTGGCACTCGGGAGATTGCAGAGCGGGCCGGTGTCGCTGAAGGAACTTTATTTCATAATTTTGTTAATAAGAACGGTATTCTGGACGCCATTATGCAGCCGATTGTGCAGAATATTTTGCCAACGATGTTGAACACTTTGGACCAGGCAGTTTTAGATAGTCCTAACCAGACTTTGCAAGCATTTGTTGTCGCCCTTGTGCGCGATCGGGTCGCATTTGTCACACGTAACCGAGCCTCCTTAGCCGTCATTTTGTCCCAATTTTTCAATAATGCTCAGGATCGAGCGGCTGTCTTAGGGATGGTCTCACCTAGCATTTTGGCGCAGGCGAATGAAGCGATGGATCGCTTGAAAGCCGCTCGAGAATTAGTTGATTGGCCGAATCGCATGATTTTACAATTGGTGTTTTCAACCATTGGGGGATATTTAGTCGAACAGGTTCTCTACCCACAACTGGATGATTTGAGTGATGAGCAATTGATTCACTATCTCAGTGATTTTTTAGTTAATGGTTTGAGCCCACGGAGAATCCCCTTACAAGATGATAATACCGCGTCATAACAAGCTTTAGGGATGCCAAAGTAATAATTAATAATAGTTGACTAATAGGTTAATGGTGCTATACTACCAATTGGAATTAAAGTGAGTGCTCAATTAAGGGGACGCACTGTTGAGGATCACGTAGTAGTCCACAACCTGAATTCTAAACCAATAGAAGAGAGGGTTTCATAATGAAATCAGCAAAAACGAAGGATCACGCTAAGATGAAAGCTGCCGAAGAAAAGGCGATTCATTCAACGGGTGCCGATAGTAAGAGCTTGGACGAAGTCAATGGGAGTGTCCGGGTCCCTAAGGATGCCAGCTTCTGGCGAACTTTAATTGCCTACACTGGACCGGGTGCACTAGTTGCAGTTGGGTACATGGATCCTGGGAACTGGATCACATCAATCGCAGGTGGATCACAGTACAAATATGCATTACTTTCTGTGATCCTGTTATCAAGTTTAATTGCCATGTTGCTACAAGCCATGGCCGCTCGTCTGGGAATTGTGACGGGTAAAGATTTAGCACAATTGACGCGGGAACGAACGTCAAAAGGAATGGGGATTTTTCTCTGGATTATTACTGAACTAGCGATTATGGCGACCGATGTTGCTGAAATCATTGGTTCTGGGATTGCTTTGAAGTTATTATTCGGATTTCCATTAATTGTCGGTATTTTGATTACCACTGCCGATGTCTTGATTCTGTTATTATTAATGAAACTTGGTTTCCGGAAAATCGAAGCAATTGTGGCAACGCTGGTTGCCGTGATTCTCTTCGTCTTCCTGTATGAAGTTATTATTTCACAACCTAATATTCCAGAAATGTTAAAAGGGTATGTCCCAACTAGTCGGATTGTCAGCAACCGTTCTATGCTATTCCTAGCACTCGGAATTGTTGGGGCAACCGTTATGCCACATAACTTGTACTTGGGATCATCAATTTCACAAACACGTCAAGTTGACCGGAGTGACGAAAAAGAAGTTGCCAAGGCTGTTAAGTTCACGACAATTGACTCCAATATTCAATTGTCAGTCGCGTTCGTTGTTAATAGTTTGCTATTAATTCTTGGCGCCGCACTGTTCTTTGGAACTAAGGGTGATCTTGGCCGGTTCGTTGACTTGTACAATGCACTTGGCGATAGTAAGGTCGTTGGCTCGATTGCGAGTCCGTTACTCAGTATGCTCTTTGCCATTGCGCTGTTGTCTTCTGGTCAAAGTTCTACGATTACGGGGACGTTATCTGGTCAGATTATCATGGAAGGGTTTATCCGTTTGAAGATGCCACTCTGGGCACAACGGTTACTAACTCGGTTAATCTCGGTTACACCAGTGTTGGCTTTTGCGATTTATTATCATGGCAATGAAGCGAAAATTGAAGATCTGCTGACGATGTCGCAAGTCTTCTTGAGTATCGCGTTACCATTTGCCATGATTCCGCTAGTCATGTTCACGAGTAATCGGGCGCTGATGGGGAACTTCACCAACCGTGTCTGGGTTAAGTGGACGGCTTGGATTGTGACGGTGATTCTAATTATTTTGAACATTTACCTTATTTTACAGACTGTCGGTCTGGTTAAATAAGCAAACATTAAAATGAGCTTTCTAGGGATTACAAGGATTCCTGGAAAGCTCATTTTGTCTTTCGGGAGCAGCGGCAATGCAAGATACCGATTCAAAGTGCTAACACGTAACGGCAATTGGCGCTTAACTGACTTTGGATGGCCAGTCTTGCTTAGTTGGTATGATGGTAAACGGGGTCGCAGTGATGAGGTCCGTGAGGCAGGGGAGCAATCCGGTCTCAAGGTTATATAAATCGTGAACGTGTGCGCTAGTTTGACCATGCTCAGCCATCTTAAGTAGCTGGGACTGGGTGAACTGGAGTTGACTGGCTGGTAGTATCAGGTCCGGTTGGCTGCGGCGTGTTAACGGTTGAGCGTGGTCGTGAACTAGGTAAGCAAAATTAGGCGCCGTATTAAGAATTAACGTTAAAACGCTGATTTCATGGGGATCTAATTTGGTTGCTAACTGGTTCGTTTGTCTAGGGGAATAAACCATGGCGGCGTAGATTTGAGGCGCCAGCTCGGGTAATTGGCGACTAGGCGGTGTCAGGGTGACCGTCAGTCCCAATTGCCAGCTGGCAAGCAACAATCCCGGAATCGTTACGACTTGTGCGGGGCTCAGTAGAATGGCTTGTCCGGCATGCACGTTCTGTTGTTGCAGACTAGTTTCACACAGTGCGAGGTCTTCTAAAACATCGGCCCCGGTATACCAGTTGCCATTTAGATCTTTCAGAACTGGTTCGGCATATTGACGTTGTAATTGGCGGGTAATGGCCTTAGTCAGCTGACTCATCGCGGGGCCTCCTTTAAGGGCTTAAGTGACGGGGCGGAAATTAAGGGTGGCAGTACTACTTTGCGTTAGTGAGATACTTCATCTTAGTGATACTCTGGCTACTAGCATCAATGGTTGCTAACACTTGATTTTGGGTGGATTTAACAACAAGCTTAGTTGGCTGCGGTGTTAAATCATGTTTCGGTTGGCTAGTCGTGGCACCCGTTGCGAGTTTAGTATCACGAGTGACTTTATTGACGAGTGTGGTGGATGTCACTTCAGGATTTGTTGTCGTCGTGTCAGCAGAGGCGGAAACGGAAGTCGCAAAGAGGGTTCCGGCAGCCATTAGAGTAAGGGTTAGTTTTTTGAATGTGTTTTTCATAATAATCGAACTCCTTTTAGTTGTTATTATTAGTGAATGATTATTGGGCAGCTGGCATTAACCAGTCGTTAGAGAGTAGTTGATGGAAGTGACGACCAAGTGGGACCCATAATTGCGAACGGCGGATGTTTTTTAACGTGTCCCAGAATAATGGATCTTGTAGTTGTTCATCACTAAGTTTGACTTTAACGAATTCGCCCTCTTCAGTTTTCGCAATCACCAGTGGGTAGGTCACCTTAACCAATTGAACGGCGGTGATATTTTTAATTTTTGGATCAGTATCTAATAACATATCTACATAGCTCCTTAGTTGTTGTGAGTCATTCTATTTTTATGAGTTAATTTTTAAAGTTGGTTTGTTTAATTGAATGACTATAGTTTACCGGCATATCGCCGCGGGAACTATCGACTTTCCATAAACTTTATCTAAGAAATTCTTAGATTCAGACTTAGAATATAAAAAATACCATGAAAATTGAATCTGAGCAGGTAATACTTTGGCAGGATCAAGTACTAGTTAAATTAACAACCGTTTCAAGACTGTTAATGTCCTTAAAACGGTTGTTAAGAGTTTATTTGTAAATGAATTAGCTTAGTGTGCAGGGCGGTTAATAATACTAATGGCAAAGCCTAATAAAGCACAAATAAGAGAAACACTAAAGGACCAGGTTAAACCATGGGCAAACCAAGCAGGATGTGCTGGCAAGTAAGTACTAACTCGATATCCAGCATCGATGCTCATTGTTGTAAATAGTGCAAGAGAACCAAGTGCGACGCCTAAAATATTGCCAATATTATTTCCCAAAGACTGTAGAGAACCCGCTACTCCTAGCTGATTTTGTGGGACGACTGACATTAGTAATGTGTTATTTGGTGCAATGAAAAATCCAGTGCCGATACCGTTGGAAATTAACAAAGAAATAATGAGGGTTAATGAAGTATGTGAATCTAGGAATAAGAAGCCAATTTGCGTAATTATAATTAGGACTAGGCCGGTTAGTAGAACAAGCTGTTGAGAGAAAAGATCACTCAACCAGCCACCAAGTGGGGCAGCAATAGCCATAATAAGTGGAAAAATCAGCATTAATATTCCAGTAGTACCAACTGACCAGTTCAAATAATCTTGGAGATAGAGTGGGAATATAAAGCTGAACAGTGCATTAATAAGTGGTATCAGCATTCCGACTAGCAATGCTAAGCTGAAGGTACGATTCTTAAAAATGGATAGTGGTAATAGCGCATTTTTTCGATGCTTTTCCAAATAAATAAAGTATAGTGTAAGTGCTAATGTGATAATGAAGCCAATGATAATTAGCGGCTGCCTGAAACCAATAGTCTGCCCTGCTTCTAATACAACAAAGAATAGTGTGATGATAATGAATAGAATCCCTGCGCCCCAACCATCAAGTTTAGTGGCTTGTTGCCGGCCATGATTTTTGGGAAGAAATAGGTGGCCTAAAATAATGGCAATGATTCCAAGTGGAATGTTAATCATAAAAATAGCATTCCAAGCAAACTGCTGTAGTAAAAAGCCACCTAAGGCAGGTCCGGCAACAAAACCAGCGGAAATAAACATTGTATTGATACCCATGGCAGTTCCCCGGGTGTGATTATCAAACAGTTCCGAAATTAAACCATAGCTGTTTGAAAGCGTTGCGGCAGCGCCAACTGCTTGCACAAAACGAGCCAATAGTAGAAACTCAAAGCCGAAGTTGACACTGGCCATTAGTGAGCCGATAGTAAAGCTATACATACCTAAAGTAAAGATTCTACCTTTACCCCAAATATCACCAAGTTTACCGAATGTTACCAGTAAGCCTGATAGAATGACCATATAACCCATCACGGTATATGTGATCTGACTAATTGGAACCGCAAGTGATTTTGACATGATAGGTAGTGCGATATTAATGATTGATGCATCGAGATTAGCCATAATTGTAAAAATACCGATGACAATCATTGCTAACCAAGAACGAGTTGTTGTTTTCATGATAAAAATTCAACCTCCTATTTTTTGAACATTTGAAAGTATAACAAGTTCGTGTTACACTAACGCAAGCAAAATTTAGGAGGATACGAGTATGTTTACAATTACGGCGACCGCTCAGAAATATGGTGTGTCGAATAATGCACTACGTTACTATGAAAGTGTTGGTCTAATTGGCCCGATTAAGCGTGATCAAAATGGTATCCGACAATTTTCGGCTAGTGATCAAGAGATGGTTAACCGAATTGTACATCTCCGGCAATTAGGCGCGTCAATTAAAGAGATTCAGCAATACAGTTTCCGTCCTGAAGAAGTAACACTAGAACGTACAGTTGCACTAAAAAAATTTCTGTTACGTCTAAACGGAGATCTAGAAGCACAAGAGGCGCAAATTAAAATAGAAAAACAATATTTAAAAGCAAAAATAGAACATTTGGATGGTGATATTTTGAGTATGAAATCTCATAAAACCACGCAGATGGGTTAGTAGTAATTAGTTTCTGAATATCAATTCAGAATAGTCTTGGAGGTATCTTTGTGATTGGGTGGCCCAAGACCAAAAGCGAGTCCTAGATTTTTCTAGTGACTCGCTTTTTTATGAGAGTAATTATTAGAAAATAAAATAATAGTACTTGTTACTATAGTTGCCAGCTGACCGCAAAGACACTCCCGGATGGCTGGTTGTCGGTGATTTTAATGGTGGCCTGATTCAATGTAACTAACTGTTGAACGATTGCTAAGCCTAGGCCACTGCCTTCGATTGCTTGTGACCGAGATTGGTCAACGCGGTAAAAGCGCTGAAAGACAGCCTGTTTTTGGTCGTCTGGAATTCCCTCACCATGGTCGGCTACAGCTAGTTCGACTGCTTGATCAGTCTGGTACAAACTCAAGGTAATCGGTTGATCATGTGGCGAGTATTTATGGGCATTATCGAGTAAGGCCACAACGATTTGTTGTAACATTTCCGCATTACCTTGAACGTGGATGTTCGGATCAATTGCGAGCGTCAATGGTTGATCAATTGACGGCTGGTAATGTTCAGCCAGTGACAACATTAATAGTGATAGGTCTTGGTCAGTTAAGACTAGCTTAGCGCGATCAGCTCGTGAAAGGTGAAGTAGGTTCTCAATCAGATGTTGCATTCTTAGTGATTCTTCATCAATAAACTGTAATGATTCTGGAATCACTTCGGGGTGGGCGTCACCCCGCCGCTTGATTAGACTGAGATTACCGCGAATCGCAGCAATCGGGGTTCGCAGTTCGTGTGAAGCATCAGAAATAAATTGACGCTCATGCTGCAATCGTTGATTTTGCGTGACCAATAGTTCATTAAAGGCCCGACCGAGGTCGTTGATCTCGCGGGGGCTAGCAGGCACGTCTAAGGTGGGCTGGTCGCTATCTGGATTGTTCGATGTGTACTTGGTTGCGTGTAACAGTTTAATGGTTGGGTCACTCAGTCGCAGTGCTAAACGATGGGCCCACCAAGTCCCCAATGCCAGGGCGGCACAAGTGACAGCCAGCATGAGCAGAATCAAAATAAGCAGACTGTTGAACAATCGCCTTAAGCTGACCCATAGTTGGTAAGTGTTATGCCCATCTTTTTCACTATAAGATAAGAAGAAACCAAATCCGCGAACGTAGACTAACGGCCCTACTAGCTTAGTCTGTTGCTTGGTGAAAAACGATTTGGACGATGGGGTAGTGATGATCGTCCGCTTCGTTTTAGTGGCGGTCGTCAAGGTTGCTTTCTTGGTGGTTACCCGGATAAATGCCGGTTGTTTCGTATTGCGTGTCGTCGTATTGTTCCATTGAATAAAACTGGGGACGTCTTTGATATTCGCCTGGTTAAGACTGCTCATCAAGTCACGGGCTTCCCTAGTCGTATTGATTGTTTGCTGAGTGCCGACCATCAGAAGGGTGATCAAGCTAACCAACAACGTAATTGTCAGCATTAGTCGGCGGATGGCCTTATTGATCAGCTGTTCATAGGTCGGAGTGGTGTTATTTTTGGGCATCAGACATCGGCTCCCTTAGTTTATACCCGACGCCGCGCACTGTTTGAATGAGTGGGGAGGCGCCGGTTGTCGTGATTTTATTACGTAAATAACCGACATAAACGTCAACGACATTTTGCTGACCGAGAAAGTCGGCGCCCCAGACTTGGTCAAGCAAGTCATCACGGGTAAAGACTTCGTCGGGATGAGCGAGGAAGAATTGCAGCAAATCATATTCACGGTGAGTTAAGGTAACTTCTTCCTGCCCGTTAGTAACGCGGTGGGCTTTGGTATCTAGCTGGATATCATCCAGTTGGTAGACTTGATTGGGTTCAACTTGATTTTCAATGCGTCGTTGGATAACCCGGATTCGGGCCAATAATTCTTCGATTTCAAATGGTTTGGTGATATAGTCGTCGGCACCATTATCTAACCCGGCGACTTTATCACCGACATAATCTCTAGCGGTCATAATAATGACTGGTACTTGATCGTGTTTGCGAATGCGGCGAAGAACTTCCATACCGTCAAGTTTTGGCAACATCCAGTCTAGCAGGATGAGGAGCAACTCGTTTTGATGCGCTTGGTAGGTTTCCATAGCTGCCAAACCGTTAGCCGCTACCAAAACGTTGAAATCCTCAAATTGTAGTTCTTTAGTCAAGTAGCCAGACAGACTGCCTTCATCCTCAACAATTAAAATCGTGTTTTTCAATGTTATGCTCCTCTCAATAACCCTGGTTTATGTCTAATTATAGCGAATAATTATGACGCTTTTCCGATATTTTGACTTATTTTTATGGATTTGTGTGAACTAAATGAAAGCGTCACCGGACTTATGCTAAAATTGGACTATGAAAATGGAAGGTAAGTGAGTGACATGGGACTTTTTCGTGACGCCATGCAGGCACTGTATCACAGTGGTCATTATGGTTACAACATCAATGTAAAGAAGTCGGCTCCCGCCGTTGATCCGAAGGAAGTACCAGCGATTGCGGCGTTAGGACGTATTAATCGAACGCCCAACTTTAAGACGTGGTCCGTTGATTCGCCATATAAAACGGCCGAATTTACGGCTAAATTAACTGACGCAGTAGCAACTTGTGATTTGGTAATGCAGGATCTTGAGATCAAACCGCAGATCGATGGTCGGTGGGGCGATCAATAAGCGGAATTTGTTCCCATAAATTCTAATGGTCATATTAATTTAATGATAGACCAATTAATCAATAGTGACGGGGTGAGTCAATGTTTTCGTACGATCAGGTCCAGCAGTTAAACCGCTTGGAAATTGAAATTTATAAGTATATTGTGGGTCATCCCGCTGAAGTAAGTACTATGACGATTCGACAATTGGCCGACCATAGTCACGTCTCAGCAACGACTATTTTGCGTTTTCTAAAGCACATGGGCTATGATGGCTACGCAGAATTTAAGTTCACATTAAAAGAACAGTTACGGCAAGATGCCACACAACCGTTAGCTCAGACAGTTGTACCGATGCGGACGTTTTTTGACCGCATGAACTTACCTGATATCACGGCTAAACTTCATCGGGTCGCAGAACTGGTTCATCAAGCTCGAATGGTCGTACTGATTGGGTCAGGGACGAGTGCTGGCCTGGCCGCGTATGGCAGCCATTTATTCGCTAACTTTGGTTTATATAGCTTGATGATTAGTGATACGAGTCAGCCCCATCCGGTTCAGCAACAGGATTTATCGGATACCGTCTTTTTCGCACTTTCAGTATCTGGAGAGTCTGAAGATATTATTGAACAAAGCGTTTATTATCGGCAGAGTGGCGCGAAGGTGGTCGCTATTACCGCTAGCAGTCATTCGACGTTAGCTGGGATTGCGGACGTGGTGTTAACTTACGATACCCCGGAAGTTCAAGCAATCAGTGGTGGTAGCACCTTGTCCCAGTTGCCCGTCGTTTATTATCTGGAACAATTAGCTATGATTATTCAGCCATTAACGTAAAGGTAATTCAAACCAATCTTTGGAACATGTTCTAAAAATGGAACAAATTCCGATGGATGGAACAACACCCATTTTAGAGTGAAAGGGTATACATTTTGAGAATGACAGGTATAATGAATTTTGTAGGAAGCGTATTCATGGGTACAAATGTCAGATGACAGGACTACTTTGTAACGGACGAACTCAATTTTATGTAAACGGTTAACTATTGATTGACCGTTAGCTTACTTAAATTATTCTGATTGTTTGAGAATGTTCGTTAAATGAATATGCACAACAAATTATTTTAGGGGGTCACGACATGAGCGAAAACAATAACAAGTCGAGCTTTGTTAATGACCGACTTGTCCCTTTCTTTGGCAAGATTGCTGGTTCTCGTCACTTAATTGCCTTACGTGATGGGATGACATTGGCAGTGCCAATGATTATTATCGGGTCGGTCTTCATGATCATTGCGCAATTCCCTATCAAGGGTTATCAGACCTTTATGGCCGATACCTTTGGTTCGAATTGGGCAACGATCGTCCAATATCCAACTAACGCCTCGTTCCATATCATGGGCTTGATTGCGGTTATTGGGATTTCTTATAACTTGGCAAAGAGTTATAAAGTCGATCCAATCTCTGCCTCAATTGTTTCGTTAGGCGCTTGGTTCTTAACGATTCCATTAAACACCGATAAGGCAGGAGCACTGTGGGTACCATTAACCCAACTTGATTCGGCGGGGTTATTCACGGCGCTACTGATTGGGTTGTTTATTACTGATTTTTACGTTTTCATGGTGCATCGCAATTGGACGATTAAGATGCCTGATAGCGTGCCACCGGCAGTTAGCAACTCGTTTGCAGCCTTAGTACCCGGTTTCGTCATCTTATTCTTGATGTGGTTACTGCGGTTGGCTGTTGAAGCATCACCAATGCAGAGTATTCCTAACGTGATTTCATTCGTCTTAGCTAAACCATTAGGCTTGTTGAGTAACACGTTACCAGGGGCCTTGGTTGCTGAATTCGTTGTATGTATTCTTTGGATTTTCGGGATTCACGGTGCCAACGTGGTTTCTGGGGTCATGCAACCAATCTGGTTAGCTGCGATGTCTCAAAATGCGGAAGCGCTTAAGGCTGGTAAGGCTTTACCAAACGTTGTGACACAACAATTCTTCGACAACTTTGTCCACATGGGTGGTTCCGGTGCGACCTTGGGACTGGCTTTCATGATTGCCTTTGTTGCCAAGAGTGCCGAATTCAAGACATTAGGCAAGCTGGTTATCGGACCCGCATTGTTCAATATCAATGAACCAATTGTCTTCGGGTTGCCAATCGTTATGAACTATCGGATTGCCGTTCCGTTTATCTTGGCACCGTTAGTTAATGTTACGACGACTTACATTGCAATGTCGACGGGCTTAGTTGCAAAGACGGTTGGGGTCATGGTTCCTTGGACGACGCCGCCAATTATCTCTGGTTACTTAGCAACGATGCACATCTCAGGTGCGGTATTACAAATTGTTAATATTGTGCTTGATGGTGCCATCTACTACTTCTTCTTCAAGGCCTTAGATCGTGATAAGGTTAAGGAAGAAAAGACCTTTGCTGCTAAAGAAGCTGCTGGCGAAACGGTCGAAGCTTAAGTTAAATCATTAATGTAGTAATCGTATAAATACCACCATTAGCGACTTGCTGAAAGTCTGTTGATGGTGGTATTTTAATGTCGATTTTTGAGAAGCGCGTGCAGATTAAAGCGAACCGAGTGACTTGGAATTGTCACCGGGTTCGCCTTTTATTAACGGGTATGAAATTGTGGGTGCAACATTCGGGGGTGACCATGGTCAGTACCCTTGTACTGCAATAGCCAATAAGCGTTTTGCGGCAAAGCGCTACGGGCAATGACGTGTGCAACGGTGTAGCGAATCGTGTCGGCATTAGCGTCAGTCCATAAACGCCAAGTTGGTAACTTAGCTGCTTGAACCGGTTCCCAATCGCCCAATTCTTGTTCACTAGTAGTTAGTGCGGTGAGTAAATCAGGCCGTTCGGAACCAGTCAGTTCGATGTAGTAGCAATACGCTTGCGGATGCAGGGTGTTGGGCTGGCTCATGATGAGATTGCTCCTTTGGATGGTTTTAACGAGTTATCGTTGACTTAAATAACCTTATCATCAATCATAGTACAACCGTTTGACTAAATTGACTAGCTTTTTCGCTTACTGTTATTAAAATGTAATATTCAAACTTGCAATTAAAAATAATTGAGTGTTGCGCCTTGACCTGGAACGCGTTTCAGCACGTATATTAAGTGGTGAAAATGACGAGGGGGTGCAGCACGAATGGAAACGGGAATTTTAAAACAGATTGATTTAACAACGACAACGGAACGGTATTTCTTCGTGCAAGTACAACGACTGGCCGACTATGTCTGGATTCGCTCAGTTCAAAACTTTAAGCCTTTAGAATTAACGGTTCGGGTGAGTGATTTACAGGTGAACAAGCACCAGGCCGTTGCTGACCGGGGGAATATCAAATATGAGTTTAACGACGATACCGGGGGACTGGTGACGCAACTTGCTGGCTGGGTGCACTAAGACGGTGACAGACAAGCAGTAACTGTGATACTTTAGGCAATCAACAACCAATAATACTAATGGCAGCAATCAATTTTAACTAGGTTAGGACTAAATCAGGCGCGCCACTGAAGGCTATACTGCTTCAGTGGCACGCCTGATTATCATTAAAAGATCACTTGGTATTATCACTGTAAGTGATTTTATCTAAACCTTGGGTGTCATAATTGAGATTGGTTTTGCCGTCATACACGGTATTCTTGGCATTTAGCTTGGTTTCCATGTTGGTAAGGGTCTCAGTACTGAGCCCCAGTTGGGTCCGAAGGCGGTCCGACGTTTGTTGCAAGGTCTTTGTACTTAAAATCTGATAGGAACTCGTATTGATCCAAGCAGGTGAGCCAATGACTTGAGTCGACTGGATGTGTTTCATATTGGCACGATCATGCGTCGCTAACCCAACAAGGTCGTTAAAGCTAAGGTCAGTTTGTAAATTACCCTTCAGTGAAGTGAGTAATTGATTGTAGCGACTATAGGTCTTAGTCTCGGCGAGTTTGGCGAGAACCGCCCGCATGACTTGTTGTTGCCGTAATTGACGGCCGTAGTCGCCCCGGGGGTCCTGATAACGCATCCGTGTATAAGATAGCGCCTGTTTACCATTGAGATGGTGTTTGCCCTTGGTTACTGTGATGTGGTCGAATGAAACGTTGAGTGGACTAGTGATCGTCACGCCTCCAACGGCATCCACGATTTGTTTGAGACCGCCCATATTGATAGTTGCATAGTAATCGATAGGCACGTTGAATAGCTTGCTAACACTAGCCTTGGCCATCTTGGAGCCACCAATATTGTAAGCGGCGTTGAGTTTTTGAACATTTGTGTCCTGATCACCGACCATTTCTGCTAATGAATCGCGTGGAATGCTGGTAATGAGCGTTTTCTTGGTCTGCGGATTGATCGTAACGACCATAATGGTGTCAGAATTTCCCTTATCAATACGACCGTCTGCCCCGGTGTCAACACCTAGTAGTAAGATGCTGAGTGGCTTAGTCGTATCGATTTTAGTACTGCTGTTTCCCGTATAGATCGTCGATTGGTAGCGCGCCTGTGCCTGGCGAATAATTAAGCCAATCGCTACGAATGCGATAACGATAATGATGCCGACCGCAATTAACACTGGCCGTAATTTTGAAGATGCTGAATGCCGCATGTTCAAATCCTCCCTTAATTAAAGGCGTTAAGATGGTTCCCCGGATAACGTCTTTGTCTTGAAATCACTGTTTCTAGCATACCCGGTCAGTACGATCCCGGAAAATACTTATTTTGAGTGTACTTAATTTAAAAAATAGATACCACCTAAAAGAATTAGATTGGAAACTGAGCAAATTAGGAGCGGTCACTTACGGACAGTATTACGGCAGAAAACGGATTCTTGGCTTATACTGACAGTGAACTTAAATATATGAAGTGAGGTTTGGTAATTTGACAGTCTTTCGCGCATTTTCTAACCAAGAAGTTTTAGATTATTTAGCAACGCAAGTCACTGACGGGCAGGTCTTCACTGACGAGGAGACGCTGAAAAAATACTCTTTCAGTCCGCGGTTGACCGATGACGATAGTGGCCTTGCCTTAGCCTATGTTGAAGCACATACGACCAAGGACATTCAAGGAACGTTGAAAACGGCCCGTAAATACCACATCGCAGTGATTCCCCAAGACCAAACAACGAGCACTGTTATCGGTGCGGACGGGTTAACGGACAGTCTGATTCTTTCAACCGCCAAGATGAACCGAATCATCGAAATTAGCAAGGCTGATTCCATCGCCGTGGTTGAACCCGGCGTCGTTAACGGTGATCTGGATAAAGAAGCACGCAAGCAGGGTATGTTCTACGCGCCGGACCCTGGTTCTAAGCCCATCTCTGGGATTGGCGGTAATGTGGCGACAAACGCTGGCGGGATGAGTACGGTCAAGTATGGGGCTACTAAGGACAATGTCTTAGGCGTTAAGGTCGTTTTAGCCGATGGTCGCGAAGTTAAGTTAGGCGGTCGGACGCTAAAGCAGGCCTTTGGTTATGATTTAACGCAATTGATGATTGGCTCGGAAGGCACGTTAGGAATCATTACCGAAGTAATCGTTAAACTGTTGCCGATTCCGCTAGGGACCCCCGTGATGGGCGTCGCCTTTTTCGATAATATGACGGTCTTGGCTAAAGCAGTCACGGCGATTCGAATCTCCGGTGTTTATCCAACGATGCTAGAGGCATTGGATGGCAATACGGTTGCGGCACTCGATCGATACGAGAAGACGCACTATGCTAAGAATAGTGCGGCGATGTTGATTTTTAAGCTTGATAATGGTGGTCAGGATAGCATGGCAGTCGTTAAGAAGATACTGGCCGAACAGCAAGCCAACGATGTTAAGATTACGACCGAGCCTAAGGAACAGGCAGCGCTAGAACAATTACGGCGCGATATGCTGCCGGCAGTTTTTGCTGGTCAGAATCATATTATGGAAGATATGGCCGTGCCATTATCGCAATTAGCCCCATTAATGGACTATATTCAAGAACTATCCAAGCGGTTAGACGTCGAAATCTATACGGCTGGACATGCTGGCGATGGTAATGTGCACCCGACCTTAGTGTGGCCAACGTCGGTAACCGAAGTGCCTGAAAAAATCATTATTGCGCTACAAGAAATGTTTAAGAAGACGCTGGCACTTGGTGGGACGATTTCGGGTGAACACGCAGTCGGAATGTTGAAAAATCAATGGAACAATGCCGAATTAGGCGAAGATGTTGATATGTTGCAACATCAGATCAAAGCACTCTTTGACCCGATGAATATTTTGAACCCGAAACGTAAAATCAATTAACCCAACGATTACAAAGCGCTTAAGTTTTGATAGCAGTTGTTGGTCAGATATTGCGTAACTTGGTCATCGTGTCTTATTATTGAGATAGTCCCAAAAATGAGTTGTTGGTTAATGAGTCACTAAGAATGTGCAGTGTGGATTAACCGATGCGAAGGAGGCCCCAAGTGATACCTAAGAGTGCACGAATCCGAATTGAATTTGATGCCGAAGTACTCCGCAACGAGATTTTTGATGTGCATGATTTCGCCAGTTTTCAAAGCTTCTGGCAGCGATTTGAGAATTTCTTGGCCGATCGCATGGTCGTTGGTCACCTGAACGTGTTAGAGGGCCGCGGCCTGATTCCTAGTGATTTTGCAGATGTTGACGGACACTTAGCTTACCAAGTTGGTGAAGATGCGCACCAAATTGCGTATGACCAAATTGCGCGTGAGTGGACCATCACGATCCGTTAAGGTAGATTGAGAGAGAATAGAGTCTTATATTGGAGCGATATTGATTGAGCACAACAAATTCCCAAGCAAGTGCAGATAATGATCAGCTTTTGCCAGCACCCCCGGAACTTTTGCAAGCTGTTGATCAGTTGAAAGCTTATTCGTTACGTTATGAAGTTGCGATGAAGCTCGTTTTAGATAAGTTAGATTATATTAGTCGAGAGTATGAGCTTCGTTACGGCTACGCGTTAATTGATAGCAAGCAGTCCCGGATCAAGTCGCCTGAGAGCATTGTTGGTAAGATGCAACGTAAGCATTTACCGTTAACGTTAAATGCGGTGTTTAATAATTTGCATGATATTGCGGGTATCCGGTTGATTGTTCGTTTCCTAAGCGATGTCAAGACAGTCGAGAATTTATTGGCGACTCAGGCTGACATTAAAGTATTACGAGTGAAGGATTATATTCATCATCCTAAAGCTAATGGCTATCAGAGTTTGCATTTAATCCTCGGGGTGCCGGTCTACACTGTTGATGGGCCGAGCATCATTGAGGTCGAACTACAAGTACGGACGATTGCCATGAACTTTTGGGCGTCGTTGGAGCATGAATTAAATTATAAGAAGAACGTTCCGCATCAGGACGCATTGCGAGCGTCATTGACTAAGAAGGCGCAGTTAATTACGGAGCTGGATCAGGAAATGGACGATATCAAGCAACGGATGTATGAACCTAAGACGCCCCCAAAAGAAGTCTAAAAAATGCCCGATTATTAGCAGGTAATTGCTAATAATCGGGCATTTTGGGGTTTTCTTGACGCGAATCAAGTCCATCCATGCACATGACTGGTATCCTATATAGAAGAAAGTAATTAAGAAGTTAGATTGCTTTTGCAATTAAAGGGTTCATGTTACTTTTAATATGCAAGATAATTTCCAAGGCATATTGATAATAATTAATTTAATGGGAATAGCTAGATTAATTAAACTAACAATCGAATAGTGGGGTTAAATTCAGTGTTCAGCCAAATTTTTGACTGGTTTTCCTCGGTACCACCAGTCGTTGATAAAACTGGCCAGTTCTTCCGGTGATTCATGTAGTCCTGTTTTTAACCAATAACGGACAACACCAACGATACCATTGAGATAATACTCAAACATGTACTCTTTTTCGCGATTGCCAATACCAGTGATCTCAGCTTGGTTATGTGCTAAGATCTCACGCTTAGTTGTTGCGATAAAGCTCATCAGAAAATCCTGGTCGGTTGTTAAGATGAAGGAAGTAACGGCGTGGCGTTTCTTAACCACCTCAAAAATTCCCGTCAGAATGGCTTGTAAAGAGTCGGGATTAAGATGTTTATCAATAACAGCTAGCAGTTCTTCCGTGGCATCTTGTTCCATCTTCTGCATGCAATCTTTGACGTCTTCATAATGGGCGTAAAAGGTGCCCCGGTTGATATCTGCGGCCTTGCAGACAGCAGTGACCGTAATCTCATCTAGCGACTGATGTTGGAGTAAGTTGATTAGACTATCTTGAATTAGGCGTTCGGTCATTTGCGAACGACGGTTGTTTTTAGTACCTACCACTGAAGTTCACCTCATTATTTGAACAATATACTATTGTTTGTTTATTTAATGACGATTTTATGAAAATTGTTGGTTGAAATTACACCGGTTTTCATTTAACATGTTGTTATTATTTAAACACATTGTTGATTAAATGTCACGATGTCGTTTTAAGAATCTGAATTAGGGAAGGGATATAACGTGAAAGGGAGCCGTAGACGTTTTACAATCCAAGCGATTGTTTGGCTAGTTGTGATGGTAGCGGCCATCATCTTCCTGCCAAATATCAGCAGTCTGGTACGTGATAAGGGCCAGACCAAGTTGCCAAGTAGTGCTAAGAGTCAAGTCGCACAAGTCATTCAGAATCATTGGGGGCGTAATCAAAATAATACGCGCCAAGTGGTGGTGGTCTTCAATAATGGTGATTCACCGTTAACGAGTGACCAGAAGCAAGCAATCGATGGGACGATTCAACGCTTCAAAGTGCAAAAATCAAAATATCACGTGAAATCAATGACGGCTGCCAGTGATAATGCTGCTGCCAAAAAGCAATTGATTTCAAAAGACAAATCCACCCAATTACTACAATTAATGGTTGGTAAGAACCAGACCGTCGCGAACATGACCAAGAATATTACGGCCGGTGCTAAAACGGCTGGAGTTAAGACGTACGTGACGGGGAGTGACATCTTAAATGATGACTTCACTCAGGAAACGGAAGCAGGGATTCAGAAGACTGAAATTATTACCGTTATTTTCATTTTCATCGTGTTAACGTTAGTCTTCCGTTCGCCGATTACGCCGTTAGTTTCACTGTTGTCAGTTGGGGTGTCGTTCATTATCTCGCTGAGCGTTGTGATGAACCTCGTTAATAAATTTAACTTTCCATTGTCGAACTTTACCCAAGTCTTTATGGTCGTGGTCTTGTTCGGGATTGGGACCGACTACAATATTCTACTGTTCGATCAATTCAAAGAAGAACTCAGTCATGGCGATAGTCCGGTCGCTGCGACTGGGCGCGCGTTAAAGATTGCCGGACGAACGATCCTATACAGTGGATCGTCACTATTAATTGGGTTTAGTGCCCTTGGGTTAGCGAACTTCTCAATTTACAAGTCAGCGGTTGGGGTTGCCATTGCGGTTGCTATCCTGTTGCTCGTCTTGTTAACGTTGAACCCATTCTTCATGGCGTTATTAGGACCGCGGTTATTCTGGCCAACGAAGAAGTTTGCTGGTGGTAGTACGAGCAAGATGTGGCACGGCATTGCAGCGTCATCAGTTCGTTACCCAATCATCGCCCTAGTCGTTGTTTTGGGTGTCTCATTACCGTTTATCCTAACGTACAATAATGAATTAAACTACGATACGTTAGCTGAATTAAACGACACGATTCCTGCGAAGAAAGGCTTCCAAGTTGTTCAGGATCACTTCTCCAAGGGGACGGCTGAACCGTCAACGTTATATATCAAGACGGATCATGCCTTAAACAATGAAAAAGATCTAAAAGTCATCGACAGCTTAACGAAACAGTTACAAAAAGTTAAGGGTGTTAAAACCGTGGCGTCTGTCACCCAACCCGGTGGCTCACAAATCGATCAATTATACGTTGGCAACCAATTAGGCACCGTCACTAGTGGGATGAAGTCTGCTAGCAAAGGGCTAACTAAGATTGGTAGTGGGTTAGATAGCGCCAATAGTAAATTGAAGAGTGCCAATATGTCGGATAGCGCGAAGTCGGCCAAGAAGTTGGCGGATGGGGCGGATGAAGTTTCATCAGGACTCAATACTTTAAATGGTAAGACTGGAACCCTTTCAAGTGGGGCTAGTCAGTTGGCAAGTGGTTCGAGCTCGTTAGCGAGTGGATTAGTTACTTATACTAATGGTGTCTACACGGTCAATAATGGTTTGAACCAGTTGAACAGTAAGACTGGAACGTTGGCTAGTGGAGTTAATCAGTTGACTACAGGTGCCAATAGTCTGTTTAGTGGGACGAGTACTTTGAGTTCTGGGTTAGATACCCTGAATGGGTACAAAACCAAAATCTCTAGTGGAACTGGAACTTTAACTTCTGGAGTTTCACAATTGCAAACTGGTGCAACTGCACTAACAGCCGGTCTTCAAAAAATGCAGACCAGTGTTAACTCTAGTGTTTCAGATGCGACAAGTACTGCTAATACACAAAAATTAATTGCATTACAAAAGGGTCTGAAGGAATTAAATGAGGCTATGACCCCGCTTCTTTCTTACGATCCTAGCTCACTTCCTGATGTTAGTGGAATAACAACAACCGCTACAACGTTGGAAAAGAATAGTACAGTTGTTCAAAACGATGCAAGTAATTTACAAACGGCGCTAACTAATTTGGAAAAAGTGGCCTCAAGTAATGGAAATGTTAGTTTAAGTGAAGCTGACATTCAGACGGTGGTAAATGCCGTTAATAAGAACGGTGGAACTGCGTTAACTACTCAACAGACTGCTGCATTAACCGCTGCGTTAACTGTCGTCGGAAAACAAATTACTCAAAAGGTTGATAGTGCAAGCTCCTCAATGTCATCAAGTATTAGTTCAACTCAGACAAGCGCACAGCGGCTGAAAGCAGATTTAGCAACAATGAGTGAGACAGGTACTGCCTTAACTGCTGACTTGAAACAACTTTCGACATTGAGTAGTGAATTGAAGCAGCTATCTAACTTGAAACAATTAGCTACAAAATCAATTGAAGCCAATAATGGTTCTTTGGAGGCTATCTCAAAGCTACAATCTGCGATTAGTGGGATGCAACAGATTCAATCTGGTTTAAATGGTACCAATGGATTGGTAGATGGATCTCAACAAATTACTACTGGTTTAAACCAGCTTCAGAGTGGCGCAAGTTCCTTAGCATCACAATTAAATACGTATACCAATGGTGTCTCAACAGCTGCGACTGGTGCAACTAAAGTCAATAGCGGTGCATCACAAGTGTCAACTGGTTTGACAAGCTTACAAGGGCAAATTCCAACGCTAACGAGTGCCATCAGTGCGCTTGATTCTGGGACTAACCAATTAGCTGCCAACTCTTCAACGTTAAATAGTGGTGCTTCACAATTAGCTAGTGGGACTGCAAGTTTGAACTCGCAAGTACCAACCTTGGTAAGTGGTGTAAGTAAGCTTAACAGTGGTGCCTCGCAAGTGGCCTCTGGTAATGAACAAATGTACACCAGTATCCAAAGCTTAGTAGGTCAGATGCAGACGCTCCAAGATGGTTTGAAGACTGCCAGCGACGGAACTAAGACAATCAACACGGGTGTTGGCTCAGCTAACAGCTACTTGACTGGTTTAAAGGATTCCGCGGCTGCGAAGACGTATTACGTGCCAAAGAGCACTTTGAAGGGTAAGACTTACAAGTCTGCTTTGAAGGCTTACATGTCTGGTAACAACCACGCAACGAAGTTAACAATCGTCTTGAACGAAAATCCAAGTTCGAAGTCAGCGATGGATAAAGTAACGGCAATTCAAAAGCAAGCAACGAACAGCTTGAAGGGAACTGCGTTAGATGGTGCCACCATTGCGATTGGTGGTCAAACGTCTGAAACGAACGATACCCAAGCAATTGCTTCTAGTGACTTCGTTCGGACCGCTGCAATTATGTTAGTCGGAATCCTGATTGCCTTGATGGTTATCACGCGTTCTGTCTTACAACCGTTCTACATCTTAGGGACTTTGTTATTGGCTTACATTATGTCCTTGAGTATTACACGGATCTTGAGCAACTGGTTCTTGGGTCAAAGCATGTTAACTTGGAACACACCGTTCTTCGGGTTCATCATGTTGATTGCGCTTGGGGTCGACTACAGTATCTTCTTGATGATGAAGTATCGTGAATTTGATAATTCGGCTGCGACACCAAGTACTCGAATTGTCAGAGCTTCCGCCGTCATTGGGGCCGTGGTCTTATCCGCTGCCTTGATCTTGAGTGGGACGTTCGCAGCCTTGATGCCATCCGGTGTCTTGACGTTGATTCAAGTGGCGATGGTTGTGATTATCGGGTTGATTATTCTGGTATTCGCCATCCCAACGATTATTCCAAGTTTGATTCGCTTAACTTATCCGTTGACGGATCGTATGGAAGACGAAACCACTGCTGAAAAGCAGACGAAACGAAATCGTCAATAAAATAAGTCAGTTATGCGATAATAAGTGTAACCAACTGGCGCCGTCTAACGATTCAAGTTGGACGGCGCTTTTTTTAGGGGCTGCACTTAGATTTTAAAACCAGTGTTAGTTTTAGTCTAAGAGTATGCGGCGAGTATGAGATAGCCGGATTGGATAGTGGCGATAAGGAGATGTTTTTAATGCAACGATGTGCATGGGCGGATTCATCACCAGCAATGCAAGCGTATCATGACAACGAATGGGGGCGGCCGCAACATAATCAGCAACGACTTTTTGAACTGTTGTGCTTGGAGACTTATCAAGCAGGACTGAGCTGGCAGACCGTCCTGAATAAGCGGGCGGCTTTTAATGAAGATTTTGCGGATTACGATGTTGACCAGGTGGCCGCTATGACGACCGCCGATGTTGAGCGACTACTAACCGATGCTCGAATTATTCGGCATCGTCAGAAGTTAATGGCAACGATCAACAATGCTCGTGTGATTCGAGATTGGCCGGCCGGGGAAGACTTTGCCACTTGGTTATGGGCGTTTGTTGATAACCAGCCCATACGCCAGGCGTGGGCGTCAATCGATGAGGTTCCAGCAACAAACGACTTGGCGCAACAAGTGTCTAAAGAGATGAAACGCCGCGGCTTCAAGTTTGTCGGGCCGACAACCATTTATTCTTATCTTCAAGCGACTGGTCTCATTAATGATCATGTGGTGGACTGCCCATTTGCTCCAGAAAATTTACCGGCCTAACGCGCTTAATTCCTGGCGCGGTGAGTAAGTGAGCCGTCAATTTAAAACCAGCGCGATGACAACTGTCAGGCGCTGGTTTTTATTAAAATCAATATGTTTTGGTATAAGTGCGATTGCTTAAATTTTATGTATAAATAAATACTTATTATAACCATAAAAAATAATTGACATGATGTCGCTTAATTTGCTAAGATACGGCGTAAGAATAGCTGCGGAAGGCAAGTGATGGGAGCGACGTTAGGTGAAAGAAGTAAGGTTTTGGGGACTCTTGTTAGGACTGTTTGTCTGTTTAGGGGCAGTGATACCGTTAGTTAGTAAGGCTGACGTACTTGATACGGCACCCGCTGGACTGAATCTGGAAGGCTTATTTGAACCGGGAAAGTTTGACCGTAATTCGGCCACAATGCAGACTGTTTCAAAGAATGGCCATTCGCAGCATGTTATCGAATTAACAAATGACGATAATCAAGTTGGGGCAATGTGGTCGACCCCTGTTAATCGCTTTAACATGCGGGTCGATAACCAAGTCTCAATGTGGGTGAACTTTGGGGACAAAGCCGTGGGTGAAGGATTGGCCGTTGTTTTACAGAATGATCCCCGCAAAATGAGTGCGATTAGTCGGTATGGAAAGAAAAGCATTATTGGTGAGAACTTGGGTGTTTATGGGACGGATACCTATACACGGCGAACGGCGCCGGCCACGATTGCTAAGACGGCGATTCAAAAAAGTTGGGCGTTGGAGCTGGATACCAAAGTGAATGACGGTGGTTTTTGGGGGTTGTATCCCCGGGGGAATTCTTTCGATGAAAAGCCTAAAAAAATGCATATGGCCGCGAGCTACCCTGCAAGTCCGGATACTTATACGCAACGGGGTGGTTTAACGTCCTCTTATCGTTTTGAACAGAACCATGGGAGTATCGCTGATAAATTACCACTCGCGGACGGTAACTGGCACCATCTTGTATTGAAGTGGGTCGCCAGTAAACAAATCATGAGCTATACCCTGGATCAGGGACCAACACGAATGACCACAATTGATACGACAGTTTTTGGAAAGGATATCCGGAATGTTACTTGGGGATTAACTAGTACGGCGACAACCGCTAATGCCAGAACACTAGTCGTCTTTGACCGGTTGCCACAACCGATTGAAATCGAGTCAGATTTAAACGTAACTAATCTGACTCAAGAGCGAACTGTCCATGAAGGAGACTGGGTTCATGGTGGGGATGAGTTGGAATATGAGTACGTTCTGAGTTATCTCAATGGTGACAATGAATGGCAACAGGTTAAGGCCAGCCTACCATTACCCGAACAAGTTCACTTTAGTCACGCGAAGATCCGCTATGCGGATGGTACCGAGGAAGAGATCAATTTACCAGCGGACGATAACGAATCGTCGGTGGCCCGCTTACAACACGATTTGCAGCGGACACTATCAATGAAAAATCCGCACGCTTATATTACGCTGATTGGTGAGGCTGCCAAGGGCGATCGGGATACTTTTGTTGATGATGACATGAGTTACTTTGAGGGTCACGAGATGAAGACCGCAACGGCCACACCGCACTTCACCATTACGACCAATAAGACCGTTAACCTGACGATTGAACCGTTGACACAAGTGAAGAAAGGCGAGCCCGTCATCATTAAGGGCCAAATTAAGCTAAATGATGGGTTAGACTTTGACAATGATGGCATGCGTATCGAGTACCGGGTCAATGGTGAAGCGGGAGAAGACTATCAGTTGAGCATGGACGATCCGGTTGGTTATGTCGAATTTGAAGTGGATGCCGAAGAACTACAAATCGGTGAAAATCAGATTACGTTACGGGCTCATAGCAAAGATAACGCCTACTCAGAACCAGTGACAGTAACGGTCACGGTCATTGGTGGGGAGTTACAGCTGAAAAAAGTCAGTACTGAAAGTGTGTTTGCACCAATCAAGTTGACGGGAACGGCTCAAGTCAGTCGGCCCGAGGGACTTGAAGTAGTTGTCAATGATGATACGGGCTCGAAAGCCGCTTGGCGCTTAGAGGCGACCGCGACCCCTCTCGTGACTAATCAGGGCCGCACACTAGCGGGAAACTTGTATTATCAGGATGGGGCCAAGCTGACAATGTTGGGAAAGGATGCCGTGGAAATCGCGCGCCAAAAGACGGCCCCGGGGATCGACTATGACGTGACCGCCCACTGGTCATCGCAACAAGGTTTGGTGCTCAAAACAACGCCCGCCGCTGTTCCTGGAAGTTATCAGGGTACGATCACGTGGCACTTAAGTACCGTACCGGAAGCGTGAGTTTACGATTGTGTAAGTAATTCGTTTAATCAATAAGTTCAATAGTCGCGACAAGAATTAATTGCTAATTCTTGTCGCGACTATTTGGTGTTCAGCGAAAGTGCTGACTAACGCATTTAAACGGGCCTCCGATACGGTGCAATGCTAGTAGTAGCAAGCACAACCAGCCTTTCAGGGGCTTAGCTAGCAAATTGAAAAATCTTCGGTTTCAGACCCATAAATAAACCCAGCAAGTTCACAAATTAGTCAGATTTCCCGTGTAGGTTAAAAGCAGTGCAAAGCAATTGTCATACCAATACTTTATCTGAAGGAGGGTTTAAGCGTGAATTTTTTTAAACGCGCATGGCTCAATCTAACGGCAAAAAAAGGCCGTTCAATTCTATTAGTACTTGTTACATCAGCAATCATGCTGTTTGTATTGGCCGGGTTATTGATTAGGAATGCTGCCGATACGGCAACTAGTAATGCCAAGAAAAGTGTCGGGGCGACCGTCACTTTATCTGCTAACCGGGAGGCGGCTTTTAAGAAGATGCGCAGCGCCACGTCGACGAGTAAAAGTAGTCGGCCTAAGTTGACGACATCGCCCGTTAAACTGAGTGATGCGAAGAAAATCGCCAAGCTTAGCAACGTTTCAAGTTACAATGCGACCGTCTCAACTTCCGCTAATGCGAAGGGCTTTGATACGATTTCAACATCAGGTAGTAGTACTGGTGGTGGGATGAAAGGTATGGGTGGCTCAAGTAGCAGTGGTACTGGTGATATCTCGATTACTGGGGTCACTAATACGAACAGCGTCTCAACCTTTGAAAGTAGCTCAAGTAAAATTACGAAGGGCCGCGGTATTACAGCTAGTGATGAAGGCACTAACAACGTTGTCATCGAAAGTGAATTGGCTAAGGAAGATAGCCTGAGCGTCGGTGATACGATTAAGTTAAAAGCAACGACCGGTGATAAGAAGACTTACACGATGAAGATCGTTGGGATCTATAAAGCGTCATCTAGTGCAAGTACGCAACAAGGTCCTGGTAGTACCGATGTCAGCAACAGTATTTACACGTCATACACGTTCGCTAACACGGTCAAGGGTTCTAAGTACAAGAACACAGCTGATTCTGTGACTTTTGCAATCTCAGACCCCGCTAAAGTTAGCAGCGTCAAAACGTCTGGTAAACAGTTGATCAATACGTCGAAGTATTCGTTGTCAACGGATGATAGCAGTTACCAAACGGTTAAGAGTTCGATGAATAACGTTAAATCATTTGCGGATAAGATTGTCTGGCTCGTTGCGATTGCTGGAACGATTATCTTAGCTTTAATCGTTATCTTGATGATTCGTGAACGCCGCTATGAAATTGGTGTCTTGTTATCATTAGGTGAGAGCCGTTGGAAGATTGTCGCTCAATTCTTTGCTGAAATGGTGATGGTCTTGATCGTCTCAGTTGTCTTAGCCGGATTCGGTGGTAAGTTTGTTGGTAATAAGCTGGGTGACCAGTTAGTTTCACAACAAACGACGACTGCAACGACTACGACGAGTTCAACTAGTCAGCAGGGTCAGCCTGGTGTCGGTGGCGGCGCCCCTAGTGGTAACACTGGTGGTAGCAAGCCAAGCGGCAATATGCCTAGTGGTGGCGGTCAGACTGGTAATGCCAGTGCCACGACCGACACGAACTTAGATATTAATGTCACGGTAATGGATTTAGTTGAACTCGGCGGCTTTGGCTTAGCCATCATGTTCCTGTCGATTATGCTGGCTTCTGGTGGCATACTACGACTACAGCCGAAGAAAGTTTTAATTGATTAGGAGGGGCGGCAATGTTAAAAGTAAATGATCTTGGTTACTGGTATGACCGCCAAGAAAATAGTCTATTTGAGAATGTAAACCTTGAATTTAAGTCGGGGACTTCGTATGCCATTGTTGGTCAAAGTGGTTCCGGTAAGACGACCTTCCTCTCACTGCTGGCGGGTCTAGATAAACCGCGGGCTGGGCAAATTGAACTCAATGGTGAACCAATCAATAAGATTGGTCTGACGAACTATCGGAAGTCCAAAGTGGCAATCGTTTTTCAATCATATAATTTGTTGACGTATATGTCACCATTGAATAATCTGATGACTGCCATGGCAATTACGAACTCGGAACACCGTGGTGACAAGGATTATGCGATGAAGATGTTACGACGGTTAGGTATTACAGATGATCAGATGAAGAAGAATGTTCAACGCTTATCTGGTGGTCAGCAGCAACGGGTGGCGATTGCACGGACCATGGTGTGCGATGCTAAACTAGTGGTTGCGGATGAACCAACCGGTAATTTGGATGAAGAAAATACGAAATATGTGATTGACCAATTTCAAAAAATTGCGCATGAACAAAAGAAGTGCGTCATTATTGTCACGCATGAACCGGATGTTGCGGACGTTTGTGACCACTCCTACCGATTAGAAAAGCACAAATTTGTGGCGGAAACCTAGGGTGATCTTACGATTGAATCAGACGTGAGTTGACGCGTACAATCGCATTTTTGTCAAGATAAGTCACTAAAAATGAGTTCTCAGAATGATTTGATTCTGGGGACTCATTTTTTGATTACTGTGAATTGCTAACGAGACAACAATCGTTTTTGAGGGCGAACTTGCCAGCGAACGATAAAGGCGATGATGATAAACAAGACGAGATAGAGCACCGAGATGCCAATCGCGTAAGCAACCGGAATACTCAACTTGGCCGCGGTGTGGGTATGCGTGGCCAAACTAACGACGACGGATACGTCCGATAAGGCGTGCAAGAAAATCGGCCAGACTAAGTTATTGGTTCGTAGATAAAGGCCGCAAAAAATCAGGCCACCCGCTGCAGCATAAAAGACTTGTGGGATGACGTAGCTGAGGGTCAGCTGGCTGCTGTTAATGAGTAGGTGGGTAAGACCAAATAGTAAACTGTCGATACAAATGGCTAGCATGAGTCGGTGAGGGAAGCATTGTCGTAGTAGTGGCAGGAGCATGCCCCGATAGATATATTCCTCAGTGATCCCGATAACTAGGGCGTAGCCAATATAGAGAATTAACGTTGGGGTCCAAGCAAGATGACATAGCTTGATGAAGTTGCTCGTCATTGGTAGTAATAAAATAATAATTCCCGGGATGAGCTGCAAGCATTGTCGTACGAGTGATTGCGATTGCCACCACTGAATCGATATTTTAAACCAAAAATGATTTAATAGCAGGAAAATAAGTAATACAAGCAAGTCTTGGACCAGCCCACTGTATAAAGTTGGTACTGGTAGCCAGGCAATTAATTTAAAAAGAATTGGTACTAAAATGAAAATACTAATAGCGGCTCCCCAGCCGCGTTTGGTTGATGACATCGAAATCCCCTCCAGAAGTTAATGCTAACTTTAGTATAGGTCACATTGAAGGTGTTGGTTATATTAATTACGGATCGATTAGTTGCCGGTGGTCATTATGACAGCCACTGGTGATTTTGGCGTAGAATCGGCAGTATTAATAGGATAATGACCGCGATTTCGATGATTTGAAAACTAGTCGTCGTTATACCGGGCAAATTGATTGGAGGTTCCATCATGCTAAAGAAGTCATTGACGGTGTGAATCAACAATGGCCATAGTAGCGATGTTGTCTGTGCCGTGATTAAACATAATAGTAGCCCCAGTACGAACGTAAAGCCCAATTGCAATAGGGTTAAACTAAGTGTTTGGTGACCAAGATTGATTAGATGGGTCAAACTGAAGAGGATACTAGTGAAGACTGCAGCTCTACCTACACCCAATGTTGACTGGCTGGCCTGAAACAACATTCCGCGAAAAAAGGTCTCTTCGAACAGGCTGATCAATATGGCAACGAATAACAGGGTCAGGGTGTTTGTCAGTTGTTGGGCGGTTGCTAACGTATATAATCCAATTAGTGCGGCTACGATTAAGGTTGGAATGATGGGCCGGATTTGCCGACGCCAAGTTGCCGATACCCCAAATTTTAAGGTTTGCCGTAGCCAGTCACGATTTAATATGAGTGCAATTGCTAAAAAGAACAGCTCTTCGACCCCAGTTGTTAATGAGGATGGGAGTTGGGTTAAGCGTGGTAGCTGGAAAATCAGGCCAATCAACAACATACTGCCTAATATGCCACCCCATAGTGTGATGACTAATTTGGTTTCGTGGCGCATCTCCTCAGATCCTTCCTCGTATTCTCGCTACTAAGCATACGCCTTTTAAATGAATCTGAGCATAAAAAAACAGCGTAACGACAATTAATGTCATTACGCTGTTCGTTAGTAATCAGTTATTTTATAAAGCCCAAGCAGCCATGCCTTGTGCGTTGTATAAGCTAACGGCAGCGTTAACTTGGTCTTCAACAGAGCCACTGCTGATGTGCATGTTTTGGAATAAACCATAGGCACCAGAAGTACTGTTCTTGACCGTTGAGTTCCAGTTTGATTCACGCGTGATGATCGTGTTCCAAGTTGAAGCTGAAACGCCAGTCCGTGATTGCATTTGGCTTAATACGTAGCTCTTTAAGTTACTACCAGTGTAGCTTGAAGTCGTTGAGGTTGTTGAAGCTGTTGATGATGCAGCTGAGCTAGTAGCACTTGATGAAGCTTGACTAGTGGTTGCAGCAGAACTTGAAGCTTGGCTAGCAGCTGATTGCGTTGAGCTTGCTGAAGAAGCAGCACTCGTTGCAACACTTGAAGTAGCTTGGCTAGCAGCTGAAGAAGTAGTAGCAGAACTAGTAGCTTGGCTAGCAACTGATTGTGAAGAAGCACTAGTAGCACTGGCACTCGTTGCAGTTGAAGCAGCTGAAGAAGTAGCTTGGCTAGTTGCTGATTGTGGTGCAGCACTTGTAGCAGCAGAAGTCGTGGTTGTTGTAGTAGTACCATTGACTTCAAGCTTATCACCAATGAAGATTAAGTTAACATTAGCTAACTTGTTTGCCTTTTCAATGGCTGAAACTGAAGTGTTGTGAGCTTGGGCAATTGCTGAAACAGTATCGCCGGCCTTAACAGTATAAGTATCAGCGTTGGCAACCGTTGTTGAGATAGCGAATAAAGCTAATGCAGCAGTTGATGATAATACAAGGTTTTTGATCTTCATAATAATTAATACACTCTCCTATAATTTGCGTGTGTTCGATTATTTACATATATTTTCTATTGGTCGAGCAGTTGATGTCTCAACCAATCAACAGTGACTAGTATAACTAGTGAGTGTTGCAGTGCAATAATCAGAACATTACGTTTTTAGGGGGTGCTTGTAATATAAGGCCGTTTTTGTAATGAATTGTAATATTTGAGCCGGATTTCATGTAAAATAGCGCTACCAATCCCGATTAACTAGCTAGAAAATCAATAACGACAATGATTAAGCGGGGAAACTAATGATGAAAATTAGCCGCTTTATCCGATAAAAGCGATCACTTTTGGTCGATTTATGAAAAGTCAACGAGGATTATCGATAATTTTAAGCACTTAACTAGTGAATTTTGACGGGTTAATTTGTCGGGAAGTCGGATTATAGTGACACTTAACTAGTCATTTTATTGCTTGGAGACGTGGCACTGACTAATTATTTTTCGGTAAAGCAGATAATTGATAGAAGTTGCGCATCGTGTAGTCACTTGTGGTCGGTTAACGAAGGCGTCGATTAATTAAGTATTACTATAGTAGGTTTATGCCAAAAGTAGCCCATGACGATCGCTACTAAAACGTTACTAGGTTAGTATTACGCCATAGCTGAATGGTATGTGGTTGTCGTTGTGGACTAGTCGTCAAACTGTCGGGGGTTCGGGACTGTACTTAGTCAGGAAATTAGTTGGATTTTCTCCGTTAAGGTTGGTGAATTGTTAAATAAAAACATGTGGTATTTTGGTTGGGAGAGTGGGTCGTCGATTGGGGGAGACAACTAGCAGGTCTGGATCGTGTCCGTCTTAAAGCGGTTGCTAGAATAAGCATATCGCATATCTAAATAACGGGTTGTCAGCATGCTAAGTGCTAAGGCCTATTATAAAGTCACTTAGCAACTGAGTAACTTTATAATGGGTATTGGTGGGGGACACACGTGCTTCAGCACGGATTTAATAGTAGAAAAAAAGATTGCGAATCAGAAATGATCCGCAATCTTTGCATTTATTTATTAATTTAAAGTGGCTTTTTAGTACCAGCCATTAGCAAGCCAATGACTCTTGGCGTTGCTCCATGAACCATAACGTGAAGCAACATAACTGTTAGCAACACGTTCTTGGTTGGCAGCGGAGTAGTCACCGTTTAAGTATGAAGCACTTAATTGGTACTTACCGATGTATTGACCGTTACGAGCAGAATATGAACCACCAGATTCTTTACCAGCAATCCAAGCCTTAGCAGCACTATCAGAACCATTGTTGCTATAGTTTGATGTTGAACTAGACGTTTGAGTCGTCGTCTGAGCAGCAGGTTTGCTAGTTTGTGTTTGACTTGATTGGGTCTGGCTAGCTTGGCTCGGTTGAGCTTGAGTTTGACTAGTCTGAGCTGATGATTGTGTCGTAGTCGTTTGTTGAGTCGTCTGTGTTGAAGTCGTGGTAGTGCTATCACCATTTACTTCAAGTTGTTGACCAACTAAGATCAAGTTAACGTCTTTTAAGTGGTTAGCTTGTTGGATCGCATCAATCGTCGTGTTATGATCAGCAGCAATGGCAGAAACCGTGTCACCGGCTTTAACAGTTACCGTAGCAGCTTGAGCGGTAGCACCAATGGCAAAGAGACTAGCAGTAGCGGCAGCAGTTGATAATAAAGCATTCTTAATCTTCATTTGTAATGTACACTCCTATTTTTTAGTCCGAATTTGGCTTGGCCCCGCGAATCTTCCAAGCACTCAATGGTACCTAGTATAACTGGCGATTGTGACAGGGAAATAGCAGGAGTTTTACGAATTACCCTAATTCTTGTAATAAACGGCGTGTTTTGTAATCTTTTGTAATATAACGCGCGGCGCAATTGTTTCTGAGCGGGTCAATCAAGGCTGTTTACAAATGAAGACGGTGTCTGTTGGTTAACATAACCAAATGTTGTGATTAAAGTTCGAAGCGTGATATCACTGGGACTGGCAACCGCTGATGTCGTGACTAAGCTTAGTTAAGCCAATTTACGAGTTCTTTTAGTGGAAATGTAAGCGTTTGTTTGAATGTCAGCCAACTTACTTTTGGTAACTCGAAATTAGTCGGCCTTTAATTGGACCAGCCAGTTGTCGGTTTGTTTATTGTTAATGAGCGATTGGGGTGCCGCTTGTAGGTCTTTGTTAAGCTTCTGAACGGTGCCACTAAAGGGTGTTGACACCAGATGCGCCCCTTGATCGTCCGTAATCGTGACGAGCGGATCACCTGCCACGAGGTGCTGGCCCTTAGTTGGTAAATCGAGTTGATGAACGACACCTAGATTGTGTTGTCCTTGGTCACTTAACCCCAGTAGAAGCCGGTCATGTGATTTGGTCTTCAGCCAAATGTCGCCGTATAACATCGGAGCATGTTGCTCTTCGTAATCATGACGATAGAAATGGATCATTTGTTTCCAAGCAGATTCTTGTTTTGCCATCATTTCTCCTCAATTCAGTGCTAGTAGTCGGTGCATCAATTGAAAGTGGTGCATGATTGCTAATTTCTTAATTATTCCTAACCCTGGGAATTTATCACCCTCAGCGTAGGCCAATAGGGTGGCAAGTGCGGGGGTGCGATTGAGTCCCGTCAGGTGTGCGGGTGCCCAGTCGGTGAGCTTTGTTAATGCTTCAAAAAACTTTTGCTTTTGACCACGCATATTGGCATTGCTGTCCGAAACAAAATGATGGATGCGCAGGTCACCGTTAACCGTAACATAAATAAGATGTAATGCAATTGCGCGTGATGGCATACCGTGGTCAAAATAGGGTCGGCCCATGAGTGAGTAATCGCCAAAACCATCAAAGCCAACCGGTGTTTGGTACCAGTTAGCGGGGGCAAAATAGGCGTCAGTTATTTCTTGATAGTCCGCAACGTGCGCTGGGGTTGCCACGGGATCAGTCAATAAGACCGCGTGTTGTGGTAATAGTTGGTGCAAACGCGCTTCATCAGGGATTAGGACATGACCAGCATGCTGTAAAGTGGTCGTATGCTGATAGGCCTTAAGCAACGGATAGTTAGGCGCGATGAGCAAGCTTGTTTGACCAGGACTGGTTGTCAGAAAGTCGCGACTAAAATCGGCCGCAAGAATTGCGCCCGGCCGGTAAAATGGGTAGGGACGCAGATCCGGAAGTGGATGGAGCTTAACGGTATTAAGACCATAGACACTCACTTGGGGATTTGCAATAATGCTAAATGGTTGTTGGGCTTCAATAAAAGTCGTGACTGTTTGTTGTAATTCTTTGGAGTCACGGACTGGTTCAATTACTGGGATGATGTGTGGGCCAAGTTGGTGTTGCTCGCACAATGTTTTTAAGGCTAACAAATCATACATCCGTCCACGTAGATAGGGGTAGTAAGTGCTCATAACTGGTCACGCAGATCTGGTGCCGTTAGCGCCTGATATTTTAGTTTGAGTGCCTGATATTCGGCATTGCGGGCATCTAATTCTGTTTGTAGCGCAGTCACCGCGTCATTCTGGGTGTCATCGATGAAGCGATCGTACAAGTTTTGTTCAGGATCATAAACGTCGTAGCCGGTGCGGGCCCGTTTGCGTAATTCTTTGAAGAGTTGGTCATCAGAGTAGAGCTGTAGTCCTTTCTTCACACGCTTGGCTTTATCGACCTCACGGAAGAGCGATGTGATAAAGTGACTGATAAGGGGCGTTTGCTCGACTTGTAAGTCTTGGCGTTGGGCTTTCTTAGCGACAGTTAGGAAACCAGGCGTTCGCAACGGTTGAGGTGCGAGCTCTAGGGCCCGCTGATCAAAAGCACGGTAGATCAATACACCAATATGGTCTGGAATTTCCGATTGAACTTCTAGGTAAAGTTGTTGCGGCAAGACAAAGTAATTGTAATGACCGATAAATGAAAGTTTGGCCTTTGAATGAAAATCTGCTTTGGTGACTTTCAATTCGTAGCAACGCCATTCAATCTGACCATCGGGGAGTTGTTGATAGCTTAATGTATCAACGATCCCTTTATCAGCGGGCATCGCAACTTCTTCAACCACGTAGGCGCCCTGTTCTAGACAGTACTGATAGAGAGTACTTTCAAGTTGTTTAGTTAATTTAGTCTTCATTAATGAGTCACCTCCATTTGGTGCCAAAAGTTGGCAATCGTTGCTTCGAGCTGCGGGACTGATTGGATCGTCTGATAGTACTGCCAATGTGCTGGAAATAAATCTGTGTAGCGCCGACTAGCGAAGCGTTGGTCTAACAAGAGAACGATTCCGGTGTCCTTGGCACTGCGGATCAGGCGTCCAGCAGCCTGTAAGACGTTGTTCATGCCTGGCAGTTGGTAAGCGTAGGCGAATCCTAAGCCGTTTTGATGGTCGTAGTAGTCACGAATCAAGTTCGTTTCAGGGTTGATACCCGGCAGACCGACACTGACGATAGCGACTCCAATCAAACGGTCGCCACGTAAGTCAATGCCTTCGGAGAAGATACCACCCAGTACGCAGAAACCGAGTAAGGTTTGCGAGGGTGCTGACTGAAACTGGTTCAAAAAGGTCTGCCGGGCAGTTGCATCCATCGTCGAGGCTTGGGCGGTAGTTGCCACATCAGGGTAGGCGGCTTCAAAGGCAGTTTTGATCTGCAACAGATAGCCATACGACGGAAAGAACACGAGGTAGTTGCCACGTTTAGCCGTCAACATGGCGTGCAAGCTGGCAATAATCCGGGGCACGTTATGTTCGCGTTCGTGATACGTTGTCTGGACGTACTGGGTGACGAGAATGGCCTGATGTTTTGGTGGAAATGGTGATGGAAGCTGGTAGGCCAAACTGTTGGCTTCACCGCCAAGCACCCGCTGGTAGTAAGCCATCGGGGTCAGCGTCGCAGAAAATAGGACAGCACCACTGCCGAGCTCTAATGACCGATTAAGAAAGTCACTGGGATCTAGGCAGAGTTCCTTGATCGTTAAGTGATGACCGTCAAGGACGAAGCGCGTCTGGTAGCTGCCATCATATAGGTCGCCAATTTTAACAAAGGTCAGACAGGCGAAGAAATAGTCATGGACGGCGTCGAGCAGTGGCCCCGGCTTTTGTTGCGCCAACCAGTCAGTCACAAATTCATTAAATGTTCTGAGGGTGCGTAATAATTTGTCCGGGGGATCAGGTAGCACCTGTTCCGTTACTTGGTCATCAATCAAGGTTTTACTGATGCGCGTAAAACTACGCCGGACTTTCTTGAGTTCGCGTTGTAAGTCGTCACTCGGCTGACTTTTATCGGGCTTGGCTAATTTTAACAACGCACTGATTGGCTGGTCACTAACGGCCGCAGAGTACATATCACGGGAGCGACTAACAAGGTTGTGGACTTCATCGACAAGGAAAAAGTTGTCGTCATCACGTTCGCTAAAGAACCGTTGTAAATAGACTAATGGGTCAAAAAGATAGTTGTAGTCACAAATAATCACATCACAGAAGAGCGACGTGTCGAGTGAAAATTCAAACGGATCGACAGTATGCTTGCGAGCATACTGTTCAATCACGGAACGGGTAATCTGGTCTTCATGGGTCAACAGATCCTTGAGTGCTGGTTTAAGTCGGTCGTAGTAGCCAATCATATAAGGATTATCTTCCGGAAGTACATCTTGTTCCTCGGGAAACCGAATCTGATCCTTGGCAGTTAGCGTAATGCTTTTCAGTTTGAGTCCGTCATGACTCATTAGCGTGACCGCTTCTTCAGCAACGTGGCGCGTACTTTGCTTAGCGGTCAGATAAAAGAGGCGCTCAATCACGTCTTCGCCCATTGCTTTGATGGCCGGAAATAGCGTTGAGATCGTTTTCCCCGTCCCAGTTGGTGCTTCGACAAAGAGGCGTTTTTGCAACCGAATTGTCTTATAAACAGCGCCAGCCAATTCATGTTGGCCCGGTCGAAAAGCTGGAAACGGAAATGGCAAGTCTTCAATAGAAGCGTTTCGTTGTCGTCGTAAATCGGCTCGTAATGTCAACCAGTATTCATATTCTGTAATTAAGTCGTGGAAGAATGCGTCTAGTTCAGCCCGGTGAAGGATTTGCTGGGTCTTCGTGATTTTTTCATTGATGACTTGAAAGTAGGTCAGCTGCAACGTGACCTGCTCAAGATCGGGATGTTCTTGCAGTAACAGGTAACCGTAGACTTTGATCTGCCCCCAGTAAAGTGTCAACGTGTTGGTACTTAAGTCCTCGAAGACTTGATCGGATGTTTTGATTTCTTCAATCAACGCCCCATCATCATTTAACTGAATCCCGTCTGCCCGACCCGCGATAATGTAATCAGTATCGTTCATCGTCACAATTTTTTTCAGGTAAACTTCGCTATCATAGTCTTCACCACGACTACTCTGGAGCTGACGATGAATCTTAGCACCGTTCAACGCAGTGTTCTGGCTATTCTTTACTTCATTTAAATCGCCTTGTCGCAAGACGAATTCTACCAATTGTCGAATTCCAATCTTAGTTGCCATCGGAGCATCCCTTCTGAATTTAGTCGCTTCCTATTATAAAACATCTGTTCGTGTTTGTCTGCTGTTGATTGATGATGCCGGGCGGGGCTCTGTGATGTGGCCTTAAATGATGGTTAAGCTGCGGCAGACCAATATTTAAGACGCGGGCTTCGGCGGCTTGAATCTGGGCTCGTCGTGTTCCAGCAATTGGCGAAAATGCCTAGGAGTCAATGTAGGACGAACTAGCCAGACGGGTGCATGCTATTCCGAATTTTTTCCAGCGAATCTTAGCTGGTCACTTTTGCCTTTGAAAAACTGATACGGGTTAACAATCTGGATTGAAAGCTAAATAAAAAAGCATCGCGATAAGGGCGCCGATGCCTGTTGCGATGTTTAGATTGACGATTTTGATTTAGAAGAAAATGAATCAGACTAGGAAGTTAATCGTACCAATGGCTGTGGTGTTGGCGAATGCTCTTGCGGAGACTAAAACCGTAGCTGATGATGCCGGCTGTGATAATGGTCGCTAAAATCGCAAGCAACCATGAACCGGACGTGCTAAAGTAGGTGGCGTAACCAAGGCTGAGACTGACTAATGTGATGACGGGAATTAGAATTCTCACAGGGGCTGGATGTAAGAAGACGACACCGGCTAGCCACAGAGCCGCTGCTGTGACCATGGCGTCGACACTGATTGGTGAACCAAAGCTAATACCAAGAGTGATGATAGCAAGAATTGTTCCCACGGTCAGGAGGAGGACAGCAAAGCCGTTGCTGACGGACCAAGTAAACGTTTTTTTCATCATGATCGCCTCACTTTCTATTAACTATATTATAGGCTAATTTCGCCTTATGAAAGAAATAATATGCCGACAATTAAGTTTGCAATGTTATGAAAATTGAAAGTTTGTGAACAAATCCTTGAAAGCGTATCCACTATTAGTTAAACTGGCATTAGGCACACTTGATGATGGATGGAGGAAAAATAGTCATGGCAAAAATTTTAGCAATTAACGCCGGCAGTTCAACTTTAAAATGGAAGCTTTTCAGTGTTCCCGAAGAAACGGTAATCGCATCGGGAATGGTTGATCGGCTGGGATTGCCAGATTCCGTTTTCACAATTAAGAAGGCGGATGGTAGTAAATATTCTGAAACTAAGGACCGAATTGATGCAAAAGAAGCCGCTGCAATGGTCTTAACACGGCTGAAGAGCGATAATATTGTGACTCATCTTAGTGAAATCACTGGGGTTGGTCATCGGGTTGTTGCGGGTGGCGAAGATTTCAAAGACTCTGTCGTTATTACCTCGCAAACCTTGAAAAAAATCAAAGATTTATCTGAGTATGCGCCGCTACATAATCCAACGCAGGCTTATTATATTGAAGTATTCCGTGATTTATTACCAAAAGCGACTCAAGTAGCCGTGTTTGACACTTCGCTGTATGCGGATATGCCTAAAATTAATTACCTATATAGTATTCCTTACGATTATTATGAGAAATTTGGCGCGCGGAAGTATGGGGCACATGGCACAAGTCATCGTTACGTTGCTAATCGGACGGCCCAACTATTGGGGAAACCATTGGATTCGCTTAAATTAGTGACATTACATTTAGGGTCGGGTGCTTCGATCACGGCTTTTGATCATGGTAAAGCCGTCGACACTTCAATGGGCTTTACGCCGCTAGCTGGGATTACCATGAGTACCCGTTCCGGTGATATTGATGCCTCAATTATTCCATTCTTGATGCGCCATTTAGGGATCTCTGATGTGGAAGACTTTGTTGACATTCTGAATCATAAGTCAGGGTTACTTGGTATTTCAGGTTTGTCACCTGATATGCGTGATCTTGATAAGACGCAAGATACCCGTGAACGGTCAAAATTAGCAATTGATATTTTTGTTAACCGGGTTGTGAAGTATGTCGGCAGCTATATTGCTGAAATGAACGGGATTGATGCCCTTGTCTTCACGGCTGGTGTGGGTGAAAACTCATGGATGATCCGCGAACGTGTCACTAAAGCCTTAGGATACTTTGGCGTGACAGTGGATGATGAAAAGAATCATATGCACGGTAAGGAACAAATTATTAGCAAAGATGACGAACCGGTAACGGTCATGGTTGTCCCAACTAATGAAGAGCTGATGATTGTGCGTGACGTTGAACGGTTATCTAAAGCTGAATAAATGAGTCAATTAAAAACGCGTGATTCGGATTGTGGTCCGAGTCACGCGTTTTGAGTTTTGGATTCTAATCAGCATAGCGCTAAGTCAGCTCTTGTCCCCGCATATGTGCCGATGTGATGTGCTCAGCTATTGGCGTTGTCGCGCAGGTTTAGTCATTTTGATGTGGGGCGTGTGGTTGAATAGAAAAGGGGTACCGCTCGAAGTGAAGCCGAAATGCTGGTAAAATCCTTGTACTGGCACTTGGGCTTCAATTTGAATTGGCAAATCAGCATAGTGTTCCTGTACGAACTGTTCGATATGGGCCATTAAATCAGCGCCCAAGTGTTGTCCGCGTTGGTTTTTGTCCACCACGACCCGGCCGAAGGAGAGATGGTCATCTTCTGTAAAGATTCGTGCGTATGCAACAATATTTTGATTGACGGTTTTAAAGACATGATAAGCTTTTAAATCAGTATCGTCGACTTCCTGATAGATGCGTTGTTGTTCAACAACAAACGTTTTGACGCGCAATTCATAAATAGCGTATAATTCAGTTGTTGTTAGTTCTGAGAATGTTTTAATCGACCACATGGTGATGCCTCCTTAGCATAGTGCTAAGTTTATCATCAAATGATTGCATATGCAATAATAAAAAGGAGCTTCTATGATACCAACATTAAGATTGATGGGCACGTTGTCGCGAATCGTCACGAACGAGGGTAATCAACGTTTTGCGAAATACGGCCTCAATAACAATCAGTTTATTTATTTAATTCGAATTTGTGAGCAGCCTGGCCTATTTTTTAGTCAATTGGCTGACCAAATGAAGATGGATCGAACCACGAATTATCGCGCCGTTCAGAACTTAATAAAAAAAGGTTACGTGATTAAGCAGACACATCCAGAGAATAAAAAGGTCCGGTGTTTGTACCCAACGAGCGCTGGGCAAGCGTTGTACCCGGAATTGCATGCTTATGAGCAGTGGTGTGCAGACTTGGTTGGTGAGCAGTTAACGCCGGGCCAACAACAAGTTTTGTTTGAAAGTCTGTCGTTAGTCACGGCTAATGTCACCCAGCATATTGAGTAAGTTTAATCACTAAACTAGATTAATTGTGAACAATTAAAATGGCGTGGCGTTTTAGCTGAATTTTAGGCGTGAAGAGTGTACCATGTAGTTATCAAGTTATAACTGGATTAATGTGATCAATGCAGGTTAGCACAATTGCTGGACAGGCGGCATTAGTCAACAGGAATAATGAAAGGGGTTAATAAATCATGGCAACAACTTTGGTGTTAGGTGGGGGTTACGCAGGGATGCGAGCCGTCAAGTTTTTACAGAAGAGTCTACCAACTGAGGATGAAATCATTCTTGTTGATCAGACACCGACGCATACGGAGAAGACTAATTTACACGAAGTCGCAGCGGGGACGATCGCACCTGATCGAATTACTTATCAGATTCCGGATATTATCGGTAAGCGGGTCCAGTTCGTTCAAGCAACGGTCAAGAACGTTGATATTGAACAAAAACAAGTGACCTTTGAAGATCATCCTGAAATGACCTATGACTACTTAGTATTAGCATTGGGCTTCCAGTCAGAAACATTTGGGGTAGCTGGCGCCGATGAAAATGCCTTGCCAATGGATGATTTGGCAACTTCACAGGCTGTTTATGAACATTTGGAAGAACGGTTTAAAGCCTACCGTACCAGTAAGGACAAAAATGATTTGAAGATTGCGGTCTGTGGTGCTGGGTTCACTGGAATCGAATTATTAGGTGAACTGACCCAGACGTTACCAAGATTGCAGGCGAAGTATCAAACACCTGCTGCTAAGTTAGTTTGTTTGGAACGGATGCCATCAATTTTACCGATGTTTACGCAGGAATTGCGGGACTACGCTTTGAAGTTTATGGAAAAGAATAATGTCGAAATGCGGTTAGGTGCCGTTATTGAGGCCATCAAACCGGGTGCTGTGGTTTACAGTGACGCGGACAAGAACGAACATGAATTTACGGCTAACACTATTATTTGGACGGTTGGTGTCAGTGGTTCACACGTCATTGCTGATTCCGGTTTTGATCAGCGCCGTAACCGGGTCGTAGTTAAGCCCGACTTATCGCTGGAAGGGCATCCCGAAGTATTCATTGTTGGGGATGTCGCTGCAGTGATGGATCCCGAAAGCAATCGGCCATATCCAACCACAGCTCAAATTGCACTGGCAGCTGGCGAACAGGCTGCCAAGAATATTGGCGCTTTGCGTCATAACCAAGCAACGGCGACGTTCCACTATGAATCTAGTGGGACCGTGGCCTCATTGAGCGATCGTGACGGTATTGGTGAAATCTTCAGTAGTAACAAACCGGTTCATGGCTACGCGGCATCAGCATTGAAGAAAATTATTACTGACCGCTCACTTTTGGAAAGTGCGCATTTAGGAACGGTCTTCAGTAAAGGGCGTTTTGACTTATATCATTAATCATTAAATTAATTCCAGTAGTATGATAAATAGCCACCACAGAAATCGAATTTCTGTGGTGGCTATTTTGGACTAGTTCACTGTCGAATGGCTCAGCTGGTTGCTAATTCGGGCAATTAAGTAACCAGCTGTTGGGACTAACGATACTTTACGGGCACCCCTTACAATTAAGGCATGATAAGGGGGCGGTCAAAATGACGACTAAATCAATACGAACACCAATTCAACCGTGGTTTACCCTAGTGGTAGCGGGCAGCTTACTGATAACCTTGTTTTCTAATGCACTTTGGTGGTTGGCTAGCAGTGCGTTTTGCGCGCTACTCGTTTTAAACTTACAATTTATCGTCTTTCCCACCACCGCGGATTGTTATTGGCTAAATCGGCTCAGTTTAGGATTAGTGCTAGCGCTAGTAGTGATAGCGAATATTAAATTTTTACTCATTAGTGGTCTGACATGGCGGTAAGCGCCTAGACATTAAAGGACCTGACTTGAAGCACTCTGTTTGGGTCTATAATCTTTAGTGTTGATGGATAAAATTCATCAACACTATTTTTGTGTCGTATAAAGTACGATTTATCTATCAAAATTAGAAACTATAATGGCTGTTGTTGTTAATTCAAGCAAAAGTGCAATGTGTTTCCCACGGGAAACACATTGTGATATAGTTATTACAAGTGAAAATTCGATTGTGAGTTGGTTTTGAATGTCCCAAGAGGAAGACGTCAAAGCGATTGTTGCTTTGATAAAGTTGAAAAGAAATAATTGGCAAATTAGTCATCGTGCAAAGAATTATTCAGCAGCAGTAACGTTAGGTATGGATTTAGATGGAATTTTAGATAATATATATCAAAAAATTACATGGCGCGATTATGTTAATGGTCCAATGGCAGATAATCACCACCCCAGAATCCCAGGAGATGTGTGGCTCTTTGGACTAGACATCGAAAATATTGAATGTTATCTAAAATTTCAAATTAAAGGCGGCAATATAATATTTTGGATTTCAACTCATCCAGCTGAATACTCGTTGGAATATCCTTTTAAATAATAGACTATTTTTACTTTACGTTCTTGGAGGTACTCATTATGACCAAAAAAACTTTTTACAATGAAGAATTAAATACCACTGAAGAATATTCGGAGGTGTGGAAATACGAACTCATGCGAGTCAAAGACATATCTGACTTGATAGTCCATAATCATTACTGGAAAGATTCTCGAGGAGAACTTTGGTTGGATTTTGATGACCCCAATGAGAATTTTAGAAAGGCCTTTAATGCTTATAGAAATCGAAAAGGATTCATGCAACCAAATGAAATAAAAAAGTTACGAGAAAATTTGCACTTAAGTCAGCGCGTCTTTTCTGAACGATTAGGTATTAGCTATGCAAAAGTATCACAGATAGAGAACAATAAACGAGTTCAAACGCTTTCACAAGAAGTCTCTTTTAGAAAAGCACAACAAGATTACGAAAAACAGGGATTCTTGACTTCTTATGATTCAGATACGAGTGATAGTGCCGAATTAACTAAGGTTTTAACTGAAACAGAATATGTAGATACGGCCAAATATTTCTATAAAACTAATGATTCTTCAGAAACCACAATCTTTAAAGTTCAAGAATTTGTTGGAGGTGTTGCATAATGGCAGTTTTAGAATTTAAAAGCTATACAGTTAATGAGTTGAGTTATAGAAAAAACGATTTATATAAGGAAACTAACCAGAATATTAGTATAAATCCCAAAATTGAAATTAAAAATACGCCAAAGCAAGACAAAATTATTGTAACAGTTGATGTGCATATCGGATCGCTGGCGGAGAAGAAAAATCCATTTATAGTTACGGCGAGCGTCAGTGGCGAATTTGTCTATCATGAGAAAGAAGATCATAATCAAGTTGGTATTGATACTTTAATCAAGAAAAATGCTGTTGCCATTCTCTACCCTTATGTTCGGTCGCTAGTATCCGGTATAACTAATGCATCAAACCAATTTCCAGCACTTATTTTGCCGACTATAAACGTGGCACAATTACTTGATGAACAAAGTAATCGTCAAGAAGCTGCTGACTAAGGTTTATAATACAAATAAATCGTATCATATGATAAATATGCAGAAAGTGTATCTAACTATAGGATAGATATGGTTAGTTGCAGTATTCATAATCAAAATATCTAGACAGGAAAACATCTTTGCCACTATTAGTAATTTAGTGACAAAGATGTTTTCTCTTATATATTCCTAAAGGTTAAAAGATTATGACAATTTTGAAAAGAGCGATTATCAATCCTTTAAAGTAGGCCCAGGTAATGTAGGAAATACCACTCCTCAGCTAATGACTAATATTAAAATGTTTATCAATAACCGGTAAAAAATTATTGATTGAATTCGGATTGCATTCAAGACGAGAATCGAAAAAGGATCCAATTCGTAGATGAATTGAATCCTAAATATAACTTCATCGTCTCTGATCAACAGAGTTTCCTTTGTTTCAAATCAAGCCCTTTTAGCTTATAATCGACCGTTCTTTGATGCCAGTCATTTGAATCAAGTAGGCTGATCCGATTAGTGATGCATCTTAAATTCCAAATAACGGTCATTATACAAGCCGACTTTGGCTGGTGATAAATCTTGATAGATTTGAAGATGCTTGATTGTGTTATTGTCTGGGTAAAATTGGCGATCGTTGCGAATGGCCTTAGGTAATAGCGCCTTGGCTTTCCGATTAGGTGTTGCGTAACCGATATATTCCGCATTTTGGGCGGCGTTCTTGGGTTCACTCATAAAGTTCAAGAAGGCGTAAATCGCCTTAAAGTGTTTGGCCGTTTTAGGAATGACCAAGTTATCAAACCACAAGTTACTCCCTTCGGATGGGACAACGTAATGCAAGTGTGAATTGCCAGCCAACATTTCACTAGCCTCACCGGACCAATCGACCGCGATTGCGGCTTCGTTTTGGATCATGTACATTTTAATTTCATCCGCCACGACGGCCTTGACGTTTGGTGATAGCCGGTTAAGCTTGTTTCGCGCAGCCAATAGAGTGGCTGGATCGGTCGTGTTCATAGACTGATTCATTGATGCGAGGGCGAACCCCATTACGTCGCGGGCGCTATCAATCAGCATGATTTTGTTATGGTATTTTCGTTGCCACAAATCATTCCAGTGTTGAATACTGCCCGGCTGAACGTACTTGTCGTTATAAATGATACCAAGCGTTCCCCAGAAATATGGGACTGAGTAACGATTGTGTTGATCAAAGGCCAAGTTCATGAAGCGCGGATCGTAATTCTTCATTCCAGTCAGTTTACTTTTATCGAGCGGTAAGAGTAAGTGCGCTTTTTTCATTTTTTCAATCATGTAATCACTAGGTACGGTCAGATCGTAACTGGTGCCGCCTTGCTTGATTTTCGTATACATAGCTTCGTTGCTATCGAAAGTTTCGACGTTAACGTGATAGCCAGTCTGCTTTTGAAACTTAGTGAGCAGGCTGGGGTCGATGTAGTCACCCCAAGTATATAGGTTCAAAACCTTTTTGCCAGTACTACCAGAGCTCGTCTGCAAGCGTTGCGCGCCAAAGGCCAGTAAGCCACAGACGACTAGTAAGCTAACGATGATGCTTAATAATTTTTTCACTTTCGCCGCCCCCTAACTGCTGGCCGCCGGTGCCGACTACTGTATTGGTTAATGAAGTAGTAGCCAATCACTAACACCAGTGCCATCAGGAACATTAGACCGGACAGGGCGTTGATTTCCAGGTTGATGCCTTGACGGGCCCGTGAGTAGATTTCAACCGACAGCGTGCTAAAGCCGTTTCCAGTCACGAAGAAAGTGACGGCGAAGTCATCGAGTGAGTAGGTCAGGGCCATGAAGAAGCCAGAAAAGATCCCGGGCATGATGTAGGGCACGATGACTTGGCTGAGTAATTGCCAATTGTTGGCACCTAAGTCAGCCGCGGCATCCAGTAAACTGGTGCTCATTTCTTGAATTTTTGGTAGCACCATCAAGACCACGATTGGAATTGAAAAAGCAATATGGCTTAACAAGACTGAGCCAAAACCGAGCGGAATTTTAAGGGCAGTAAAGAAAATCAAGAAACTGGCCCCGATGATGACGTCGGGTGAAACCATCAAGATATTGTTCAACGATAACAAAGTGTTGCGGGTAATCGGTTTGGTCATACTATTGATTCCGAGTGCCCCCAGCGTGCCAATGACAGTTGCTAATAATGATGATAAGAGCGCAATCAAAATGGTGTCGAGAAAAATGGCAATTAAACGGCTATCCGCGAATAAGTCTTGGTAATGTTGCCAGGTAAAACCATGAAAGTTGTTCATAGTCGTACCTTGGCTGAAGGAGTAAACGACCAGAAAAATAATTGGCGCATACAGCACGATGAAAACAAGCCACAGGTATAAGTTGCGCCACTTGAAGTTACGTAAGGTCATTATTTCGTCAACCCCTTTCGCGCGCGCTTTTTACTGCTGCCAGTTAGCCACATGATGATGACCATCGCAATAATCAGGACGACCCCGATCGTCGAACCCATGCCCCAGTTCATTGTCGTCAAGAAGTGTTCCTCAATCGCAGTCCCGAGTGTAATCACCTTATTGCCGCCAATTAAACGGGTCAACATGAAGAGTGACAGTGAGGGAATGAAGATGGCTTGAATGCCAGCCTTCACACCGGGGAGTGTCAGTGGGAAAATTACCCGATTGAAGGTCTGCCAATTTGTGGCACCGAGATCCCGACTAGCATTGACGTAAGATGGGTTCAGTTCGCTAATCGAGTTGTAAATGGGCAGGACCATGAACGGAATCTGAATATAGGCCGCGACAAAGATGAAGCTGAAATTAGTAAAGAGCAATTGCTTGGGCCCGATTCCGATGAAACTTAAAAACTGGTTGGCGATGCCGGCTTGACTAAAAATGCCGATGAAAGCGTACGCCTTAAGTAATAAGTTGATCCATGTTGGCATAATGATTAAGAGCAGCCACAGCTGCGGATGCTTCGTTTCGTTGAGTAAATAAGCCGTCGGATAACTGATCAATAATGTTGCGAGTGTGATCAAGAAGGCGTACCAGACAGAGTTGAGCGTCATCATCAAGTAGGTATTTGATGAAAAATACGTTTGGTAGTTGCCCAGTGTAAATTGCCCGTTAATGTTGAAGAATGATTGATAGATCAACAATAGGACTGGGGCAATGACGAAGAGGATGATCCACAACATGTACGGGATAAAGTAGGCGGTGTTACGACTTAATCGTTGTTTTGGTTGCATGTTGACACCTCCTAATCATCTTCGTATTGTTCAAGACGAGCATCAAAAGCAGCTTCGCTCTCGTTTAACCGCATGACGTGAATGTCTTGTGGGTCAAAGGTCAGGCCGATCGGTTCGCCTTCTGCGGCAGGGTTAGTTGAATGAACGAGCCATTCGTTATGATCGGTATCGTAAGCGACGATTTCGAAATAATTGCCTCGAAATAGTTGGGAGTCGACAGTGACGACTAACTTGCCTTGATCTGCGGCCACAATGTCGAGATCTTCAGGCCGAAGAACGACTTCGACAACTTCATTAGGCTGCATTCCCGCATCGGCGCATTCGAATTGTTTGCCGACAAACTCTACTTCAAAATCTTTGAGCATTTTACCCGGAATAATGTTACTTTCACCGATGAAGTTCGCCACGAAATGGTTGATCGGTTCATCGTAAATATCAACTGGGGACCCACCTTGTAAAATCTCGCCAGCGTTCATGACAAAGATTTCATCACTCATGGCCAAGGCTTCTTCCTGATCGTGGGTGACAAAGAGAAAAGTGATGCCCAGGCGTTGTTGAAGGTCCCGCAACTCATATTGCATATCCTTACGCAGTTTGGCATCGAGAGCCGATAACGGTTCGTCGAGTAAGAGGACCTTAGGCTGCATAACGAGTGCCCGGGCAATGGCAACTCGTTGTTGTTGTCCACCAGAGATTTCACTGATTTCACGTTCTCCAAGATCGGCTAGTTGGACCATCGCGAGTGCTTTTTGGACCCGCGTCTCGATTTCATCCTTGGGAACTTTGTGTAATTTCAAGCCAAATGCCACGTTTTCCGCGACATTCATGTGTGGAAAAAGGGCGTAATCTTGAAAGACCGTGTTGACTTGCCGCTGATTAGCCGGCAGGGTGTTGATGACCTGACCGTCAAAGTAAACTTGACCGGAAGTGGCATCCGTAAACCCCGCAATGGTACGCAGAATGGTTGTTTTACCACACCCAGACGGACCGAGTAACGTATAGAATTTGCCCGCTTCAAGATCTAAGTTGATGTTTTTTAAAACTTGATGTTCCCCGTAACTTTTAGTGACATTTGTCAATCGAATGATTGGTTGTGTATTAACCGCCAAAGTAAAGACCTCCTTAAAACGTGTACCAAGCTAGTGTAACCTAATACCAGCTCGATTGGTTGTGACATGATTATAAGTAGGACGCGGTCGTAACCAAGGTGAACGTGCAGGACGTGGTGCCAAGATTACGAATCTGATGCGTCTTAGTCGCATGGAAGTACAGCGTATCTCCCGCCGTGGCAGCATATTGCTGAGCTCCGAGCTGTAAGCTTAAAGTGCCGGTTTGAACCATAATAAAGGTCTCTGCCGGCGACGGCTCAAAAGATTTGAAGCGACCACTAGGTGCCAGTGTGACGGTGACCGGTTCTAACTGATTTTCGTTAGACGCGGGTACGAGCCATTTCACACGGTATCCTAAGGCTTCATCGTCATACGTGGTCTGATCTGCTGGATGGTAGACCACTTTGTGAGTGGGCTGCTCAGCCGCAAAAAAATCAGCGGGGGCACAACCGAGTACTTCAAGAATCGCGAAGAACGTCTCCATTGAAGGCGATGACTGATTGTGCTCTAACTGTGATATGTACCCCTTGCTAAGGTCAGTTCGTTCGCCTAATTCTTCTTGCGTGAGTTGCTTTTGAATCCGTAAGTTGCGGATGCGTTGACCAATGTCCATGACATTCACCTCGAATCGGTAGTTTTGTTAAACTAAACAATAAGTTTAGTACGAGCTTTAATTATAATGAAAAATGACGTGGTGACAAGCATTTTTTACAATTGGCAGCTTCTTTTTTTAAGTCTGCCAGCTTGTCTGGTCAAATCGCCCAGAAACAGTGGTGTTGAGGGGTTGGAACTGTCGTTTGGTTAGTGAATAAATTAGGTGCGTTGTGGACGGACTTTTCGTGGCGTGCCGCTGAAGCCTGCGCTGGCTAGGCAATGCTCAGCCTCAACCCGCGGCCCCTCACACTCTAATAAAAAAGCCCAAGACATCCGTCTTAGGCCGTTAGCGTTGTTGATTAATCCGCGCGGTAAACGACTTCAAAAACTTCACTGACCATCGGTGTGTCCGATGAGAGGTTTTTGCCGTGTTCTTCTAACGTCGGGGTGAATTCTGCCGTCTTACGCTTGCGCCAATCACCAATTGTGCGATCACCATCGCCTTCATGGTAAGCGTGTTCCGCCGAGATGCGATAAAACGGAATGAGTTCAGACACCACCGTTTTCAGAATCGCGACCGGTTTCATGTCACCATTTAGCAAGACGTTGTAGTCGCCAACTTGTGGAATGGCAATTTGTTCCGCGGTATAACTGTCCAGCGGCGTGGTTGTCGCTGTCTTCGTCCCAGCCAGAATTGCGTCGGCTAAAGCAGTCACTTCGGCAGGGTTATTTTGTTGACCGAACCAACGTGTTTGATAAGAAGCCCCGTTTGTGTCGGTGCTTTCGTTATAAGCATGCCATAATTGTTCTGCTGATTGAGCGGGCATAAAGGTCACCTAATTTCGATTAGAATTATTGAATTCGAATGCATGTAACCGAATTCACAATTCAAGTATAGCATGACATTTCTGAAAACGACACGTTCGACACTGGTTTTTCGGGGAAAATTAAGTTAGTCAACTATTGACCGACATTTGCTATAATATACGTACGAATTGGAGGGCGAAAATCAATGGAAATTACACCTGTTAAAATGCTGGATTTACCACAAATTATGGCGATCGAAAAATCTGGTTTTTCAGAAGCAGAGGCTGGCAGCGAGGCTGCTTATCGCGAACGCATTGAGAAATTAGCGGATACTTTTCTGGTCGCCCGCGATGGTGCAGTCGTACTTGGCTTTATCGTGGGACCAGCTGTCGGTGCCCGCTATATTGAAGATGAGATGTTTGTAGAGACACCGACTAACTTACCACGTGGCGGCCATCAGCTGGTTTTCACGTTGGCAGTTTCGCCACTAGCACGTCACCAACAGATCGGTAGTCAATTATTGACCGCGCTAGCTGAGAAGGCTCAAGCAGACGGGCGGACAAGCATGGCGTTGACTTGTTTGGAACGACTAATTCCGTTTTATGAACGTAATGGTTTTATTAATCAAGGTGTGGCGAACTCCGAACATGCTGGTGAAACTTGGTATAATTTAGAGAAAGTCTGGGATTGAATCATGAAATTAGCAACATTACAAGCACAATTACCGGATTTTGAGATCCGATTACTAACTTTAGCTGACCAGGAAGCATTGCTAGAGCTGGAACAAAGTAATCCGCGCTATCATCAATATTTCTCACCGGAAACACTAACGATGACTGAGGTACAACATGATTTGACGGCCCACCCGGACGAGTTAGCGGCGGCACAAAAACAGGTTTTTGGTTTTTACTTAGCACACCGGTTAGTAGCCGTTTTAGATGTACTCAATCAGTATCCACAAGAACAATTTTTATTCGTTGGATTACTCATGGTCAATAAGGCTTACCAACGTAAATCAGTGGGCCGAGTTATTGTAACCGGACTGATGCAAGCGGCACTTCAAGCGAATATAACGGCGATCCAACTAACGCGCGTTACTGCTGATGAAGGGGTCGCAAGATTCTGGCAGAAACTCGGGTTTGAAGATGGTAACCAGTTGTTCTTACCTTTAAAAGCCGGTGGCCGGTTAGCGGTGACGACGATGACACGGCTACTCCAATAGAATTCTCATGGAACTCTTAGCAATAAGGCCTAGTAAGCGATATCAGACATGTTAAACTCGTGATGACTAATAAATAGAAATGAGGTTAACACGATGATTAAGCATTGGGGAAAAGCCGAAACTGGCATGTTGATTGCAGCCGTATTGTTATTAATGGTAATTTTTACCTTCTTTGAAATTACGGCTAGTTTAACAGTTAGTGTCATTGCTTTTCCGATTAGTTTGATTGTGTTGATGGCGATTATGGAATTCGCCGCAACGGAATTACGGCGCAAGTAAGTGACTCGCAAATAGATCGTAACCTAATATCGTGCTTGTTTAGCAGGAGCACGTATATATAGAAGCCCGTATTTACCACGATTGGCAGATACGGGCTTTTTTCGTGACGGCTGAGGACTATTCCTACTAGGTCTAAAGGACACTGTTTGGACTGTACAAGTGGCCTGATTTTAACGTTTTCTTAGCTTGTTTATAACTGTACTATACTGTACTATTTAACGTAAGCGAAGTAACGACTGTGTATTAAATGGAGGTGGGCCATGCAAATTGATCATGGAAGCCGACAACCGTATTACGCTCAGATAGTAACCGGTATTGAACAAGATATTGCTCATGGTGTGTTACAAAGTGGTGAACAACTGCCGTCGGTGCGTGAAATGGCTCGTCAACACTTGCTGAATCCGAATACGGTCAGTAAAGCCTATAAGCGACTGGAGACACAGCAAATTATCGAGACGGTTCCGGGAAAAGGCACGTACGTTAAAGTGGTGGATTCAACGCTGTTCCGACAAGAATTACGGGAACAGTTTACACAAATTGTCAGGCTAGCGGGTCAAAGAGGCGTCAGTATTGCTGAATTGCATGGCTGGCTTGATCAAATGGGGGAAAAATAATGAGTTTAGTGATTAATCAGTTAAGTAAGCGCATTGACCATCACCAGACGTTAGATGGCATTAGTTTTGAGATTGGACTTGGTCAAATCGTCGGTGTTGTTGGCCGTAACGGGGTTGGGAAAACAACCCTTTTTCGGACAATCAATGGGCAGTACCTCACGGATCATGGTCAGGTCCTGGTTGATGGGCAAGAGGTTGTTGATCAACCGGAAATGCGGACGCAACTGTGTTTTATTGATCCACTGGCAAATTTTTTTAAAGGCGCGACGATTGCGCAAATCCAGTGGTATTATCAAGCTGCTTACCCGGACTTTGATAATGCCAAATTTGCGCAATTGTTAGACCGTTATCATCTGACGTCCAAACAAAAATTACGCCATTTCTCTAAGGGAATGTTTGGTTTGTTTACAATCATTCTCAGTGTTGCGACGCAAGCGCCGTATCTCTTTTTGGATGAGCCGCTAGATGGTTTGGATGTCCTAATTCGAAAAAACATTCTTGGTATTCTAATTGATGAAGTGGCTACGGGAAACCGTTCAATCGTGATTGCGTCACATAATTTGGCTGAATTAGAGGGGGTTATTGACCGCGCGTTGATGCTTAAACACGGTCGCATTGTCAATGACTATCAATTAGAAGCCATGCGACGAAGTGCACGAAAAGTTCAATTAGTGTATCGTGACAAGCAGATTCCAGCCGTTGTTAAACAATTAGGCCATATTGTACACGTTTCTGGTCGGGTTATCGTGGTAGTGTTTGAAGATTATAATGCTGAGGTCCAGGCTCAATTAGCGACAACTAACCCGGTATTTCAAGAAGATTTACCACTCTCATTAGCAGACTTGTTTATGGCTAATCTGACGGATGAAGCTGACTTTGAATTATTATCTTAGGGGGACGATAAAATGACGAAACGAAAGTTATGGCAGTTGTTATGGCGCCACTATCGCACGTTGTTATTAACGGCGGGCGGTGTCTTACTACTAGTAGGCATAAAGGAAGGCTACAGTATTGCCCATAATCCGTCACGGTATGTTGCACAAAATGTCAGTAGTTTTGCGTTGATGGAAGCCACTCATCTTCGGATGGAAACGGTGGTCGCCATCATCGTTAGTCTGGTGCTAGGAGTCGCACTATTTTTAAGCGATAATTTCACGAATTTTAATCAATATTTATTTAGTTTGCCGGTCGCTCGAAAGCAAATTTATCGGCGTAAGATCGGGTTACTTATTGGGATGTTGGTCAGCGCATACATGTTGGCGGAAGCTGTTTTTGGACTGATTGCTTGGCGCGTGTTGGCTAAACAGCAGGTGCGGATTGATTGGCTTACGACATTGTATGAAGAACTTGGAATCCTGGCAGTAATGTTAGTGTTTGGATTATTAGCCGCTACGTTCGGGTTATGGGTTGGCCATATCTTTGCGAGTGCGCTTGCGACATTTGTCTTCGTTTGTAGCTTGCCCTTTGCATATGATGGCTTGATCAATCTTGCTGCAGGATTAACGAAGCTTAAATATGAGCAGGTGGATGTTTTAGGTCAGCTGCCGAGCTGGAAACCCGGGGGCTTACTAACCACTTGGGTGATTTGTGGTGTTATCGGTGGCGGCCTGTATTTGCTTAACCGCTGGGCGTTTGAGCATTTATCTTTGGAAAATAGTGGGGATTTTTTCCGCTTTCCGCAGTGGCGCGGAGCCGTCCTGGGCTTTTCAATTATTTATCTAATTGTTGCAATTTGCTGTTCACAATTTGGTAACGGTGTTTTAGGGTTGCTAACGGATAACTATCATGCGTATATGCCATTATCGACTGGGATTATAATGGCGCTGGTCGTTGCCTATCTAACTTGGAGTTTGGGGCGGTGGTTTCTGTACCGACCGGATCGTTTTCGCGATGCGTGGACGGTTAAGAAGTTGGCTTAACTTGGTCATAAATCTAAAATGCGCCCGTTGAAGTTAAGCAGACTGACTTCAGCGGGCGCATTTGTTAGCGGCAATTTTAAATTTATTATCCTGATTGATGAAACTTTAGCGAATCTTAGTTAAGCGTTTTGCAACGGTCTTAATATTTAGTAGATCCCAATCTTCCAAGTTGTGTGAAATCGAGTTATGCCCCCATGTTCCACAACCGAGTGTTAAGGATGGTGCGACGTTATCATATTTATAACCAATGGCACCTTGTGAAGACGGCACGTTGATCAATGCTCGACAAGCAGTCATTTCTAAGGCAAACTTGTTCATAACAGCTTCGTCGGTCGTATGCAAGGCGGCCGTATGTCCCAGTCCGCCAAGTGCTAGGCTGCGTTTCATCAGGTTGAAGCCGGCCTCAGTATCCTTGGCATGAACGACGGCGAGGACTGGTGATAACTTTTCTCGTGATAAGACTTGGTCACCACCGATGCTAGGCAACTCAACTGCTAATACTTTGGTATCGGATGGGACATCAAAGCCAGCCCACTGAGCGATTTGCCATGGCGTTTGCCCAGCTACTTTCGGGTCAACAGCCTGTTTATCCAGGTTCATGACAGTTGCTTCTAAGGCCTTGAAGTTCTCGGTACCGACAAAGTACACACCGTTGTGACTTAATTCACGTTTAACTTGATCATAGATTTGATCAGCAACGATTAAGTTTGATTCGGAAGCACAGATCATGCCGTTGTCGAATGACTTGGAAGTGACGACATCACTGACTGCCTGTTGAATGTCTGCGGTTTGCTCGATGAAGCATGGCACGTTACCAGGGCCAACACCGAGTGCCGGTTTACCAGTTGAATACGCGGTCTTGACCATGCCGGCACCGCCAGTTGCAATAATGGTAGCGACGCCCGGATGGTTCATCAAGGTGTTGGTTGCTTCAAGGCTAGGCGTCTTGATCCACTGAATCCAATCCTTAGGAGCGCCAGCGGCAATAGCAGCATCGCGGATGATTCGGCCAGTTTCAACACAAGATTTTTGTGCAAAGGGATGGAAACCAAAAATAATGGGATTGCGAGTCTTTAATGCTAACATGGCATTGAAAATGACGGTTGATGTTGGGTTGGTAACTGGGGTGACCCCCGCAATAATTCCAACTGGTTCAGCAACTTTCATCACGCCACTGACTGGATCGTCATTAATGATACCGACCGTCTTGTCATCCTTGATGTAGTTATAAACGTTTTTGGCTGCAAAGTCGTTCTTCGCAACTTTATCACGATAATTTCCGCGACCCGTTTCTTCGACGGCCATAGCGGCCAGCATGCCACGAGCAGCGTGGGCAGCGCGGGCCATGGCAGCGACAGCCTGATCAACTTGACTTTGGTCCATGACTTCAAGACGGTTGGCAGCTAACGAAGCATTTAAGACTAACCGATCGATTGAACGTGATACGGTTGTTTCTTCCATTTCTTTCAGCATTCACGGTTCCTCCTATGCAAAATCAACTTGTTTCTTATTTCACAATCACTATTATAAATACTTTTTCACAAATGTAAATAGCTAATATTTAATTTCATAAATTGCTTTTAAAACACTATAATTATTGATTTAATAGCGTATATAAATGTAAATAAACTGTTCGCTTACATTTTTACCGAACGGATTGCTGTTATAATATTCACAATTAATTATTGATTAAATTCGAAGCAACTTTTGGCTTGATCTGTAACTGATTTTATATAAATGGAAGGGTTTACAAACGGGCGGTTGTCAAATAAGCAAGAATTGACGGGGAATCGTTGGTTAATAAATATGACAAATCGGTTATCACTCCTATGTAAAATGTGCTAAAATGAATGTGATTCAAAAATCGTATCTCTTAATTAACCTAGGAGGGTTATTTTATGTCATTTGTAAATGCTGTTGATATGACACAAGACGCATACAAGAACCATTATGCTATTGGTGCGTTCAACACAAACAACCTTGAATGGACTCGTTGCATCTTGAAGGGTGCTCAAGACACTAACACCCCAGTTATTATCCAAGTTTCAATGGGTGCTGCTAAGTACATGGGCGGCTACAAGCTCGTTATGGACTTAGTTGCTGATGAAATGGAAAGCATGAACATCACTGTTCCTGTTGTTATGCACTTAGACCACGGTAACTACGAAGCTGCCAAGGAATGTATCGAAGTTGGTTACTCATCAGTTATGTTTGATGGCCATGACCTACCATTTGCCGAAAACCTAGAAAAGACTAAGGAAATCGTCAAATTAGCTCATGCTAAGGGCATCTCTGTTGAAGCCGAAGTTGGTTCAATTGGTGGTGAAGAAGACGGTATCATCGGTGAAGGTGAATTAGCTGATGTTGAAGAAGCTAAGACTTTAGCTGCTACTGGTATCGACATTTTAGCCGCTGGGATTGGTAACATCCACGGCAAGTACCCAGAAAACTGGACTGGCTTACACTTCGATCGTCTTCAAGAAATCTCAGAAGCCGTTAAGATGCCATTGGTACTTCACGGTGGTTCTGGTATTCCTAAGGACCAAATCGTTAAGGCTGTTGAATTGGGTATTAGCAAGGTTAACGTTAACACCGAAAACCAAGTTGCTTTTGCCAATGCAACTCGTGCTTACATCGAATCTGGCGCAGACCAAATCGGTAAGGGCTACGACCCTCGTAAGTTATTGGCACCTGGTAAGAAGGCCATCGTTGATGTTGTTACATCACGGATTGGCTGGTTCAAGACTCCAGCTGTTAAATAATTGGATTTTTGATTCGGAAAAAGTCGACTCCTCGGGGTCGGCTTTTTTCCTGCGCTTTTTTGGGGTCTATGATATTTAGTGTTGATGGATAAAATCCATCAACACTATTTTTATGTACAACAAAAGGACATATCGTCCTGTGCTACAATCAAGTCGACCAAAACCAATTGAAAGCGAGTGTCAGATATGTCCCAAGACCATTCTACTAAAGTACTGCTCCAAATTAAAGACCCAAATATTACTGATTTAGTTGTTCAAGAAGC